>CAMKGX010000003.1 GCA_946412355.1 uncultured Clostridia bacterium
GTGCGCGCAGTAGACTGCAATCCCATTGTCAAAAAACGGCATAGCCGTTTTTTGACAGGCTCAGCCGCCTGCTGGCGGCTCTTTTCCATGCTTTTCCGCCCTTGCCCACCGGAACAAAAAGGATTACAATAGCGTCAAAGAAAACGAAAAAGGAGCAAACAATGTTTCAAGGATACGACCAGACCACTGTGGACTTCATGTGGGGCATCCGCTTCAACAATGAGCGGGATTGGTTCATGGCCCACAAGTCCGACTATACCGACCATTTTTTGGCGCCCACCAAGGCCCTGGCGGACCAGGTGTATGACGCCATCCACGCCGCCCTGCCCGACGAGCCCCTGATCTGCAAGGTCAGCCGCATTTACCGGGACGCCCGCCGCCTTTTCGGCCGGGGCCCCTACAAGGACAATCTCTGGTTTGCCGTCCGCTCCGGGGAGGAGGACTGGCAGGGCCGCCCCACCTTCTGGTTTGAGATCGGCCCCGACTTCTACCAATACGGCCTGGGCTTCTGGGCCCCCGGGGCGGCGGTGCTGGCCCAGTACCGCAAGTACGTGGATGAACACGCCGACGAGTTTGCCAAGCTGGTGCGCCGGTTTAACCGCCAGAGCGAATTCGTGCTGGAAGGGGAGAGCTACGCCCGGCCCAAGGGCGACCCCGGCAAGCTGCTGTACCCCTGGTATCAGAAGAAAAACATCATGCTGGTTCGCACCGTCACCCCCCTGGATGACCGCATCTTCGACCCGGCGCTGGCGGACGACGTGATAAAGGGTCTCACCGAATTGGTGCCCTTTTACCGTTTCTTTGCCAAGGTATTGGCCAGTGTGCCCGTAGAGGAACGCTGACCGAGGCCCATTTTTCAGAGGAGGATAGAATATGAAAAAAACCATTCGTATCGTTGCCGCCCTGCTGTGCCTTCTGCTGCTGGCAGGCTGCGGCGGGCAAAAAGAGAACACCGTCCCCACCGGGCCGGACTACCTCTACTTTACCCAGGAGCAGGGCCGCCCCTACGCCCAGCCCGTGGACGGAGGCGAGGCCGTCCGCCTGCTGGACACCGTCACCGGCAAGGTCTACCGCTGGGGTGACAAGCTGGTGATGCTCGGCGGCGGCAACCTGCTGTGCCTCCATGAAGACGGCACCGTGACCACCGCCTCCGTGGGCACCAGCGCCGGCGAGGTGCTGCCCCTGGAGGACGGCGTGCTGGTGCGGACCTTCACCATGATAGACGGCTACAGCAGCTATTATTATGACGGCAAAACCATCCAACCCATCGCCTTTCCCGAGAGCGCCTATCAGCTGGCGGCCCGGGGCAACACCATCATCTACTGCGAAAGCACCTACGACGAGACTTCTGACACCGTGATCAACCGGCTGTGCGCCATGGACCCCGTCACCGGTGAGACGCTGTGGGAAAAGACCAACCCCTCCGACGACGATCTGTATTACTTCGTCAACGCCGCCGACCGCCTTTGGGCCCACCGCCGCACCTGGGGCTATGACCAGGACGGCAACTATATTACCAGCTCCCGCATGACCGAAATCGACCCCGCCACCGGCGAGGAGACGGAGGTGGCGGTGCCCTTCGACATGAACGGCGCCACCGTCCTGGCGGTGGGCAGCGGCGGCTATCTGGTGCTGCGTGACAACGACGCCGCCGGCACCACCGACACCTATTTCTACGACCTGGACGGCAACGCCACCCTTCTCCCGGTGGAGAACAGCGGCTGGGGCGTCCGCACCGAGGACGTGCTGGGCGACCATGTGCTGCTCTCCGGCAGCGTGGAGGCCACCACGGAGTTGTGGGGCGAGCCCTACTACGGCTTCCGCGTCCACCGCTATCTCGTGGACCTGTCCAGCGGCGCATGCACTGAGGTCACCCGCCCCGGCGTGGAGACCAGCCTCTTTGCCGACGGCTCCTTCCCCGTGATGGATTCCTCCACCGCCCGCAAGCCCGTCACCTCCCGCCTCTGGCAGTTCTTCTGCCAGGAGCAGGGTGTGGAGGGCAGCCAGCCCCTTTGCTCCACCACCCACGGGGCCTGGCTGAACATCGCTGACGGCGTGGCGGACATCGCCCTGCTGGCGGCCCCCACGGAAGAGGAGGAGGCCTACCTCAAGGAAAAGGGCGTCACCGTGGATATGAAGCTCTACGGCGGCGACGGCCTGGTGTTCATCGTCAACAGTGCCTGCGGCGTGACGGACGTCACCCTGGATGACCTGCGGGCTGTCTACCGGGGCGAGATCACCAACTGGAGCCAGCTGGGCGGCGTGGATGCCCCCATCCACGTGCTGTACCGTGACGACCAGTCCGGCAGCCAGCGGCTGTTCGACAAGCTGCTCTTCGGCGGCGACGCCCCGGATCTGTCGGGCTTTGAGCGCCTGGACGAGATGAGCACCATCGTGGGGGCCGTGGAGTATGACCCCTACGCCATGGGCTACTCCATCATGACGTATCTCGACAGCGTCTACGGCGAGACTGACGTCCGGGTCCTGTCCCTGGACGGCGTGGACCCCACCCCGGAGAACGTGGCCGACAACACCTACCCCCTGGGCACCAAGGGCTACGTGGTCATCCGGACCGACGAGCCGGCCGACAGCCCCGCCCGGCGGCTGTTCAACTGGTTCGGCTGCCCCACCTGCGACGACATCCTCACCCAGTGCGGCGTCACCCCCCTCCACGAAAACTAAAAACCCTCTCAAAAAAGAGCCGCCGACCGGCGGCTCTTTTTCTGCCCTCTCCGGCTTTACTTTATGGCAAAATTGGGTTATACTGTATCCGTATAACCAGGCGCACGGGCGCCCATTACCGAAAAACAGGCACGAGAGGAATGAGGTATTGACGATGGACAAGAAAAAAATCGATATTCTGGCCGCGAAAATCCGGCTGGAAACGCTGAAGGTCATCCATTCCCGGGGCTTCGGCCACGTGGGCGGCTCCGTGGATCTGGCGGAGCTGATGGCCGTGCTGTACGGCGCGGAGATGCGCTTTGATCCAAAGAATCCCCGCTGGCCCGACCGTGACTGGCTGGTGCTCAGCAAGGGCCACGCTGGACCTGTGTCCTATGCCACCCTTGGCATCATGGGCTACTATCCCCTGGCCGACGCCTACACCCTCAACTTCCCCGGCACCCATTTCCCCAGCCACACCGACCGCAAGCTGACCCCCGGCGTGGACCTGACCACCGGCTCTCTGGGCCAGGGCGTGTCCACCGCCACCGGCGCCGCCCTGGGCAACCGTCTGGACGGCCGGGATAACTGGGTCTACTGCGTCATCGGCGACGGCGAGGCTGACGAGGGCCAGGTCTGGGAGGCGTTCCACTTCGCCTGCGCCCACAAGCTGGACAATATCATCTATTTCATCGACTGCAACGGCTACCAGCTTGACGGCCCCACCGACGCCATCCTGCCCCACGGCAATCTGACGGCCAAGGTGAAGGGCTTCGGCCTCCACGTCCAGGAGATCGACGGCCACGACACCGCCGCCATCTATGACGCCATCGAGAAGGCCAAGGCCACAAAGGGCGTGCCCTCCTGCATCGTGCTGCGCACCAGCAAGGGCCGGGGCGCCACCTTTGCCGAGCCCAAGCACGACCACTCCTCCCAGCCCAAGGAGGAGCAGTGGCAGGAGGCCCTGGCCGCTGCCGAACAAGCCCTGCGTGATGCTGAAAATGCGTGAGGAGGTGCCGGAAATGAAACTGAATCTGATTGCCAAGCATGAAAACGATCCCCGTGCCTGCCGTGACGGCCTGGTGGAGGAGCTGAAAAAATTGATGGCCGCCGATGACAGCGTGGTCTACGTGGACTGCGACCTGATGAGCTGCCTGGGCACCAAGTCCCTGAGGCAGCTGTGGCCTGACCGGGCCATCGAGGCCGGCATCGCCGAGGCCAACGCCGCCGGTATCGCCGCCGGCCTTGCCGCCACCGGCAAGAAGGTGTATCTCCACTCCTTCGGCACCTTCGCCTCCCGCCGTATCTATGACCAGATTTATATGTCCGCCGCCTATGCCGACCTGCCCGTCCACGTGCTGGGCAGCGATGCCGGCGTGGTGGCCGCTTTCAACGGCGGCACCCACATGCCCCTGGAGGACGGCGCCATGTACCTGTCCATCCCCCAGGCCGTGGTGTTCGACGCCTGCGACTATGCCCAGCTGGCCTTCGTCACCCGTGCCCAGGTGGATATCCCCACCGTCACCTACACCCGCTTCGTCCGCAAGGGCGTGGTGCAGGTCTACGGCGACGACACCGAGTTCGCCGTAGGCAAGGGCGTGGTGCTCCACGAGAGTGACCACGACCAGGCCACCATCATCACCTCCGGCATCATGGTGGATGAGTCCCTCAAGGCCTATGAGGCGCTGCTCGCCCAGGGCATCACCGTCCGGGTCATCGATATGTTCACCTGGAAGCCTCTGGATGAAGACCTGCTCTTAAAGGCCGCCCGGGAGACCGGCGCCATCGTCACCGCCGAGAACCACAACCTGACCTGCGGTCTGGGCAGCGTGGTAGCCAACAGCCTTGTGCGCCACTGCCTGGTGCCCCAGGAGTTCGTGGGCGTGGACGACCGCTTCGGCCAGGTGGGCCCCCAGGCGTACCTGATGGACGAGTACGGCCTGCGCAGCGCCAACATCGTGGCGGCGGTGCAAAAGGCCATTTCCCGCAAATAATCATTATTTTCAATAGGAGGAAACAATAATGAGCCCTGTTCCCGGCAAGGACGGCAATCGCTATATCCCCTTTGACCAGCGCACTGGCGACAGCTCCGTGGTGTTCTTCACCCGCGACCTGTCCGAGGCCGGCCTGAAGAAGATTTACGACCGGGTGGCCTCCGTCATCTCCGGCAAGGTGGCCATCAAGCTCCACACCGGCGAGGCCCACGGCCCCAACATCATCCCCCGTCCCTGGGTAAAGGCCCTGGTGGACGACCGGCTCCCCGGTGCGTCCATCGTGGAGACCAACACCTATTATGAGGGCAGCCGCTACACCACCGAGGCCCACCGCCAGACCCTGGAGATCAACGGCTGGACCTTCTGCCCCGTGGACATCACCGACGCCGAGGGCGTCACCACCTTCCCGGTGAACGGCGGCAAATGGTTTACCGAGATGCACGTGGGCAAGACCCTGGCCGACTACGACTCTCTCGTGGTGCTGACCCACTTCAAGGGCCACACCATGGGCGGCTTCGGCGGCAGCAACAAAAACATCGGCATCGGCTGCGCCGACGGCCGCATCGGCAAAAAGGAGATCCACTCCCGCGTGGATATGTGGGACATCGCCGAGGAGGAGCTGATGGAGCGCATCTCCGAGTCCACCAAGGCCACCGTGGACCACTTCGCCCCCCACGTCTGCTTCATCAACACCATGCGCAATATGTCCGTGTCCTGCGACTGCGAGGGCCCCGAGGCGGAGCCTGTGGTCACCCCCGACGTGGGCATCCTGGCCTCCCTGGACATCCTGGCGGTGGACAACGCCTGCGTGGACCTGCTGTACAACCTGCCCGACGGCGGCGGCAAGGCCATGATCGAGCGCATCGAGACCCGCCACGGCCTGCGCCAGCTCAGCTACATGAAGGAGCTGGGCATGGGCAACGACCGCTATACCCTCGTCGACATCGACAACGGCGACGCTGTCATCACCGCCGCCCAGGCGGTGCAGGACGTGAAACCCGGCTGGAAGCCCGACCGCTACAACGTGTTCTGGGGCCGCAACCGCCGCGGATAAAAGAAAAAGGCTGGCCGCAAAAGCCATGCGGCAGCCCCCAGCGTCTATGAAAAAGATTGGGAACACCGAGTCAAATCGGCAGTTCCCAATCTTTGGATAAGGCCCTGGCCTCCGAGGCCTCTGATTTTGTCAACGGCCACATCCTGTATGTGGACGGCGGCATCCTTGCCTACATCGGCAAGCAGCCCTAAATGAAATAGTGCTACGCTGCCCGTGCGCCGACCCCCGGCGCACGGACACGTTGCGATAAGGCCCCTTTTCCCGCCCCGGCAGGGCAGGGGAGAGGCGGCTCCATTCCACGGGAGGCGCTATGCAAATCGTCACTTTTTCCGCTGACGGCGCCGCCGTCACCGGCTATCTGCAAGAGGATCATCCCCGCCTTGTCCACCACAAGACCCGTCCCGCCCTCATCGTCTGCCCCGGCGGGGGGTATAACCACATCTCCCCCCGGGAGGCCGACCCGGCGGCTCTGCCCTTTCTGGCCCAGGGTTACCAGGTGTTTTTGCTGTCCTACTCCGTAGCCCCCGACGCCGGCGGCTGCCGCCCTCTGCGCCAGCTGGCCCAGACGGTGGTCACCCTCCGGGAAAGGGCAGAGGCGTGGCACATAGAGCCCCACCACATCGCCGTGCTGGGCTTCTCCGCCGGGGGCCACCTGGCCGCCAGCCTTGCCACGTTGTGGGACGATCCGGAGCTGCACCTGGACCCCCGCTGCCGCCCCGACGCCGTAGCCCTGGCCTATCCGGTGATTACCACCGCCGAATACGCCCACCGGGAGTCGGCGGACAATGTAAGCGGCGGCGACGATGCGCTGCGGGAGAAGCTGTCCCTGGAGCGCCGGGTCAAGCCCACCATGCCCCCCACCTTCGTGTGGCACTGCGTGGGGGATGAGAGCGTACCGGTGGAGAACACGCTGCTGCTGGTCACCGCCATGCAGCGCTCCGGCGTGGACTACGAGTGCCACCTCTTTTCCGGCGGCGCCCACGGCATCTCCGTCTGCACCCAGGAGACGGAGACCCCCACCCCCGCCTGCGCCCCCTGGGTGTCCCTTTGTCAAACCTGGCTCAACGAAAGATTTCATTATATTCCATAGGAGGTATCCCCACATGAACGAAGTATTGCGCAAGATTTCCCAGATTGGTATCGTCCCCGTCATCGCCATTGAAGACGCCAGCAAGGCCGTGCCTCTGGCCAAGGCCCTGGTGGCCGGCGGCCTGCCCGCCGCCGAGGTCACCTTCCGCACCGCCGCCGCCGAGGACGCCATCCGCGCCATCATCAGGGAAGTGCCGGAGATGCTGGTGGGCGCCGGCACCGTGCTGACCCACGAGCAGCTGGACCGCGCCCTGGATGCCGGCTGCCAGTTCATCGTCTCCCCCGGCTTTAACCCCGACATGGTGCGTTACGGCCTGTCCAAGGGCGCCTTGATGCTGCCCGGCACCGCCACCGGCGGCGAGATGGAGCAGGCCATGGCCATGGGTCTGGACGTGGTCAAGTTCTTCCCCGCCGAGGATAACGGCGGCGTGAAGAAGCTGAAATCCCTGGCCGGCCCCTACCGCAATCTGAAGTGGATGCCCACCGGCGGCGTCAACACCAAGAACATGATGGATTACCTCTCCTTCGATAAGATCGTCGCCTGCGGCGGCACCTGGATGGTGAAGAAGGAGCTCATCGACGGCGAGAAGTGGGATGAGATCACCGCCATCTGCCAGGAGGCCGTCAAGACCATGCTGGGCCTCCGTCTGGATCACGTTGGCGTGCCCTGCGGCGACGCCGAGAACGCCAGGAAGACCGCCCAGCTGATTGCCGGCCTGCTGGGCTTCACCACCCGGGAGACCAGCAAGTCCTGGTTCGCCGGCGACGGCATCGAGTGCATGTTCAAGCCCGCCCCCGGCGCCAAGGGCCACATCGCTTTCAAGACCAACAACCTGGAGCGGGCCATGTACCACCTGGGCCGCCGCGGTGTCACCTTCGACGAGAGCACCCTGAAGTACAACGACAAGGGCCAGCCCAAGTTCGTGTATATCAACGGCGAGTTCAACGGCTTCTCCATCCACATCGGCCTGTAAAATCAAATGTGAATCCTCCGGCGGAAAATGCCGGTACTGCGTAAAAAGGAGATTAACACTATGGCAAAAGTTATCACCTTCGGCGAGATCATGATTCGTCTCCAGCCCTATAACTACGAGCGTTTCGTCCAGGCCGATCACCTGGAGTTCACCTTCGGCGGCGGCGAGGCCAACGTGGCCGTGTCCCTGGCCAACTACGGCCTGGATGCCGCTTACGTCACCAAGCTGCCCGCCCACGCCATCGGCCAGTGCGCCGTCAACAGCCTGCGCCGCTACGGCGTGGACACCTCCCTCATCGTCCGGGGCGGCGACCGTGTGGGCATCTACTTCAATGAGAAGGGCGCCTCCCAGCGGGGCAGCGTCTGCATCTATGACCGCGCCCACTCCGCCATCCAGGAGGCCACCACCGCCGACTTCGACTGGGATAAGATTTTCGAGGGCGCCGACTGGTTCCACTTCACCGGCATCACCCCGGCCCTGGGCCCCAACGTGGTGGACATCTGCCGGGAGGCCTGCAAGGCCGCCAAGGCCCACGGTCTAAAAATCAGCTGCGACCTGAACTACCGCGGCAAGCTGTGGACCCGCGAGCAGGCCCGCGCCGCCATGACCGACCTGTGCCAGTATGTGGACGTGTGCATCTCCAACGAGGAGGACGCCAAGGACGTGTTCGGCATCGAGGCCGAGGCCACCGACATCTACGCCGGTGAGATCAACCGGGAGGGCTACAAGAGCGTGGCCAAGCAGCTGGCCGATAAGTTCGGCTTCGAGAAGGTGGCCATCACCCTCCGCGAGTCCCACTCCGCCAGCGACAACGGCTGGAGCGCCATGCTGTACGACGTGAAGAGCGGCGAGTATTGCTTCTCCAAGAAGTATGAGCTGCGCATCATCGACCGCGTGGGCGGCGGCGACAGCTTCGGCGGCGGCCTGATCTACTCCCTGCTCACCGGCAAGACCACCCAGCAGGCGGTGGAGTTCGCCGTGGCAGCCTCCGCTTTGAAGCACTCCATCGAGGGCGACTACAACATGGTCACCGTCGCCGAGGTGGAGAAGCTGGCCGGCGGCGACGGCTCCGGCCGCATCCAGCGCTGACGCCATGGAACACTCCAATCCTTTACTGCGCGGCAAGTGCACGGGGCAGAAGTTCATCACCTTCGGTGAGCTGATGCTGCGTCTGACCCCGCCCAACTATGAGAAAATCCGCATGGCCACCAATTTCGAGGCCAGCTACGGCGGCAGCGAGGCCAATATCGCCCTGGCCCTGGCCAACCTGGGTGTGGACAGCACCTTTTTCTCCGTGGTGCCCAACAACTCCCTGGGCAAGAGCGCCATCCGTATGCTCCGCAGCAATGACGTCCATTGCACCCCGGTGATTCTCAGCACCCCCGAGGAGACCCCCACCCACCGCCTGGGCACCTACTATCTGGAGACGGGCTACGGCATCCGCCCCAGCAAGGTCACCTACGACCGCAAGCACAGCGCCATCACCGAGTACGACTTCGCCAAGGTGGATCTGGACTGGCTGCTGGAGGGCTTCGATTGGCTGCATTTAAGCGGCATCACCCCCGCCCTGTCCCCCAGCTGCGCCGATTTTATCTTACAGTGCATGGCCAAGGCCAAGGAGAAGGGGCTCACCGTCAGCTTCGACGGCAACTTCCGCTCCCGGCTGTGGACGTGGGAGGAGGCCCGTGACTTCTGCACCCAGTGCCTGCCCTACGTGGACGTTCTCTTCGGCATCGAGCCCTATCACCTGTGGCGTGACGAGGCCGACCATGCCAAGGGCGACGTGAAGGACGGCGTCCCCCTGCAGCCCAGCTATGAGCAGCAGGACGAGGTGTTCCAGGCCTTCGTGGCCCGCTACCCCAACATCAAGTGCATCGCCCGCCACGTCCGCTACGCCCACACCGGTAGCGAAAACAGCCTTATGGCCTACATGTGGTATCAGGGCCACACCTTCGAGAGCAAGCTCTTCACCTTCAACATTCTCGACCGTGTGGGCGGCGGCGACGCCTTTGCCAGCGGCCTCATCTACGCCATGATGAACGGCTATAAGCCCATGGACATGGTGAACTTCGCCGTGGCCAGCAGCGTCATCAAGCACACCATCCACGGCGACGGCAACATCACCGATGACGCCGAGAGCATCCGCAACCTGATGAACATGAATTACGACATTAAGAGGTAACAACATGAAGCAGTTTATGGATAAGGATTTCCTCCTGGAGACCGAGACCGCCCGCCATCTCTTCCACGACTATTCCGAGCGTCTCCCCCTGGTGGACTATCACTGCCACATCTCCCCCCGGGAGATTTATGAGGACCGCCGCTTCAACAATCTGGTGGAGGTCTGGCTGGGCGGCAAGAACCCCGACGGCACCTACTTCGGCGACCACTACAAGTGGCGCGTCATGCGCTCCAACGGCACCCCCGAGGAATACGTCACCGGCGATAAGCCCGCCTTTGAGCGCTTTGAGAAGTTCGTGGAGGCGCTGCAGCTGGCCATCGGCAACCCCATGTACCACTGGTGCAACCTGGAGCTGCGTCAGTTCTTCGGCTACGATAAGCCCCTCACCCCCGAGAACGCCAGGGAGTGTTGGGACTGGTGCAACGATAAGCTGCAGCATGACCCGTCCCTCACCGTCCGCGGCATCATCGAGAAGGCCAACGTGGCCTTCATCGGCACCACCGACGATCCCATCGATTCCCTGGAGTGGCATGAGAAGATTGCCGCCGACCCCACCATTAAGGTAAAGGTCTGCCCCTCCTTCCGCCCCGACAAGGCCATCAATATCAATAAGCCCGGCTTCGTGGCATACATCGGCAAGCTGGCCCAGAGCGTGGGCAAGAGCGCCCTGCCCACCGCCGCCGACGTGTGCGATGCCCTGGTGGAGCGCCTGGAATTCTTCGCCAAGATGGGCTGCCGCGCCAGCGACCACGGCCTGGACTACATCCCCTTCCGCCCCGCCACCGCCGAGCAGGTGGAGGCGGTCTACGCCAAGGCCATGGCCGGCCAGGCCATCACCGTGGAGGAGGCCGAGCAGTACCAGACCGCCGTGCTGCTGTGCCTGGGCAAGGCGTATCACCGCCTCAACATCGCCATGCAGCTCCACTATTCCTGCCATCGCAACGCCAATGAGCGCATGTACGCCAAGCTGGGCCCCGACACCGGCTTCGACATGATCGCCCAGACCTCCTGCGCCGTGGAGATTTCCCGCTTCCTGTCCGCCCTGGACAAGGAGGGCCAGTGCCCCAAGACCATTCTCTACTCCCTCAACGGCGTGGACAATGACGTGCTGGGCACCATGCTGGGCTGCTTCCAGGGCACCGAGGTCCCCGGCAAGATTCAGCTAGGCAGCGCCTGGTGGTTCATGGACACCAAGTCCGGCATGGAGAACCAGATGCGCTCCCTGGCCAACCTGGGCCTCCTGGGCAACTTCGTGGGCATGCTCACCGACTCCCGCTCCTTCCTGAGCTATGCCCGTCATGACTATTTCCGCCGCATCTTCTGCAACCTGGTGGGTAACTGGGTGGAGAACGGCGAATATCCCGCCATCGAGAGCGCGCTGCAGCGCATCGTGGAGGGCGTCAGCTACCGTAACGCCGCCCGCTATTTTGATCTGTAAGGAGAGATAATGACTATGGAACTGTTAAGCTACAAGACCCTGCGCGACCAGGGCTACGATGGTTACCTGCTGCCCGAGGCCCCTGTGAAGGTGTTGCAATTCGGCGAGGGCAACTTCCTCCGTGCCTTCGTGGATTATTTCATCGACGTGATGAACGAGAAGGCCGGCTTCAACGGCAAGGTGGTGCTGACCCAGCCCATCGCCCCGGGCCTGGCCCCCATGATCAACGCCCAGGAGGGCCTGTACACCCTGTTCCTCCGGGGCCGCGAGAATGGCGAGAAGGTGAACCGCAAGCGTGTCATCTCCTGCGTCAAGAGTTGCAATAACCCCTATGAGGACTTCCAGGGTCTGCTGGACCAGGCCAAGAATCCCGACCTCCGCTTCCTGGTGTCCAACACCACCGAGGCCGGCATCGTCTTCGACCCCGCCTGCCAATTCGACGATACGCCCCCCTCCAGCTTCCCCGGCAAGCTCACCGTGTTCCTGCACCAGCGCTGGCAGCAGGGCCTGAAGGGCTTTGTCATCCTGTCCTGCGAGCTCATCGACCATAACGGCGACGAGCTGAAGCGCTGCGTCCAGGAGTATATCAAGCTCTGGGGCCTGGAGGATGACTTCGCCGCCTGGGTGGATCGTGAGAACGTGTTCTGCTCCACCCTGGTGGACCGCATCGTCACCGGCTATCCCCGCAAGGAGGCCGAGGCCATCTGCCAGGAGCTGGGCTACCAGGATAACATCATCGACACCGCCGAGGTCTTCGGCTTCTGGGTCATCGAGGGCCCCCAGTGGATCAAGGACGAGTTCCCCTTCGAGAAGGCCGGCCTGCCCATCATCGTGGTGGACGACCATACCCCCTACAAGCAGCGCAAGGTTCGCATCCTCAACGGTGCCCATACCTCCATGGTGCTGGGCGCCTACCTGGCCGGCAAGGACATCGTCCGCCAGTGCATGGAGGATGCCACCATCCGCGACTTCATGAACAAGACCATCTTCGACGAGGTCATCCCCACCCTGGACCTGCCGAAAGACGAGCTCACCGAGTTCGCCGGCTCCGTCATCGACCGGTTCAATAACCCCTACATCGACCATCAGCTTCTGGACATCTCCCTGAACTCCACCGCCAAGTGGAAGGCCCGGGTCATGCCCAGCCTCACCGAGTACTATAAGCGCCTGGGCAAGCTGCCCCGGTGCATCACCTTCTCCTTCGCGGCCTATATCGCCTTCTATCACACCGCCCGTGAAAAGGGCGAGAACTGCCTCATCGGCCGCCGGGGCGAGGGCACCTATAACATCAAGGACGACGACTGGACCCTGGATTTCTACCTGCAGCATAAGGACGATGACCTGAAGACCCTGGCTCACGCCGTCATCCACAATGACCGCATGTGGGGCGACACCCTGGCCAACCTCCCCGGCTTCGAGGCCGCGGTGGTGGAGGCCCTGGAGGCCATCCAGACCAAGGGCATGTACGAGGCCATGAAGGCCTGCCTCTGATATGCTTATCATAAAACGGCTGCGCCATTTTATGATAGTGAGATGGCAGTCCACTCCATGCACTTGCTTTGCTGGCACACTGCGTGGCCCAAAAAATAGCTTCATAGGGACGGGCATCTGCCCGCCCCTATCAGCCTATAAGGAGATACGATTATGAAACTCATCAAGATCCATCCTGCGGACAACGTGGCCGTTGCCCTGGAGAATCTGGTAAAAGGAGAGACCCTCACCGTAGACGGCGCCGCCGTCACCGCCATCGAGGACGTGGAGCGGGGCCATAAGATCGCCCTCACCGCCATCCCCGAAGGCGCCCCCATCATGAAGTACGGCAACCCCATCGGCCTGGCCAAGTGCGACATCGCCCCCGGCGCCTGGGTCCACGTCCATAACGTCCGCACCGGCCTTTCCGAGACGGCGGATTACGTCTATGACCATAAGACCTACGACCTGCCCACTGTGTCCGAGCGCACCTTCATGGGCTACCGCCGTGATGACGGCCGTGCCGCCGTTCGCAACGAGCTGTGGATCATCCCCACCGTGGGCTGCGTCAACAACGTGGCCGCCGCCCTGGTGCGGGAGAACCAGCACCTGGTCACCGGCAATATTGATGGCCTCTACACCTTCCCCCATCCCTTCGGCTGCAGCCAGATGGGCGGCGACCACGCCCAGACCCGGAAGCTGCTGGCGGCCCTGGTGCGCCATCCCAACGCCGGCGGCGTGCTGGTGCTGTCCCTGGGCTGCGAGAATCTCACCCAGGAGCAGTTCAAGGAGGAGCTGGGCCAGTGGGATGACCGCCGCGTCAAGTTCCTCACCTGCCAGCAGGTGGAGGACGAGCTGGAAGCCGGCTCCGCCCTGCTGCAGGAGCTGGCGGCCTACGCCCAGGGCTTTAAGCGCGAGGCCCTGCCCGCCTCCGAGCTGGTGGTGGGCCTGAAGTGCGGCGGCTCCGACGGCCTCTCCGGCATCACCGCCAACCCCGCCGTGGGCCGCTTCTCCGACCGTCTGGTGGCCCTGGGCGGCTCCACCGTCCTCACCGAGGTGCCCGAGATGTTCGGCGCCGAGAATATCCTGTTCTCCCGCTGCCAGAACCGCCAGGTGTTCGACGAGGCCGTGTCGATGGTCAACAGCTTCAAGGACTATTTCGTCAGCCACGGCCAGGTGGTCTACGAGAATCCCAGCCCCGGCAATAAGGCCGGCGGCATCACCACGTTGGAGGACAAGTCCTGCGGCTGCGTCCAGAAGGGAGGCTCCGCCCAGATCGTGGACGTGCTGCACTACGGCGAGGCCGTGGAGAAGAAGGGCCTGAGCCTGCTCAGCGCCCCCGGCAACGACCTGGTGGCCTCCACCGCTCTGACGGCGGCGGGCGCCCATATCATCCTCTTCACCACCGGCCGGGGCACCCCCTTCGGCGCCCCCGCCCCCACCGTGAAGATTTCCACCAACACCCCCCTCTACGAGAAGAAGAACAACTGGATCGACTTCAATGCCGGCACCGTGGCCCAGGGCGAGAGCCTGGACGACGCCGGCGACCGCCTGCTGGACTACGTCCTCCGCGTGGCCTCCGGCGAGGAGACCAAGGCCGAGCGCCATGGCGCCCGTGAGATTTCCATCTTCAAAGACGGCGTAGTGCTGTAATCATCCCCCGAAAACAGAATCCCCCATCCGGCCGGATGGGGGATTCCGCGCTATATAGCCCCGGGATACATTAAAAGCCCCTCGTTCGGTGGAACGAAGGGCTTGTTCGCATATACACGCCTTGCGGCGGAATAGTAGAGTGTTCTCTCCGCTGTGTGCAGCGGTGAGGGCGAGATTACATCTCAGCGAAGGGCAGAGTCCAGGAGTACATCACGAAGTCCCGGTCGTTCAGCAGGTTGGGGAAATGGGCCTCGCTTTCAAGCTCTGCAATAGCGATCATGTTGCGATCGTTCATCATGTTCATCGCGTCCTTTCTTTTCTGAAGCTGGCGTTATTCTATCCCCACCCAGAGCCAAAAACAAGGGCAATCATTGCCAAACCTCACAAAAAAGACCCACAGCTTTTGTGCTATCTCACAATAAGAAAAGCAAAAACCCACACAACCGCACCAAAAAGTCCATATCCAACCCGCCCGAAACATCCCCCAAACATCTCCAAACCCCCAAGAAAACCCGGCATCCAAGCGGAAACACAAATAAATAAAATCGTTTCCATCCATACACACATCCGAAATGTGCATATCAATCCCGTGCTACATGCGAGCCCTATAAAAAAACAGCCCCCAAGGGGCTGTTTTCCCGTTCTGCCTTACCCTATCACGCCGAACGCCGTCACGCCCAGCAGGCTCAGCGCCCCCATGATGACGCCTGCCAGCAGCACGCCGCCCATGCAGGCCAGGGCACTCTTTTTCAGGCCCATATTCAGAATGCTGGCGCCCAGGGTGCCGGTCCAGGCCCCGGTGCCGGGCAGGGGGATGCCCACAAACAGCAGCAGCGCCCAGAAGAGGCCCCGGCCCGCCTTGGACTGCAGCTTCTGCCCCGCCTTCTCGCCCTTTTGGAGGCACCAGGTGAAAAAAGGCCCGATGAGGGGCTTGTCCTGCCCCCAGGTCAGCACCTTGCGGGCAAAGAGATAGATAAAGGGCACCGGCAGCATGTTGCCTACGATGGCGATGGCGTAGGTCAGCCACAGGGGCAGTCCGTAGACCACGCCGTAGGGAATGGCGCCCCGCAGCTCAATCAGCGGCACCATGGACACCAGAAACACAATGAGACAATGCTTAATCATACGCCGCTCCTTACAAAAAACTGATTCATTATACTCCCGCGCCGCGCCATTGGCAAGCTGCGGCATAAAAAATGCGCTAAAAACCCTAATTTCGTGAGAAAACCTATCGACAAACGGCGGCGCGTCCGCTATACTGTCAATGTACGCTATTTTATGATGGGAGGGTATGGGCTAATGACAGTCTCAGACATCGTTACCCTATTGGGCGGCATAGCCCTTTTCCTATACGGCATGTCCGTCATGGGTGACAATTTGAAGAAGGTTGCCGGCAGCAAGCTGGAGGTGTTCCTCTACCGGCTGTCCAGCACGCCGATCCGCGGCATTCTGCTGGGCACCGGGGTCACGGCTGTGATCCAGTCCTCCTCCGCCACGTCCATTATGGTGGTGGGCTTCGTCAACTCCGGCATGATGAAGGTGCGCCAGGCCATCGGCGTGATTATGGGCTCCATTCTGGGCACCAGTATCACCGGCTGGATTCTGGCCCTGGGCTCCATCAGCGGCGGCAACAGCGGCTGGCTTGACATCCTCTCCACCGCCACGCTGACGGGCATCATCGCCGTGGTGGGCATTCTGCTGCGGATGATCTCCCACAAGGCGGCCACCCGCCACGTGGGCGCCATCCTCATGGGCTTCGCGGTGCTGATGTACGGCATGTCCATGATGTCCGGCGCGGTGGAGCCGCTGCGGGAGAGCCAGGTGTTCGTCAACGTGCTGACCACCTTCTCCAACCCCCTGCTGGGCATCCTGGCCGGCATGCTGTTCACCGCCGTCATCCAGAGTGCCAGCGCGGCGGTAGGTATCGTCCAGGCGCTGGCCGTTACCGGGGCCATCACCTTTGACGTGGCGCTGCCCGTCATCATGGGTATTGCCATCGGCGCCGCGGTGCCGGTGCTGATCAGCGCCCTGGGCGCCAGCACCAACGGCGTGCGCACGGCGCTGGTGTATCTCATTACCGATATTTTAGGCGTGGTCATGGGCTCGGCGCTGTTCTACGGCGCCAACGCCATTTTCCATTTCAGCTTCATGCAGATGGTGATGACCTCCGTCACCATTGCGGCGCTGAACACGGCCTTCCGCCTGTTCAGCGTGGTGCTGCTGACGCCCTTTATCCCGCTGATGGAGCGCCTGGTGTGCATCCTGGTGCCGGATAAGCCCGGCAGCGCCGACGCCCAGGACATGGATCTGCTGGAGGAGCGCTTCCTGCAGCACCCGGCCCTGTCTATTGAGCAGAGCCGCCTGGTGACCAACTCCATGGCCCAGAAGGCCCGGCGGAATCTGATGGACGCCATCGCCCTGCGCACCAATTACAGCGACAAGGGCTACCAGGCCGTGGTGGACATGGAGGACATGATCGACCGCTACGAGGACAAGCTGGGCACCTACCTGATGAAGATTACCAACAAGGCCCTGTCCGTGGAGCAGAGCGAGGACGTGAGCAAATACCTCCACACCATCTCCGACTTTGAGCGTATCTCCGACCACGCCGTGAACATCGCCGACCTTGCCCAGGAGCTCCACGAGAAGAACGTGGACTTCTCTCCCACCGCCCGGAAGGAGCTGGGCGTCATGGAGAGCGCCGTCAGCGAAATCCTCACCCTGGCCATCGACGCCTTCGTCAACAACGACGAGGAGCTGGCCGCCCGGGTGGAGCCGTTGGAGGAGATCATCGACGGCCTGTGCGACGAACTGAAGCTCCATCACGTGGATCGGCTCCAGGCGGGTCTGTGCACCCTGTCCCAGGGCTTCGTGTTCAACGATTTGCTGACCAACTATGAGCGTGTGGCCGACCACTGCTCCAACATCGCCGTGGCCCTCATCGAGCTGGACCGCGACACCTTTGACACCCACGAGTACCTCAACTCCGTGCGGGATATGAAGTCCGCCTCCTTTGCCCGGTACTACGACGAGTACAAGACCAAATACGCGGTTTGATTCTGAAAAAAGAGAGGCATCCGTTATGGCATTTCTCACCTTTTTGGAGGGGCTGCGTCTGCCGCCCCTGACGGCGTTCTTCTCCGTGATCACCTACCTGGGCGACGAAACCTGCTTCATGGCCCTGGCTATGCTGCTGTTCTGGTGCTTCAATAAGCGGCAGGGGTATTACCTGTTCGCCGTGGGCTTTGCCGGCATTGCGGCAAGCCAGATGATGAAGCTGTATTTCCGCGTTCCCCGGCCCTGGGTGCTGGACCCCGGTTTTACCATCGTGGAGTCGGCCCGGGCGGGGGCCGGCGGCTACTCCTTTCCCTCCGGCCACACCCAGAACATCGTAGGCACCCTGGGGGTCATCGCCGTGTCCAACCGGCAGAAATGGGTGCGCTGGCTGTGCCTGGCGGGGGTGATTCTGGTGCCCTTCTCCCGGATGTACCTGGGGGTCCACACGCCGTTGGACGTAGCCGTGGGCTTCGCTCTGTCGGCAGTGCTGGTGGCAGCGCTGTGGTTCGTGTTCCGTGACGACGCCCACTTCGCCCGCGGCGCGGTGTGGGTGCTGCTGGGCCTGCTGGCCCTGTCGCTGGTGTATCTGCTGTTCGTGCTGCGCTATCCCTTCCCCGCCGACATCGACCCGGAGAACTACGCCGAGGGCGTGAAAAACGCCTGGGTGATGCTGGGCGTGATGCTGGGCCTGCTGGTGAGCCGCTTCGTGGACGAGAAAAAGCTCCGCTTCGACGTGGCGGCGCCCCTCCTGGGCCAGACGTGTAAGCTGGTGCTGGGCCTGGCGCTGCTGGTGGCCATCCGCGTGGTGCTGAAAGCGCCCCTGCTGGCCCTGTTCCACGGCAGCGTGGCGGCGGACGCCGTGCGCTATTGCTGCATGGTCATCTTTGCCGGCTGCGTCTGGCCGCTGACCTTCCCCCTTTGGCAGAAGGTGGGGGCCAAAAAGTAAAACCGAATACAAAATAATCCCTCCGGACAGTGGTCCGGAGGGATTTTTGCCAGATTTGTCAGCCGTTGTAGCCTGTATAGTCGGGGCTCTCGGGCATCACCAGAGCGGCGATGATATACAGCAGCAGCCCGGTGCCGGCAAAGGCCACGCAGGCGGCCCAGATCAGCCGCACGATGGTGGGGTCGATGTTGAAATACTCCGCGATGCCGCCGCACACGCCGGCGATCTTGCGGTTGGTGGCGCTCTTGGTCAGTTTCTTTTCCATAGTCACGTCCTCCTTAGCGTTGCTGTTGGGGCTTTCTTTGACTGTATTGTAGCCCCTGTGGCGGGAAAGTCAAGCCCCGGGGCGAAAAGTTTACAGTCCTGTCACGATTGCCGCCCATTTGACAGCCGCAGCCATAGTGATTATAATGATACGGCAAATCGGATTCCCCCCGGGGGGAGAAAGGATAGGAAAATGGATAATATGAACGTGGTCATGCCGGAGGCGCCCAAGCATAAAAAGCGCCACTTCGTGGTGTGGGTGCTGCTGATTGCTCTGGCGCTGATGTTCGTGGGCAGCCTCATCGGTGAAATCCTGGTGGCCGTGCTGCTGCGGCTGGTGCCCATGTCCGACGGCATGGTGTTCTCCGCCAGCAACTACCTGACCTTCATCGGCATCGACGCCCTGGTGCTGCTGTACTGCGCCCTGGCGGAGAAAGATATGTTCCGCAGCTTCGGCGCAGCCCGGCGGGGCGGCGGAAAGGGCAACACCGCCAAAGGCCTCCTCTGGGGCCTGCTGGTGGGCTTCGGCACCAACGCGGTGTGCATCCTGGTGGCCTGGCTGGCGGGGAACGTGGACTTCTCCGTGGGCCGTTTTCAGCCCCTGTACCTGCTGGTGTCCTTTGTCATGGTAGCCATCCAGTCCGGCGCCGAGGAGCTGCTGACCCGGGGCTATATGTTCGGCGTGCTGTCCAAGCGGTATAACGTGTGGGTGGCCCTGGCCTGCAACGCCCTGCTGTTCGGCGCGCTGCACCTGCTGAACACAGGCGTCACGGTGCTGTCCATTGTCAACATCGTGTTGTACGGCGTGCTGCTGAGCCTGGTGATGATCTACCACGGCAGCCTGTGGTTCTGTATCGCCATGCACACCGCCTGGAACTTTACCCAGAACTACCTCTTCGGCCTGCCCAACTCCGGCCTGGTGGCCCAGCAGTCCTTCCTGCATCTGGAGGCCGCCCGGGGCGACGTGCTGTACAGCGCCCTGTTCGGCGTGGAGGGCGGCGCCGTCTGCACCGTGGTCATCGGCCTGTGCTGCGTGGCAGCCGTCCTGCTGGGGCGGAAAAAGTAACCCAATAAAAACAACCTCCCGTGTCCGATAAAGGATACGGGAGGTTTTATACTCTGCTCTTGTTGTTCTTAATCCGCCTTTTTTTCGCCCGTTTTTCGCTTTTCGGAATACTCCGGCCCGGCGCCCTGGTAGATGTTCTGCATCTCCCGGTCTATCTCGGAGATGGCGTCGGAGCACAGCCGCAGCCGGTAGGCGTCGTCCTTGCTGAATTTCCGCGGGGACTTGTAGCGCAGCTCATGCTCCAGGCTGGCCCACATGTCCATGGCGATGGTCCGCAGCTGGATCTCCACCGGCAGCTTCAGCGTGCCCTCGGAGATGACGATGGGCACCTCCACCACCAGGTGCAGGCTGCGATAGCCCGTGTCCTTGGGGGTTTTGATGTAGTCCGTCTCCCGCAGCACCTTGAAGCTCTCGCTGCGGGTCAGCAGGCTGCGGAGATAGTAGATGTCGTCCAGATAGTTGCAGATGACCCGGATGCCCGCCACGTCGTGGATGTGGGCGTAAATGTTGTCGATGGTCACCTCATAGCCCCGCCGCCGCAGCTTATCGATGATGCTGTCCAGCGTCTTGATGCGGTACTCAATGTGGTGGATAGGGGAGTGGTCGTACAGGCTGGCGAACTCCTCGTCCAGGATCTCCACCTGGGTCATAGCCACCTTCAATGCGCTGCGGTACAGGTGGTTGACCCGCACCATGCCCTTGGCCAGCTCCTTCTGCTGGGCCGTCAGGTTTTTGGCCATGGGGATCTCCTCAAATTGGATGCTGCCCCGTTTTTCTACCATCATACGCGAAGCCTCCTTGCCCCTCTCTCCCTAACGATTCAATTATACTATGCTCCGGCACGGAAATGCAAGGATAGAATACTTTGGCGGCGAAAAGGAATTTTCTCTAAAAAATGGGCGATAAATGCTTGACAAGCGGCGTCGATTTGGTATAATAACATCTGCTGTTGCGCAGCAAAATCGAATATGCAGTGGTATCGAAGTGGTCATAACGAGCACGACTGGAAATCGTGTTGCCGTCAAAAGCGGCACGAGGGTTCAAATCCCTCCCACTGCGCCAGAAAAAACCTCGTCGAAAGACGAGGTTTTTTCAGTTATATTCGCCTTCGGCGAGTGATATTGCTTCGCAGTGCTATTCGGCTTACAACCAGTGATATTGCGCTTCGCGCAGTTTTGAGGCGAATATAATATCACTGCGCCCCAGGCGCAATATAACTGTCCCGAAGGGACAATATAACTGCCGCCAAAGGCGGCAATCGCACTTGAAATTTCGTGAGTACGAATCCACTTGGCAAAAACGCCAATCCATCTTTTTCGTACCCTATTTCCAAAAAACACCGGAAGCAAGCGGCCTTCCGGTGTTTTTCTTTTTCTGCCAGAAATGGAAGAAAATGGGCTTGTACTAATAAATGTT
Organism: uncultured Clostridia bacterium; assembly: GCA_946412355.1. Classification (GTDB taxonomy): domain Bacteria; phylum Bacillota; class Clostridia; order Oscillospirales; family Oscillospiraceae; genus Vescimonas. The sequence continues at coordinate 21,265 of CAMKGX010000003.1, forward strand.
CTACTATAAATCCCCGAGAAGGCTCCCCATAACGCTGCTCCCGCCCCAAAATAGCGATTGCCATACCAATAGAATAATGGTAGAATGATACCTGTGAATCCGATTGCTGCCAATCCCCCTGGTGCGTCCCATCAGGGGGATTGGCGGCAAAGGGATGGAGGAGGAGAGAAAATGGCGAAAGAGACCACTTTTGACAGGCGTCTGGCCCGCCACCGCGCCGAACTGCGGCAGGTGTACGACGGGCTCTATCACGATGCCGCCGCCTACGACTATTTCGAGGCCATGCTCCGCCGTATGTGGCAAGAGCGCAGCGCCGCGCTGAAGCGGTTGGACGCCAGGCGGGAGAAGGACCCGGACTGGTATCGGGGCCGTGATCTGCTGGGCATGCTGATGTACACACAGGCCTTTGCCGGCACGCTGCAGGGCGTCCGGGAGAAGCTGGACTACCTGCAGGAGGCGGGCGTCAACTACCTCCACCTGATGCCTCTGTTGGAGAGCCCCGCCGGCCGCAGCGACGGCGGCTATGCCGTGGCGGACTTTCGCAAGGTGCAGCCCCAGCTGGGCACCATGGAGGATTTGGCCGCCCTGGCGGAGGATTGCCACCGCCGGGGCATGGCGGTGTGCCTGGACTTCGTGATGAATCACACCAGTGAGGATCACGAATGGGCCCGCCGGGCCAAAGCAGGGGAGAGGGAGTACCAAAACCGCTACTTCTTCTATGACGACTGGTACATTCCCCGGCAGTTCGAGCAGACGGTGCCCCAGGTGTTCCCCACCACCGCCCCCGGCAACTTCTCCTGGTGTGCCGAGGCGGGCAAGGTGGTGATGACCACCTTCTACCCCTACCAGTGGGACCTGAACTATGGCAACCCTGTGGTGCTCAACGACATGACGGAGAACATGCTCTACCTCTGCAACCAGGGCGTGGACGTCATCCGCCTGGACGCGGTGCCCTATATCTGGAAGGAGCTGGGCACCAGCTGTCGCAACCTGCCCCAGGTACACGACCTGGTGCGCCTGATGCGCATGGTGTGCGAGATCGTCTGCCCCGGCGCGCTGCTGCTGGGGGAGGTGGTGATGGAGCCCAGTAAGGTGGCCCCCTATTTCGGCACCCCGGAGCGCCCCGAGTGCCACCTGCTGTACAACGTCACCACCATGGCCACCACCTGGCACACCGTGGCCACCCACGACGTCCGCCTGCTGCGCCACCAGCTTGCCCAGGTGTTCGCCCTGCCGAAAGAGTACGGCTTCCTCAACTATCTCCGCTGCCACGACGACATCGGCTGGGGCCTGGATTACGATTTCCTCCACCAGTTCGGTGTGGCGGAGGTGGGCCATAAAAAGTTCTTAAACGATTACTTTACCGGCAAATGGCCCGGCAGTCCCGCCCGGGGCGAGCTGTATAACGACGACCCCCGCCTGGGCGACGCCCGCCTGTGCGGCACCACCGCCTCCCTCTGCGGCGTGGAGGCGGCCCGGTACGAACGGGACGAAGAGAAGCTGGCCTGGGCCTTGCGGCTGGATTTGATGCTCCACGCCTTCGTGTTCACGTTAAGCGGCATCCCCGTGCTGTACAGCGGCGACGAGGTGGCCCGGGAGAACGACTATACCTACCATGACGACCCCTTGAAGGCGGCGGACAGCCGCTATCTCCACCGGGGCGATATGCAGTGGGACGCGGCGGAGCACCGCGGCGACCCCACCACCCCCGAGGGGCAGCTGTTCCAAGGTCTGCGGCAGCTGGAGACCATCCGCGCCGCCCACCGCGTCTTTGACGGCGGCGCCGACGTGTGGCTTGTCAATACCTTTGACGACGGCGTCCTGACCATCGGCCGCTATTATAAGGGCGAGAAGCTGGTGGCCCTGTTCAACTTCACGGAGCAGGAAAAGTACGTGGCCGTAGACGAGCTGGGCGACTACCACGACCTGTGTACCGGCGCCCACGCGGATAAAAATTGGCTCACCCTCCCCTCCGGCGGCTTCCAATGGCTCCTCTGCGACTTCGGCGAAACGGAATAAAATACACGAGAATAAAAGGAAAAGCAGCCCCCAAAGGGCTGCTTTTCTGCGTGTCAGTCATCGTTATCGTTTTGCTTCGCCGTGCGGCAAGAGGCCACCAGCATCACCCGTAGGGTAGCGCACTGCGTCTGCAGGGGCTGATAGGCGGCGTCGTCCAGGTAGCCCGTCCGGTGCAGCAGCTCCAGCCAGTAGCCGGTTTCACTGGCTTCCTTCAGCGCAATTTCCAGTTTGGAGATGAAGTCCCTTTTCCCCTGGGCGTACTTGGCTTCATAAATGTTGGCCCCAATGGAAGTGCCAGACCGCCCGATTTGATTGGCAATCACTGTTTCGTGTTTCGCTTTTAGCTCCTTGACAAGAGCAATGATTTGCACGGAGAAGGACATGGAGAGGTCGGCCAACTTGTTTTCACCCATAGGTCTGCCCCCTTCAAAGGAAAAAATGATGTTTGCCCTGACGGGCAAGTGATGTTATGCCTGCGGCATAGTGATGTATGGCGGCGCTGCCGCCAAATGATGTGATGTGTTCCGCCACACTTGCCGAAGGCAAACATCACGCCCGGAGGGCACATCACTTGGCGAAGCCAAACATCACGTTCCGCGGCAGCGGAACACATCGTTCAAGAAAGCCTCTTTTGCCAAAGCAAAAGAGGCTTTCTTGTGGTGCCGGTGACCGGACTCGAACCGGTACGCTGTCGCCAGCGGTGGATTTTGAGTCCACTACGTCTACCAATTCCATCACACCGGCAGATAACTCCGTTATTATACCGTGGCTTTCCCCTAATTGCAAGTGTAAAATTATCGTGAACGGCGGTAAAATCGCAAACAAACCCTACCCAAGCGGCGGAAACTGTGGTATGATATACACGTATTAGTATGGGCCGAAAGGGGGCATTGCCGGTGAAACGGCTGCGTTTATCATTGCTAATAGCGCTTTCGCTGGCGCTGACAATGCTGCTTTGCGGCTGCTCCATGGGCGTGTCCGTGGAGGAGCTGTTCACCCTGCCCCAGCTCCCCGAGGAATACGCCGGCCTCTCCCTGGCGCTGGAGGAACTGCTGGAGAGCGGCTATGAATACGTCACCCCCGAGAGCGGCGAGAACATTGAGCCCATCCAGATGGTGGATTTGGACGGCGATGGGGAAAAGAGCGCCGTGGTGTTTTTGCGGCGCAGCGGCGATGAAAACCCATTGAAAATCCTGGTGCTGGACCCTGACGGCGACAGCTATCAGCGCGTCTGCACCATCGAGAGCCGGGGCGCCGGCGTGGACTGCGTGCTCTACCGTGACATGACCGGCGACGGCGCAAAGGAGCTGATCGTGGGCTGGCGGGGCACCGGCGAGGAGCGTACCGCTACCGTCTACCGCGTGGGCCGCGACTGTATCCCCCTGGTGCGCTGCGACTATTCCCGTTTCGTCACCCTGTCCTTTTCTGACAGCGATACTCCCTGCCTTATCGCCATCCATTCTGACGAGCGCAGCTCCCTCTCCGCCGACGTGTATCAGTGGAGCTCCGGCGTCATGAGCCGGGTGCAGCAGCTGAGCCTGTCCGGCACCATCGACGACTTGCGCCGTGGCTCGCTGGTCTGCGGCACCACCGATCGGCAGGAGCCCGCCCTGTTCATCACCGGCGTCAATGAGAATAACGAGGCTGCCACCCGTCTGGTGGTGCAGTCCGACGGCTTTTTCTGGGACGACGCCGAGCCCGTGGGCCAGCGGCTCCGTGTTTTTACCGTCTATCCCAGCGATGACTTCCGCAACAAGACGTATGCCTACTGCGGCCTGGAGCCCCAGGACATCGACGGTGACGGCATTACCGAGGTGCCCTGCGCCGCCTCCGGCCAGGCGAGCGCCGCCCGGTACTATCCCGATGGCGTGCTGGTGAACTGGTGGCGCTGCGCCGCCTCCGGCGCCGCCGAAGTGGGCGCCGTCACCTACCATTGCGCATCTGCCGGCTGGTATCTCACCATACCCGACACGTGGTGGAATGTGGTGTCCGTCACTTCCGCCCATGTGGCCGCCGGGGAGGAGCAGGCCACCATCGCCATTGACGGCGAACCTGTGGCCAACCTTTACACCATCACCAGCGACACCCGTGAGAGCCGCGCCGTCATGGACGGCCGCTTCATCATCACCCGCCTCAGCGATACCATCATCGCCGGCGAGCTCACCGATGCCTCCGCCGCCTACGGTGTAGACCAGGAGCTGCTGCGCAACTGCTTCTCCCTGATGGTCCACACCTGGGGGAGCCGTGAAAGGAGTAACGGATGAAAAAAGTATTGGTTCTGGAGGATGAAGCAGGCATCCGCAGCTTCATCGCCATCAATCTCCGCCGTGCCGGCTATGAGGTCATTGAGGCCGAGAGCGGCGAGGAGGCCCTTCAAATGCTGGATCAAAACCGTGACACCCGTCTGGCCCTGCTGGACGTGATGCTGCCCGGCATCGACGGTTTCGAGGTCTGCCGCCGCATCCGCGCCACCGGCTCCAACATCGGCATCATCATGCTCACCGCCCGCTCCCAGGAGATGGACAAGGTCACCGGCCTCATGACCGGCGCCGACGACTACGTCACCAAGCCCTTTTCCCCCGCCGAGCTCACCGCCCGGGTGGACGCGCTGATGCGCCGCAGCGGCGGTGACGCCGCCGAGGAGGCCGCCGAGCTGGTGCAGGGCCCCTTTACCCTGAACACCCGCTCCCACACCCTCAGCAAAAACGGCCGGCCCATCAAGCTGACCCAGGTGGAATACGCCATCATGAAGCTGTTTATGGAGAACCCGGACAAGCCCCTGACCCGTGAGGAAATCCTGGACATGGTCTGGGGCCAGGACTATTTCGGCGAGGTGAAAATCGTGGATGTCAACATCCGCCGCCTCCGCCTGAAAATCGAGGACGACACCGCCGCCCCCACCTATATCACCACCGTCTGGGGCCTGGGCTACCGCTGGCAGGCCTGACGCCGCCCCTATTTTACCGGAAAGGAGATGACACCCTATGGCCGACCACCCCCGCAAAAAGGGCCTGCGCCGCCGCTGGCTGATCAACAGCATCGTGCCTGTGGTGGTGCTGCTGTTCCTCATCTCCGCCCTGGTGTCCATCGCCTTTGCCGACAACTATTACAGCGGCGCCCGCTCCGCCCTGGAGGCCAAGGTCAATGCCGGCGCCGAGTATTTCAACACCTATGTCATGACCGGCTACGACGAGTATTACCGCGGCGCCGCCCAGTACTGCGCCACCTTCGACAGCCGGGAGCGGGTGGAACTGCAATTCCTCACTGCCGACGGCACCGTGGAGCTCACCACCCGCAGCCTCACCGTGGGCATGCGCCCCGGCACCTCCGACATTGTGGAGACCATGCGCACCGGCCAGGTGGGCAGCTTCACCGGCCGGGACCCCGTCACCGGCGAGCGCATTGTGGCCGTCAGCAGCCTTTTAAAGTTCAACGGCACCGTGGTGGGCATGATGCGCCTGGTCACCTCCCTCCGTGACATTGACAACCAGGTGATTATGACGGTCATCATGGTGCTGGCCATCACCTTTGCCGCCCTGGTGCTGATTCTCCTTTCCAGCCTGCTGTTCATTAACAGCGTGGTGGCCCCCGTCAGCGCTGTGTCCGACGCCGCCCAGCGCATCTCCCAGGGCAGCTACGGCATCCAGATTCCCAACACCTACGCCGACGAGATGCACGACCTGGTGGACAACATCAACGATATGTCCGTGAAAATCGGGCGCAACGAGCGGACCCAGCGTGAGTTCGTCTCCTCTGTGTCCCATGAGCTGCGCACCCCCCTCACCGCCATCAACGGCTGGGGCGAGACGCTGCTGGGGGATGTGGACAGCGGCAACGTGGACAGCGAGGCCATGCGCCGCGGCCTCACCATCATCTGCAAGGAGTCCGCCCGGCTCACCAACATGGTGGAGGAGCTGCTGGACTTTTCCCGCCTGGTGGACGGCCGCTTCACCCTCCAGGTGGAGCCCACCGATCTGCAGGCCGAGCTGGAGGACGCGGTGTACACCTACCGTGAGCTGTTCCGCCAGGACGGCATCGAACTGAATTACCACAGCGGAAAAGAGTTTTATGAAGACCCCATCGATGGCGACGGCGAGCGGCTCAAGCAGGTGTTCAGCAACGTGCTGGACAACGCCCGCAAGCACGGCGGCGCCGGCAAGCGCATCGACGTGGCGCTCCACCGCCGCAGCGGCTTCTATGTCATCACCATCCGTGACTACGGCCATGGCATCCCCGAGGACGAGCTGCCCTACGTCAAGCAGAAGTTCTACAAGGGCTCCAGCAAGGCCCGGGGCAACGGCATCGGCCTGGCGGTCTGCGATGAGATTATCCGCCTTCACGGCGGCACCTTCGACATTGGCAACGCCCGGGGCGGCGGCGCGGTGGTCACCATCCGCCTGCCCATCCCCGATAAAAAAGAGGGCCATACGCCGGCCTAAATAATAGAACAACTGTTGCATTTTGCGTTCTATTGTGTTACAATTCCCCAAGAAAGGACCATTGTATATGGAACAGAAACAATCCTGCGCCTTCCGCACCACCATCGGCGGTCAGGCGCTCATCGAGGGCATCCTCATGCGGGGGCCCGATAAACAGGCCATCGTGGTGCGCTCCAAGGAGGGCCTGGTCACCAAGGTGGAGGACCGCAAGCTGGTTTCCCAGCGCTATCCCATCCTGGGCTGGCCCATCATCCGGGGCAGCGTCGTGTTTCTCACCTCCGTCATCCAGGGCGTCAAGGCGCTGATGTTCTCCGCCGACTATTTCCCCGATGAGGACCTGGGGGAGCCGGACAAGCTGGATCAGTGGCTGGAGGCCCACGTCCCCGCCGAGAAGCTGCAAAGCGTCCTCATCGCCGTGTCGGTGATTCTGTCCCTGGGGCTGACGCTGCTGCTGTTCATGATTCTGCCCACCTTCCTGGCGGGCCTTATCGACCCCTTCATCAACAGCGCCCTTGTCCACAATCTGGTGGAGGGCGTGGTGAAAATCGCCATCTTCATGGCCTATTTGATATTGGTGTCCCGGCAGAAGGACGTCCGCCGTGTGTTTCAGTACCACGGCGCCGAGCATAAGACCATCTTCTGCTACGAGGCGGGGCTGCCCCTGACGGTGGAGAACGCCCGCATCCAGCCCCGGCACCATCCCCGCTGCGGCACCAGCTTCCTGTTCGTGGTCATCGTGGTGTCCATCCTGGCCTCCTCCGCTGTGTTCACCTTTGTGGACTGGCGCAGCTTCTGGGTGCGGCTGGGGCTCCACCTGCTGCTGCTGGTGCCGGTGGTGGGCGTCACCTATGAGTTCAACCGCCTGGTGGGGGCCCACGACAACAAGCTGACCCGCCTCCTCTCCGCCCCCGGCATGTGGATGCAGAATTTCACCACCAACGAGCCGGATGACGGTATGCTGGAGGTGGCCATCGAGGCCATGAAGCTGGTCATCCCCGACCAGGCCGGGAAGGACAGGTGGTAACCGTGGCCGTTACCTATAACGACCTGAACCTGGACACCCGCCAGCGCCTGCGGCTGGCCGGTCTGCCCGCCGCCACCCTGGAGGCCCGGGAGCTGCTGTGCTATGCCTCCGGCAAGTCCCGCGATGAGCTGCGCCGTGATGGCCGCCTGTATGTGCCCGCCGATGTGGCGGCGCGGATGGAAGAGCTGGTGCAGCGCCACTTAAACGGCGAGCCGGTGGCCTACCTCATCGGCGAGTGGGAGTTTTACGGCCTGCCCCTGGACATCGACCCCCGTGTGCTGATTCCCCGGCCCGACACGGAGGTGCTGGCCGCCCAGGCCATCGACTTCGTCTCCGCCCTGCCGGGCGACCCCCGTGTGCTGGACCTGTGTGCCGGCAGCGGCTGCGTGGGCCTGGCGGTGGCCTCTCAATGTCCCCGCGCCCACGTTACGCTGGGTGACGTGGAGGAGGGGGCGCTGAAGCTGTGCCGCCAGAACATCCGCCGCAACGATCTGACCGCCCGGGTCTCCGCGGTTTTCGCCAACGCACTGGAGAAGCCCTCTGCCCAGCTGGGGGAGTTTGACGCCATCGTCTGCAACCCGCCCTACATCCCCACCGCCGACATCCCCGGCCTGGACGAATCCGTCCGGGACTATGAGCCCCACGTGGCCCTGGACGGCGGCGCCGACGGCCTGGATTTCTACCGCGCCGTCTCCACCCGCTGGCGGGACGCCCTCCACCTGGGCAGCCGCCTCTTCTTCGAGGTGGGCATCGGCCAGGCCGACGACGTGCTGCGCCTCATGCGTTCCGTGGGCTTCGGTGACATTACCGTGGTGCCGGATTTGAACGGCATCCCCCGTGTGGTGTGGGGCACCCTGAAAGGCCGCCCCGACGACAGCATTTACCCGGAAGAACTGTCCTGAATTTAGGACACTTATTCATATAGTATTACCTTACCAAATCAAGAGGAGGACCACACATGGCAGCGAAAAAAGAGACTGCGGCCCCTGTGAACAGCGATAAGAAAAAGGCGTTGGAGACCGCCATGCAGCAGATTGAGAAGATGTATGGCAAGGGCTCCATCATGCGCTACGGCGCCAACGAGACCGTGAACGTGGACGTGATTCCCACCGGCTCCCTGGCCCTGGACCTGGCCCTGGGTATCGGCGGCCTGCCCCGTGGCCGCGTGGTGGAGATTTACGGCCCCGAGTCCTCCGGTAAGACCACCCTGGCCCTCCATGTGCTGGCCGAGGCCCAGAAGCTGGGCGGCGAGGTGGCCTTTGTGGACGCCGAGCACGCTCTCGACCCCACCTATGCCCGTGCCCTGGGCGTCAACATTGAGGATATGCTGATTTCCCAGCCCGACACCGGCGAGCAGGCGTTGGAGATCACCGAGGCCCTGGTCCGTTCCGGCGCCATCGACGTGGTGGTGGTGGACTCCGTGGCCGCCCTGGTGCCCCGGGCCGAGATTGAGGGTGAGATGGGCGACAGCTTCGTGGGCCTCCACGCCCGGCTCATGTCCCAGGCCCTCCGCAAGCTCACCGGCATCATCAACAAGACCAATTCCATCGTCATCTTCATCAACCAGCTCCGGGAGAAGGTGGGCGTCATGTACGGCAACCCCGAGGTCACCACCGGCGGCCGGGCCTTGAAGTTCTACGCCTCCGTCCGCATCGATGTCCGCCGCATCGAGACCTTGAAGGTGGGCGGCGAGATGGTGGGCAACCACGTCCGGGCCAAGGTGGTGAAGAACAAGGTGGCGCCTCCCTTCCGTGAGGCGGAGTTCGACATCATGTACGGCGAGGGCATCTCTCATTTGAGCGAGCTCATCGACCTGGCGGTGAAGCTGGACCTGGTGCAGAAGAGCGGTAGCTGGTTCAATATGGGCGAGCTGCGGCTGGGCCAGGGCAAGGACGCCGCCAAGGACTACTTCCGCCAGCATCCCGAGGAGGCCGCCAAGCTGGAGCAGGACGTGCGGGATAACTTCCATAAGCTGATGGGCGCCCAGTCCAAGATTGCCGCCCGTGCCGCCGGCCGGGCCGTGGACGTGTCCGCCGACGACTTCGACGACGAAGACTGATGCGCGTCGCCAAGATAGAAACGTCAAAACATAAGCAGGAGCGGGTCCTGGTGTTTCTGGAGGGGGAGAAAGACCCCCTCCGTCTCACCGAGGCCGAGCTCCTGCGCTTTGGCCTGTTTACAGGTAAAGAGATAGGGGAGGATGAGCTGCCCGCCCTCCGCCAGGCGGCCCATCGCTCCCAGGTGAAGGCCGACGGCGCCCGCATCGCCTCCTCCGCCATGGTGTCCCGCCGGGATTTGCATCGTAAGCTCACCGCCAAGGGCGCCACTGAGGACGAGGCGGCGGAGACGGTGCAGTGGCTGGCGGATTTGGGCGCCGTGGATGACAGCGCCACCGCCGCCACTGCCGTGCAGCACTATGCCCGCATGGGCTACGGCCCCGGCCGCGTCCGCCAGGAGCTGCACCGCCGGGGCATCCCCCGGGCGCTGTGGGAGGACGCCATGGCCCACATGCCCCCGTCGGAGGAGATCATAGCGGCGTATCTCAAGGCCAAAAAGCGGGACTTGTCCGACCCCGACCAGGCCAAAAAGACCGCCGCCGCCCTGGCCCGCCGGGGCTTTTCCTGGAACGATATTCGCGCTGCCCTCCGCGCTGCGGGGCAGGATTGGGAGGAAACAGAATGAACGTAGCCTTTATTTCCCTGGGCTGTGATAAAAACCGTGTCAACACCGAGCAGATGATGGCCCTCTGCGTAGACGCCGGCATGACGCTGCAAACGGAGCCGGAGGACGCCGACGTGGTGGTGGTCAACACCTGCGGCTTCATCGACAGCGCCAAAAGCGAGGCCATCGACGTGATTTTGGAGATGGCGGACTTAAAGGCCCAGGGCCGCCTGGGGGCCATTCTGGTCACCGGCTGCCTCAGCCAGCGGTATCGGGAGGAGATGCTCGCCGAGCTGCCCGAGGTGGACGGCATCATGGGCACCGGCAGCTACGGCGACATCGTGGCCGCCATTGATGAGGTGGCCCGGGGCGAGAAGTGTGAGCATTTTGGTGACATCCACGCCCCCGTGCCGGAGCTGCCCCGGATTCTCACCACCCCCGGCCATTACGCCTATTTGCGCATCGCCGAGGGCTGCAGCAACCGCTGTGCCTACTGCGTCATCCCCTCCCTCCGGGGCAAATACCGCAGCCGTCCCATGGAGGAGATTTTGCAGGAGGCCCGGGAGCTGGCGGAGAGCGGCGTGAAGGAATGCATCGTCATCGCCCAGGACATCACCCGCTACGGCGTGGACCTCTACGGCGAGAAGCGGCTGCCCGCCCTGTTAAACGCCCTGTGCGACCTGGATTTCCAATGGATTCGCCTCCATTATCTCTACCCCGACGCCATCACCGACGAGCTGCTGGACACCATCGCCGCCCAGCCTAAAATCTGCCACTATCTGGACATCCCCATCCAGCACTGCAACGACGCCGTCTTAAAGGCTATGCGCCGCCGGGAGACCAAGGCGGGCCTTCTGGACCTGTTTGCCCGCATCCGCCGCCGCATCCCCGACATTGTGCTGCGCACCAGCATCATCACCGGTCTGCCCTTTGAGGACGAGGCCGCCTTCGACGAGCTGTGCGCCTTTTTGCGGGAGGTGCGGATCCAGCGGGCCGGGGCCTTCCCCTTCTCCCCGGAGGAGGGCACTCCCGCCGCCGACATGCCCAACCGGGTGGACGGCGACGAGGCCGCCCGCCGCGCTGAGCTGGTGATGGACGTGCAGAGCGACGTAATGGACGCTTTCAACGAATCCCGCCTGGGCACGGTGGTCACCGTCCTCTGCGACGGCTGGGACGAGGAGGCCCAGTCCTTTGTGGGCCGCAGCTACGCCGAGAGCCCCGGCATCGACGGCGTCATCTACTTCGACGCCCCCGACGCCCATCCCGGCGATATGCTGCCCGTCCGCATCACCGGCGTCATGGACGGCGACCTCACCGGTGAGGTGGAGGGGTAAGGGCTTGCGCCAAATCGGAAACATGGTATAATGGTAGCACTTGATAGTAAAGAAAGGTGGTTTTTCCCATGCCCATGACCACAGCCAATAAGCTGACGCTGCTGCGTATCGCACTGATCCCCGTATTCCTGGTGCTGATGTACATGACCTTCCCCGCCCACCGCCTGGTGGCCCTGGGGGTCTATATCCTGGCCTGCCTCACCGACTACCTGGACGGCTACATCGCCCGCCACTACGATCAGGTGTCCAACTTCGGCAAGTTTGCCGACCCCCTGGCGGATAAGTGCCTGGTGATGGCGGCCCTGTGCATCTTCGTGGCCGAGGGCAGCCTGGCCGCCTGGATCCTGGCGGTGGTGCTGCTGCGTGAGTTCGCCGTTAGCGGATTGCGGATGGTGGCCGTGGAGGAGGGCCGTGTCATTGCCGCCGCCTGGTCCGGCAAGATCAAAACCGCCTCCACCATGGTGTGCATCTGCCTCATCCTCTTCGGCATCCCCGGCTGGCTGAACACCGTCTGCCAGTGGGTGATCCTGGTCACCACCGTCTACTCCGGCGTGGAGTATTTCTGGAAGAACAAGGACGTTTTTTCTGAAAAATAGTAACAAAAAATGAACAAAAAAATGAGCCTGCGCCTTAAGCGCAGGCTCATTTTTTGATGCGTTTTGTTCGGTTTGACCGTCAGCGAACGGCGGTGACTTCGTAGTCCTGATCCTCCACCGCCTTGCGCAGTACCTCATCGGCTACCGGCTGGGACAGGGTCACCACGGCGGTGCCCTTGTTGTGGTCGGCCACGGCGGCGCTCACGCCCTCCACGGCCTCCAAAGCCTTTTTTACCCGGGCCTCGCAGTGCTCGCACATCATGCCCTTTACGTCCAGTGTCTTTTCCATAGTGGTTTCCTCCTTTTGCTTTTGCTGCCGGGGCGCTTCCGCCGGGGCAGGTGTTGAATGGTGTTTCCGTGGCCGGTCATGGCCGGCATCCCGCAGGGGGAACAGGTTCAGCCTCAGGGCATTCATGCACACCGTGAAGCTGGAAAGGCTCATGGCCGCCGCGCCGATCATGGGGCTCATCTCCCACGTCCAGCCAAAGACGGCGCCGTAAAATCCGGCGGCCAGGGGGATGCAGATGACGTTGTAGAAGAAGGCCCAGAACAGGTTTTCGTGGATGTTCCGCACCGTGGCCCGGGAAAGGCGGACGGCGGCGGACACATCGGTGAGCCGGGAGTGCATCACCACCACGTCGGCAGCGTCGATGGCCACGTCGGTGCCCGCGCCGATGGCGATGCCCACCGTGGCCCGCTTGAGAGCCGGTGCGTCGTTGATGCCGTCGCCCACCATGGCCACGGTGCCGCTTGCCAGCAGGCGGCGAATGACCGCCTCCTTGCCGTCGGGCAGTACCCCGGCGATGACCTCGTCTACCCCGGCCTCCCGGCCGATGGCATGGGCGGTGCGCGCATTGTCGCCGGTGAGCATCACCACACGGATGCCCATGTTTTGCAGCTCCTTCACCGCTTGGGCGGAGTCGGGCTTGATGGCGTCCGCCACGGCGATTAAGCCACAAACGGTATCGTTTTCTGCAAAATACAGGGGCGTTTTGCCCTGTTCGGCCAGCTTCTGTCCCTGTGCCAGCAGGGCGGGGGAGAGGGCGAACTTGCCGCCCATGAATTTCCCGGAGCCGCCCCAGAGGGTTTTCCCGTTTCGCCGGGCGGTGAGCCCGCTGCCGGAGAGCACGGCAAAGTCGGTGACAGGGGAGAGGGCCACGGCCTTTTCGGCGGCATAGGCCATCACCGCCGCCGCCAGGGGATGCTCGGAGTGCTGCTCCAAATCGGCGGTCAGCTGCAACAGGGCCTCCGCCGTCACGCCGGGGGCAGGCACCACGTCGGTGACCACCGGCGCGCCGGAGGTAATGGTGCCGGTCTTGTCCAGCACCACGGTGTCCACCTTGCCGGCGTTTTCCAGGGCCACGGCGGTTTTGAAGAGGATGCCGTTTTTGGCACCCACCCCGTTGCCCACCATGATGGCCACCGGGGTGGCAAGGCCCAGGGCGCAGGGGCAGGAGATCACCAGCACGGCGATGGCCCGGGCGATGGAGAAGGCGAAGTCCCGGCCCGAGAGCAGCCAGACCGCCAGCGTCACCACCGCGATGCCGATCACCGCCGGGACGAACACGGCGGACACCTTGTCGGCAATGCGGGCAATGGGAGCCTTGGTGGCGGCGGCGTCGGACACCATGCGGATGATTTGGGAAAGGGTGGTGTCCTCCCCCACCCGGGTGGCCCGGCAGCGGAGATACCCGGAGGTGTTGATGGTGGCGGCGGAGACGGTGTCCCCCGGCCCCTTGTCCACAGGGACGGACTCGCCGGTGAGGGCCGCCTCGTTGACGGCGCTGTCGCCCTCCAAAATGACGCCGTCCACCGGGATGGCCTCCCCGGGCCGCACGGCGAACGTGTCGCCCACGGCCACCTCACCGATGGGAACCGTTACCTCCTGCCCACCCCGCACCAAAACGGCGGTCTGGGGCGCCAGGCCCATGAGACCCTTCAGGGCGTCGGTGGTGCGGCCTTTGCTGATGGCTTCCAGCAGCTTGCCGAGAGTAATCAGCGTGGGGATCATGGCCGCCGTCTCAAAGTACAGGTTGTGACCCAGAGCCATGACGGCGCCCTGGTCGCCCGAGCCCATGGCCCCCGCCATGGCGAACAGCTCCACCAGGCTGTACCCGAAGGCGGCGCTGCTGCCCAGGGCCACCAGCGTGTCCATGTTGGGGGCGCGGTCAAATAAGGTGCGGTAGCCCACGGTGAAGAATTTGTGGTTGATGCGCATCACCACCACGGCCAGCAGCATCTGCATGATGGCCATGGACACGTGGTTTTCCAAAAAGGCGGGCACGGGAAAGCCCAGCATACTGTGGCCCATGGAGAGATATAGCAGCACCGCCAGCACGCAAAGGGACGTGATAAGCCGCCGACGCAGCACCGGGGTCTCCCGGCCCAACAGAGCGCCCTCCTCCGCCGCCGGAGCGGCGGCGCCCTTCTTTTTGGCACCGTAGCCCGCCGCCGTCACCGCCTGGATGATGGCGGCGCTGTCGGCCGTGCCCTCCACGCCCATGGCGTTGGTCAGCAGCGACACGGCGCAGCTTGTCACCCCCGGCACGGCGGACACCGCCTTTTCCACCCGGGCCTGGCAGGCGGCGCAGCTCATGCCGGTGACTTCATATTGTTCCAAGGTTGTCGCCTCCTTATTTCATCAGCTTTTGCAGCACCGCCAGCAGCTCCTCCACGGCCTCGTCGTCGCCCCGGCGGATGTCGTCGGCCACGCAGGTGCGGATGTGGTTGGCCAGCAGCACCTTATTAAAACTGTGGAGCGCCGCGTTGATGGCGGCCACCTGCAAGAGGATGTCGGTGCAGTAGGCGTTGCTCTCCAGCATGTTCCGCACGCCCCGGACCTGGCCCTCGATGCGGCTGAGCCGGTTGCACAGGTCCCGGTACTCCTTCTCGCTGCGCTCCTTGGTCTTGTGGCGGCAGCAGTCGGGCAGTTGCTTTTCCATTTGCTCCATGCGTCCATCCTCCTTTACGGATCTTCACCGTTATAATATACCCCCAGGGGGTATTTGTCAAGAGCGACGGAGGCAATAAAAATCAGTTGACAGCGGTGGCAAAGGCTGATATGATATTTGCCGAACTGAACAGCGCGATGAACGGAAGAGTACCGCTCCATAGGCGACCCAGAGAGGCAGGGCCCACAGGCTGGAAGGCCCGCCGCCGCCGGGGGAGGGAAGTGCGTCCGCGAGCGCGGGGGATGCAGAAGCCCTCCGCCCTGGGCCGGCGAAACGGCCTTTTAAGCGACAAACGAGAGTGGAACCGCGGCATCGCCGCCTCTCATGCCCCGCGGGGCGTGAGGGGCGTTTATTTTTTCGCATATATTTAATATAGTATCAAAGCGAAGGAGAAGGGCTATGTATCTGTATAACTCGGCTACCCATAAAAAAGAGGAATTCAAGACCCACACCCCGGGCCGGGTGGAGATGTACACCTGCGGCCCCACCGTGTACCATTTTGCCCACATCGGCAACCTGCGCTCCTACATCATGGAGGACGTGCTGGAAAAATATCTCCGTTTCCTGGGCTACGACGTGAACCGGGTGATGAACATCACCGACGTGGGCCATCTCACCTCCGACGCCGACGAGGGCGAGGACAAGATGCTCAAGGGCGCCCGCCGGGAGCACAAGACGGTGATGGAGATCGCCCGGTATTACACCGACGCCTTTTTTGACGACTGCCGCAAGCTGAACATCAAGCGGCCCGACCACGTCCAGCCCGCCACCGGCATGATCGAGGACTACATCCGCATCATCTCCGGCCTGCTGGACAAGGGCTACGCCTATCTTGCCGGAGGCAACGTGTATTTTGACACGTCCAAGCTGGAAAAATACTATGTGTTCAACGAGCATAACGAGGAGGACCTGTTCGTGGGCGTCCGGGAGGGCGTGGAGGAGGACACCAACAAGCGCAATAAGAACGACTTTGTGCTGTGGTTCACCAAGTCCAAGTTTGAGGACCAGGCCCTGAAATGGGACTCCCCCTGGGGCGTGGGCTACCCCGGCTGGCACATTGAGTGCTCCGGCATCTCCATGAAGTACAACGGCGAATACCTGGACATCCACTGCGGCGGCATCGACAACGCCTTCCCCCACCACACCAACGAGATCGCCCAGACCGAGAGCTACCTGGGCCACCCCTGGTGCTCCTGGTGGGTCCACGTGCTGCACCTGAACACCAGCGACGGCAAGATGAGCAAGTCCAAGGGCGAGTTCCTCACCGTGTCCCTGCTGGAGGAGAAGGGCTACGACCCCCTGGCCTACCGCTTCTTCTGCCTGCAAAGCCATTACCGCAAGAGCCTGGTGTTCACCTGGGAGAACCTGGACAACGCCGCCGGTGCGTTCCAGAAGCTGATCGCCAAGGTGGCTAACCTAAAGCCGGATGACGGCCCCGTGGACGAGGCCGCGGTGGAGGCGCTGAAAAATAAGTTCAAGTCCGGCATGGATAACGATCTGAATACCTCCCTGGGCGTCACCTGCCTGTACGACATTCTGAAGGCCAAGACCAACGACGCCACCAAGCTGGCGGCCCTGGACGCGGTGGACGCGGTGCTGGGCCTGAAGCTGACGGAGAAGGCGGCGGCCCAGCGGGCCAAAAACGCCCAGGCTGCGGCGGCCCCGGCGGGCTTCGCCATCATCAGCGAGAGCGGCGAGGCGGACGCGGCGGTGGAGCAGCTCATCCGCGACCGGGCCGACGCCAAGAAGGCCAAGGACTTCGCCCGTGCCGACGGCATCCGGGACCGGCTCAAAGCCATGGGCGTGGAGATCACCGACATGCCCGGCGGGGCCAAGTGGCGGCGAGTGTAACATCCAGCCGGGGGGCGGACAGAGTCGTCCGCCCCTACGAAATATACCGTCCCCCCCGCTACCATGAAAACGTTTATCAAAATCGATACTCTGTAAGGCGGCACACATGGGTGCCGCCCTACGAACGGGTTAACGTTTCCTTCGTAGGGCGGGACCTGTGTGTCCCGCCGTTACCCGGGGCGGATGGGAGAAAAGGCGCCGTTGGCTGCGAACGGTCGCGGCTTCCTCCGTAGGGGCCGCCGCCTACCCCAAGGGCACTGGCTCCACATTCCGCTCATGCTTCGCGGTGTGTCGCTGGCGCCGGCGGCCCGGGACACGGCGGCATCTATACGTATCGTGCGTTTCAGCGAGACAGAAAGAGAGGCAGATATGAAGAAGCTTTTGGCGTATCTGAAGGAGCATCGGCGGGAGAAAATAGACAAATTGAGCCTGCTCATGGTTGCGACATCTGCGTTTGGAGTGCTGCTCTATTTACAGAAAGACGACAGCGCTGGCCGCGGTATGGCCGTAGTTTGGAGCGCATCACTGCTGCTCTATCTCTACCAGATGTTTTTCGTCACGCCGGGGGAGAAGAAGATCGACTACGCTGCCGAATCGGCCCAGGCGGAGGCGGATCTGACCGCCGCCCTGGCGGGGTGCGACGACGCGGCCCTGCGGAAAATCATCGACGACCCCCTGCGGGGCGAGGCCATCAAGGCCAGGGCAAGGGCGCTGCTGGCGGAGAGGGAACAGGAAGGACGCTCTCCTTTTCCCCCGGCGGATTAAACCATGTGGGAGGGCGGACAGAGTCGTCCGCCCCTACAAAGGGTTGTCGTTCCCGTTTGCCGTGCAGCCCACCTTGGCGTTTTTCGTTACCGCGCTGCGGGCGATTCGTGAATCGCCCCTACGATGAAAACAGAGGCCCAGTTCTGTTCGTAGGGGCGCTTCATGAAGCGCCCGTTGCCCACGGGGGGAAAATTGAGGAAAGGCACCGTTGGATGCGAATGGTCGCGGCTTCCTCCGTAGGGGCCGCCGCCCCCGGCGGCCCGTAACCCTGTTTTCCCCCTACATTTTGTACCTCAATCCCCCCGCCGACCCTATTGTACAAAACGCAGAAATCGGCCCGAAAAATTCTTGCAAAAATCACAAAAAATAATCGAAAACCCCCTTGACAACAAGGGGGTTTTCGATTATTATAGGCAAGTACGCGCGGAAGAGGTGCTGCACACCCGGAAGCGTTTACACTGCGATGAACCGGGAGATTGCTCCGCAAGGAGGTAACTTCCGGGGAGTATGTCCGATAATCGGGCGGCTGAGGATGTTCTGTTCGCCGGCGTAGATCGCCGCGCCAGAGCCACACCGGCCACGTCTGCGTGCCGGTGTTTCTTATGAGCCGGAATGATACGCACGGAACGGCGGATAGAGAGACCTCACCGTACGGAATTGGTCAAAGCAAACAAAACCGTACATTGAAGTAAGGAGTAAACAAGAAATGGCAAAGGAAATGATTCGCATTCGTCTGAAGGCCTATGACCATCAGGTCATCGACCAGAGCGCAGAGAAGATCGTGGAGACCGCCAAGCGCACCGGCGCCACCGTGTCCGGCCCCATCCCTCTGCCCACCAAGAAGGAGATCGTCACTATCCTGCGTGCGACCCACAAGTACAAGGACAGCCGTGAGCAGTTCGAGCGCCGCACTCACAAGAGACTGATCGACATCACCCGCTCCACCCCCAAGACCGTGGAGGCCCTGATGGCCCTGGATCTGCCCGCCGGTGTGGAGATCGAGATCAAGCTGTAACACATTATTATATACAGCCATCTCGCAGCAAACCCTTATTACGCTTGCTACCCAATGTCCGCCTGACTTGCGTGAGGGCGGACGGGTTACGTCGGCAGAGCAAGCTGCCTTCCCCAATGGAGGTTGAATCTATGCCGACCAATAACCTTTAAGGAGGATCATATGAAAGCAATCATCGGCAAGAAAGTCGGTATGTCTCAGATCTTCGACGAGAACGGCAAGGTGATCCCCGTCACCGTTATCGAGGCGGGCCCCTGCGTTGTCGTGCAGAAGAAGACGACCGAGAAAGACGGCTACACCGCCGTGCAGCTGGGCTACGAGGACATCCCCGAGCGCAAGCTGACGAAGCCCGAAATGGGCCACCTGAACAAGGCGGGCGTGGCTCCCAAGAAGTACCTGCGTGAGTTCAACCTGGACAACGCCGCCGAGCTGAATGTGGGCGACATCGTCAAGGCTGACACCTTCAAAGAGGGCGACTTCGTGGACGTGACCGGCACCAGCAAGGGCCACGGCTACCAGGGCGTCATCAAGCGCTGGGGCGCACAGCGCACTCCCACCAGCCACGGCGGCGGCCCCGTGCACCGTCACGCTGGTTCCATGGGCTCCACCACCGATCCCTCCCGCATCTTCAAGGGCAAGATCGGCGCCGGCCAGATGGGTGTTGACCAGGTCACCATCCAGAACCTGGACATCGTCAAGGTGGATACCGAGCTGAACCTCATCGCCGTTCGCGGCGCGATCCCCGGCCCCAAGGGCGGACTGGTCACCATCAAGTCCACCGTCAAGACCCATCGCGTCAAGCACGCCGACACCGGCATCAGCAACAACCCGCAGAAGGCTTCCGGCCGTAATCCCCAGAAGGCTTCCGCCCGTACTAAGTAAGGAAAGGAGTGCTTGAAACATGTCTACCATTAAAGTTCTCAACATGGCCGGCGCTGAGGTCGGCACCGTTGAGCTGAACGACGCCATCTTCGGCATCGAGCCCAATGAGGCCGTTGTCCACGACGTGGTGAAGAATCACCTGGCCAACTGCCGTCAGGGCACCCAGAGCGCTCTGACCCGCGGCGAGGTCTCCGGCGGCGGCAAGAAGCCCTGGCGCCAGAAGGGCACCGGTCACGCCCGTCAGGGCAGCACCCGCGCCCCCCAGTGGACCCACGGCGGCATCGTGTTCGCCCCCAAGCCCCGCAGCTACGCCTACGTGCTGAACAAGAAGGTGAAGCGCCTGGCTATGAAGTCCGCCCTGTCCGCCAAGCTGGCCGCCGGCGAGATCATCGTCGTCGACAGCATCAAGCTGGACGCCATCAAGACTAAGGATTTCCGGAACTTCCTGGGCGCCATCAAGGCCGAGGGCAAGTCCCTGGTCGTCACCCCCGACGTGGACAGCGTGGTCGTGAAGAGCGCCCGCAACATCCCCGGCGTGGAGACCACCTTCGCCAAGGTGCTGAACGTCTATGACATCCTCAAGGCCAAGAACCTGGTCATCGACAAGAATGCCCTGGCAGTTATCGAGGAGGTGTTCGCATAATGACGAACGTTTACGACATCATTATTCGTCCCATCATCACCGAGCGCTCCATGGAGGCCACCGCTGACAAGAAGTACGTCTTCGAGGTTGCCCCCACCGCCGGCAAGGTGGAGATCAAGAACGCCGTGGAGCAGATCTTCGGCGTGAAGGTGGCCAAGGTCAACACCATCAACTACGATGGCAAGGCCAAGCGCATGGGCGCTGCCCGCCCCGGCCGCCGCAAGAGCTGGAAGAAGGCTTATGTCCAGCTGACTGACGATTCCAAGACCATCGAGTTCTTCGAGGGTATGGTGTAAGAGGAAGGAGTTGTAAGAAATGTCTGTGAAAACTTTTAAGCCGACCACCCCTTCCCGCCGTCACATGACGGTCTCCGGCTTCGACGGTATTGACAAGCACGCCAAGCCCGAGGCCAGCCTCGTTGAGGTGCTGAAGAAGAACGCTGGTCGCAACAGCTATGGCCGCATCACCGTCCGCCATCGCGGCGGCGGCGAGAAGCGCAAGTATCGTATCATCGACTTCAAGCGCGACAAGGTGGATATGGAAGCCACCGTGCTGCGCCTGGAGTATGACCCCAACCGCAGCGCCAACATCGCCCTGGTGGAGTACGCCGACGGCGAGAAGCGCTACATCATCGCTCCCGTGGGCCTGAACGCCGGCGACAAGGTGATGGCCTCCGCCGCTGCCGACATTAAGCCCGGCAACTGCCTGCCCATCGCCAACATCCCCGTGGGTACCGTCATCCACAACGTGGAGATGCACCCCGGCAAGGGCGCCCAGCTGGTCCGCAGCGCCGGCGCTTATGCCCAGCTGATGGCCAAGGAGGGCGACAACGCCCAGATCCGTATGCCCTCCGGCGAGGTGCGCATCATCCGCACCAACTGCACCGCCTGCATCGGTCAGGTGGGCAACCTGGAGCATGAGAACATCCAGATCGGTAAGGCTGGCCGTAAGCGCCACATGGGTTGGCGTCCCACCGTGCGCGGCTCCGTCATGAACCCCTGCGACCACCCCCACGGCGGTGGTGAGGGCAAGTCCCCCGTGGGTCGTCCCGGCCCTGTCACTCCCTGGGGCAAGCCCGCTCTGGGTTACAAGACCCGCAGCAAGAAGAATCCCACTGACAAGTTCATTGTCAAGCGTCGTAACGTGAAGTAAGGAGGCAGAAGAATATGAGCAGATCTATTAAAAAAGGCCCGTATGTTGCCCCTGAGCTTCTCAAGCGGGTTGAAGAAATGAACAAGACCGGCGAGAAGACCGTGCTGAAGACCTGGAGCCGCAGCTCCACCATCTTCCCCGCCTTCGTCGGCCACACCATCGCTGTCCACGACGGTCGCCGCCATGTGCCTGTGTACGTGCAGGAGGACATGGTGGGCCACAAGCTGGGTGAGTTCGCTCCCACCCGCACCTTCCGTGGTCATGCCAAGAAAGCGTAAAGGAGGAGCGTAGACAATGGAAGCTAAAGCATATCTGCGCTACGTGCGCATCGCTCCCCGTAAGGTCCAGATCGTGTGCGATCTGATCCGCGGCAAGGACACCAAGACCGCTATGGCCATTCTGATGCAGACCCCCAAGGCTGCCTCCGAGCCCCTGGTGAAGCTCCTCAAGAGCGCCTGCGCCAATGCGGAGAACAACTTCAACATGGATCCCGATAAGCTGGTGGTCACCCAGGTGTTCGCCACCCCCGGCCCCATCCTGAAGCGGATGATGCCCCGCGCCCAGGGCCGCGCTTATCGCATCAACAAGAGAACCTCTCACGTGACCATCGCGGTCGCTGAGAGAGACTAAGAAAGGGAGGAGCAGTTTTTTATGGGTCAGAAAGTAAATCCCCACGGCATGCGCGTGGGCGTCATCAAAGACTGGGATTCCCGTTGGTATGCCAGTGAGGAGAAGGTCGGCGATCTGCTGGTGGAAGACCACAAGATCCGCGTGTACCTGAAGAAGCTCCTGTTCGCTGCCGGTGTCTCCAAGATTGAGATCGAGCGCAGCAACGAGGTGGTCACCATCTATCTGCATGTGGCCCGTCCCGGTGTGGTCATCGGCAAGGGCGGCGAGCAGGTGGAGGAGTACCGCAAGAGCGTGGAGAAGCTGATCGGCAAGACCGTGAAGCTGAACATCGTCGAGGTCCGCAACCCCGACATGGACGCGCAGCTTGTGGCCGAGAATATCGCCGCTCAGATCGAGAAGCGTATCTCTCACCGCCGCGCCATGAAGAATGCCATGGGCCGCGCCATGCGCGCCGGCGCCAAGGGCATCAAGTGCAACTGCAACGGTCGTCTGGGCGGTCGTGAAATCGCCGGCACCGAGCACTATCACGAGGGCACCATCCCCCTGCAGACCCTGCGCGCCGACATCGACTACGGCTTCGCTGAGGCTGCCACCACCTTCGGCCGCATCGGCGTGAAGGTGTGGATCTACAAGGGCGAGATCCTGTCCCAGACCCTGCGGACCACCCCCCGCACCCTGGACACCACCAAGCCCTATCAGGAGCGCCGTGAGCGCCGTGGCGGCCGCCGTGACGGCGAGCGCCGTGGCGGCTTCAACCGCGACGGTCAGCGCCGCGAGGGCGGCTTCAATCGCGACGGCCAGCGCCGTGAGGGCGGCTTCAACCGCCAGAACAACAACGGCGGCTTCAACCGTGGTCCCCGCCCCGAGCGCAAGCCCATTGAGAACAAGGAAGGAGGCGCGCAGTAATGCTTCTGCCTAAGAGAGTCAAGTACCGCAGAGTACACCGTGGCCGCCTCACCGGTAAGGCCATGCGCGGCAACACCGTCACCTACGGCGAATACGGCCTGGTGGCGCTGGAGCCCAGCTGGATCACCAGCAATCAGATCGAGGCCGCCCGTATCGCCATGACCCGTTACACCAAGCGTGGCGGTCAGGTGTGGATCAAGATCTTCCCCGATAAGCCCATCACCGAGAAGCCCGCTGAGACCCGTATGGGTTCCGGTAAGGGTTCCCCCGAGTATTGGGTTGCCGTTGTCAAGCCCGGTCGCGTCATGTTTGAGATCGCCGGTGTGTCCGATGATGTTGCCCGCGAGGCCCTGCGTCTGGCCAGCCACAAGCTGCCCATCAAGACCAAGATCGTCAAGCGCGAAGACGTCACCGAGTCCCAGGAAGTAGGTGAATGAGAATGAAGGCTAGTGAAGTACGTGCAATGTCCGTCCAGCAGCTGAACGAGAAGCTGGACTCCCTGAAGAAGGATCTGTTCTTCCTGCGTATGCAGCACGCCACCAATCAGCTGGACAATCCTCTCAAGATCGCTGAAACCAAGCGTGATATCGCCCGCGTTAAGACCGTTATCCGTGAGAAGGAGGAGAAGTAAAATGGAAGAGAAGAGAGTTTCCTCCCGCAAGACCCGTGTGGGCAAGGTCGTGTCCGACAAGATGGACAAGACCGTGGTGGTGGCGATCGCTGACCGCGTGGCTCATCCCCTGTATAAGAAGATCGTCGGCCGTACCTACAAGCTGAAGGCCCACGATGAGAACAACACCTGCTCCGTGGGTGATACCGTTAAGGTGATGGAGACCCGCCCCCTGTCCAAGGACAAGCGTTGGCGCGTGGTCGAGATCATCGAGAAGGCCAAGTAAGGAGGTAGCCGAGAATGATTCAGCAAGAGTCTTATCTGAAGGTTGCCGATAATACCGGCGCCAAAGAGATCAAGTGCATCCGCGTTCTGGGCGGCTCCAAGGTGAAGTACGGCAACATCGGTGATGTGATCGTGGCTTCCGTCCGCAAGAGCACCCCCGGCGGCCAGGTGAAGAAGGGCGAGGTCGTGAAGGCCGTTATCGTCCGCTCCGCCAAGGGCGTCCGCCGCGCCGACGGCACTTACGTCCGCTTCGACGACAATGCCGCCGTCCTCATCAAGGACGACAAGAACCCCAGAGGTACCCGTATCTTTGGGCCCGTGGCCCGCGAGCTGCGCGACAAGGATTACATGAAGATCCTGTCTCTGGCTCCGGAAGTAATTTGAGGAGGGCCTTGAGAAATGAATAGTCTGAAGATCAAGAAGAACGACAAGGTCGTCGTCCTGTCCGGCAAGGACAAGGGCAAGACCGGCAAGGTCCTGGGCACCGTGCCCAGCGAGGCCAAGGTCGTGGTGGAAGGCATCAACCTGGTGACCTGCCACATCAAGCCCCGCCGTCAGGGCGAGGAGGGCGGCATCGTGAAGCGCGAGGCTGCCATCTACGCCAGCAAGGTGCAGGTCGTCTGCCCCAAGTGCGACAAGGGCACCCGCGTGGCCTACAAGGTCAGCGGCGACAAGAAAGTTCGCGTGTGCAAGCACTGCGGCGCCGAGTTTTGAGAAAGGAGAGTAGGATAACATGGCACGTCTGAAAGTGAAGTATACCGAGGAAGTGGCTCCCGCTCTCTTCAAGAAGTTCGGTTATAAGTCCACCATGCAGATCCCCAAGATCGACAAGGTGGTTGTGAACGTGGGCTGCGGCGAGGCCAAGGAGAATCCCAAGGTGCTGGACGCCGTCGCCACGGATCTGGGCGAGATCACCGGCCAGAAGGCCGTGATCACCATTGCCAAGAAGAGCGTGGCTAACTTCAAGCTGCGTGAGGGCATGCCCGTGGGCGCCAAGGTGACGCTGCGCGGCGACAAGATGTGGGAGTTCCTGGATCGTCTGTTCAACGTGGCTCTGCCCCGTGTGCGTGACTTCCGCGGCATCAGCGCCAACGCCTTTGACGGCCGCGGCAACTATGCCCTGGGCATCAAGGAGCAGCTGATCTTCCCCGAGATCGAGTACGACAAGATCGACAAGATCCGCGGCATGGATGTGGTCATCTGCACCACCGCCCAGACCGATGAAGAAGCTCGCGAGCTGCTGACCCTGGTGGGCGCTCCCTTTGAACGCTGAGTAGGAGGAAACGAACATGGCTAAGCTGTCTATGAAGCTGAAGCAGAAGGCTCCGGCGAAGTTCTCCACCCGTAAGTACAACCGCTGCAAGATCTGCGGCCGTCCTCACGCCTATCTGCGTGACTACGGCGTCTGCCGTATCTGCTTCCGCACGCTGGCTTACAAGGGCGAGATCCCCGGCGTTCGCAAGGCTTCCTGGTAAAATCACCCCAACGGTATTCAGGGGGAGTCAGCCCCCGGATATAGCGCCAAAGGCGCAAAGGATGGCGAAAGGTCACGGATAATTAAACATCGCCCCCCGGGCGGCGGATTAAATTATTCGTGATACCTCGCTGCCTCAACGGGCAAAGCCCGTAACTCTAAAATAGGAGGATATTTCGTATGCACATCACTGACCCTGTTGCCGATATGCTGACCCGTATCCGCAACGCCAACAACGCAAAGCATGATACCGTGGATATCCCCGCCTCCAACATGAAGAAGAGCATCGCTAAGATTCTGCTGGACGAGGGCTATATCAAGGCGTATCAGATCATCGACGACGACACCCAGGGTGTCATCCGCGTCACGCTGAAGTACAACGCCGGCAAGGAGAAGGCCATCACCGGCCTGCGCCGTGTGTCCAAGCCCGGTCTGCGGGTGTACGTGGGCGCCGACGAGATGCCCCAGGTCCTGCGCGGCCTCGGTATCGCCATCGTGTCCACTTCCAAGGGCGTCATGACCGACAAGGCTGCCCGCGCAGCCCACGTCGGCGGCGAAGTCCTGGCATTTGTGTGGTAAGGAGGTATTTGAACAATGTCTAGAATTGGTAGAATGCCCATTACCGTCCCGGCCGGTGTGGAAGTCACCTTCGCCGAGAACAATTTCGTTACCGTGAAGGGCCCCAAGGGCACCCTGTCCCAGCAGCTCCATCCCGAGATGATTTTCGAGCAGGACGGTAACGTCATCCACGTCAAGCGTCCCTCCGACGACAAGGCCCACTGCGCTCTGCACGGCATGACCCGCGCTCTGCTGCACAACATGGTGGTGGGCGTCAGCGAAGGCTTCAAGAAGGAGCTGGAGATCAACGGCGTCGGCTACCGTGCCGCCAAGGAGGGCAATGAGCTGGTCATGAACCTGGGCTATTCCCACCAGGTGAAGATGGCCGAGATCGATGGCATCACCATCGACGTTCCCTCCCCCAACAAGGTGGTCATTTCCGGCCCCGACAAGCAGAAGGTGGGCCAGTTCGCCGCTGAAGTGCGCGAGAAGCGTCCTCCCGAGCCTTATAAGGGCAAGGGCATCAAGTATGTCGACGAGACCATCCGCCGCAAGGTCGGTAAGACCGGCGCTAAGAAGTAAGGAGGTGCGGAACAATGATTAAAAGACCCAATACTAACGCCCAGCGTCTGAAGCGTCATAAGAGAGTCCGCTCCAAGGTGTTCGGCACCCCCGAGCGTCCCCGTCTGAACGTTTTCCGCAGCGAGAAGAACATCTATGCCCAGGTCATCGACGACGTGGCCGGCAACACCCTGGTTTCCGCCTCCTCTCTGGACAAGGAGATCGAGGGCAACGGCGGCAACAAGACCGCCGCCCGTGCCGTGGGCAAGCTGGTGGCCCAGCGCTGCAAGGCCAAGGGCATCGACATGGTCGTGTTTGACCGTGGCGGTTACCTGTATCACGGCCGTGTGGCCGAGCTGGCTGAAGGCGCCCGCGAGGGCGGCCTGGAATTCTAAGGAAGGAGGACGAAAGACAATGCCTAGATTTGAAAGAGAACAGAGCGAGTATATCGAGAAGGTCGTTGCCACCAACCGTGTCAGCAAGACCGTTAAGGGCGGCCGTGTCATGAAGTTCTCCGCCCTGATGGTGGTCGGCGACGGCAAGGGCAAGGTCGGCTTTGGCCTGGGTAAGGCCGCCGAGGTTCCCGAGGCCATTCGCAAGGGCATCGAGGACGCCAAGAAGAACATGATTCAGGTGTCCCTCAGCGGCTCCACCATCCCCCATGAGGTGATCGGTGAGGCCGGCGCCGGCCGCGTGCTGATGAAGCCCGCTGCCCCCGGTACTGGCGTGATCGCCGGCGGCCCCGTGCGTATCATCATGGAAGCTGCCGGTATCAAGGATATCCGTACCAAGTGCCTGCGCTCCAACACCGCCGTCAACGTGGTGGCCGCCACCTTCGAGGGCCTGAAGGCTCTGCGTACCCCTGAGGAAGTGGCCCGCACCCGCGGCAAGAGCGTGGACGAGATCGTAGGTTAAGGAGGCAGAGGACAAATGGCTAATCTGAACATTAAGCTCGTCAAGAGCTTGAACGGCAGACTGGAAAAGCACATTGCCACTGCCGCTTCCCTGGGCCTGCGCAAGATCGGTGACTCCACCGTTCAGCCCGACAACGACCAGACCCGCGGCAAGATCGCCAAGATCGGCTACCTGCTGCAGGTCACCGAAGTGAAATAAGGAGGTGCGAGAGAATGAAACTGAATGAACTGTCTCCCGCAGCTGGCTCCGTCAAGGAAGCCTACCGCAAGGGCCGTGGCGCCGGCAGCGGCAACGGCAAGACCGGCGGTCGCGGCCACAAGGGCCAGAAGGCCCGTTCCGGCGGCGGTACCCGCATCGGCTTTGAGGGCGGCCAGATGCCTCTGGCTCGCCGCATCCCCAAGCGCGGTTTCAACAACATCTTTGCAAAGCCCCTGGAAATCATCAACCTGAGCTCCCTCAACAAGTTTGAGGATGGCGAGATCGTTACCGCTGAGTCCCTGCTTGCTAAGGGCATCCTGAGCAAGTGTGAGTATGGCTTCAAGGTGCTGGGTAACGGCAAGGTCACCAAGAAAGTGACCGTGCAGGCCGCTGCTTTTTCCCAGGCTGCCAAGGAAGCGATCGAGGCAGCCGGTGGAAAGGCAGAGGTGATCTGACGTGTTTCAGACGATTCGCAGAGCTTGGGCCATCCCCGAGCTGCGCAAGAAAATCGTGTTCACTGCGCTGATGCTGCTGATTTTCCGCATCGGTAACGCCATCCCCGTCCCCTATGTGGACACCGCACTGCTCAACACCTATCTGGATAGTCTGAGCACCACCATTCTGGGCCTGTACAACGTGATGTCCGGCGGCGCGTTCGCCAACGCCACGCTGTTTGCCCTGGGTGTGCAGCCCTACATCAACAGCTCCATCATCATCCAGCTGCTGACCATCGCCATCCCGGCGCTGGAGCGTCTGGCCCGTGACGGCGGCGAGGAGGGCAGGAAGAAGATCCAGTCCATCACCCGTTACGCCACCGTGGCCATCGCCATCCTGCAGGGCTGGGGTTACTACGCCCTGATGAAGAACTACGGCATCCTGTCCAACACCGGTATCTGGGCTGCCCTGGTCATCATCGTATCCTTCATGGCCGGCTCCGCCTTCGTGATGTGGATGGGTGAGCAGATCACCGAGTTCGGTATCGGCAACGGCATCTCCATGATTCTGTTCGCCGGTATCATCAGCCGCGTGCCCACCATGGTGGGCAGCGCCGTCAGCTACGTCCGCACCACCCCCGCCAACTGGTGGCATGTGGTGCTGGTCGTGGTGGGCATCCTGGCTCTGGTGGTCCTGGTCACCTGGGTCAACGGCGCCGAGCGCCGCATCCCCGTCCAGTATGCCAAGCGCCAGGTGGGCCGCAAGATGTACGGCGGCCAGAGCACCAACCTGCCCATGAAGGTGAATATGTCCGGCGTTCTGCCCGTCATCTTCGCCCAGTCCATCGCCATGATCATCCCCACCATCGCCGCTTTCACCCACCCCAAGGAGGGCACCTTCTGGTACGCCCTCACCCAGGCCGTGGACAGCCGCAGCGTGGTGTATATGGTCGTGTACTTCCTGATGATTATCGCTTTCAGCTACTTCTATTCCACCATTCAGTTCAATCCTGTGGAGATCGCCAACAACCTGAAGAAGAACGGCGGCTTCGTCCCCGGCTTCCGCCCCGGCAAGCCCACCTCCGACTTCATCCAGAAGGTCCTCAACAAGATTACGCTGTTCGGTGCCCTGTATCTGGGCGTGGTGGCTATTCTGCCTCTGATCATCGGTAAGATCGTCAACGTTTCCGCGCTGTCCATCGGCGGTACTTCCGTCATCATCGTGGTGGGCGTGGCGCTGGAGACCGTCCAGGCTCTGGAGTCCCAGATGCTGATGCGTCAGTACAAGGGCTTCCTGAACTGATGAGGTGCATGCAATGAGAATGATCCTTTTAGGCGCCCCCGGTGCCGGCAAGGGCACTCAGGCTGACATCATCAAAAAGGTGCTGAAGATCCCCACCATCTCCACCGGCAACATCCTCCGGGCCGCCGTGAAAAACGGCACGCCCACGGGGCTGAAGGCCAAGGCGTTTATGGACGCCGGGGCGCTGGTGCCGGATGAGATCA
The DNA here is from genome assembly GCA_946412355.1 of uncultured Clostridia bacterium. Lineage (GTDB taxonomy): Bacteria > Bacillota > Clostridia > Oscillospirales > Oscillospiraceae > Vescimonas. The sequence goes on from CAMKGX010000003.1 coordinate 50,674, forward strand.
TCATCGGCATCATCAACGAGCGCTTGCAGGAAGCGGACTGCGCCGACGGGTATATCCTGGACGGCGTGCCGCGGACTGTGGCCCAGGCGGAGGCGCTGGAGGCCGCCGGCATCCAATTCGATGCCGTGGTGGCCCTGGAGGTGCCCGACGATGTGATCGTGCATCGTATGGGCGGCCGCCGGGTCTGCGAGCACTGCGGCGCCAGCTACCACATCGTCAACGTGCCCCCCAGGCAGGAGGGTGTCTGCGACGAGTGTGGCGGCAAGCTGGTGCAGCGCAAGGATGATATTCCCGAGACGGTGCTGAGCCGGCTGAAGGAGTATCACGAAACCACAGAGCCTTTGAAGACGTTCTACGGCGACAGAGGACTTCTGAAAGTGGTGGACAATTATCCTACAGTGGAGGAAACCACCGCTGCGGTCTTAGCGGCGTTGGGGTATGAACAATGATTACGCTCAAATCCGCCCATGAGATCGAGCTGATGCGTCGTGCCGGTGAGATCACCGCGGCCGCCCGTGCGGTGGCCCGGGATATGGTCAGGCCCGGCGTGACCACAGCGCAAATTGACAAGGCAGTGTATGAATTCATCCGCAGCCAGGGGGCTACGCCCTCTTTCCTGCACTACAACGGCTATCCCGCCAGCGTGTGCGTCAGCGTCAACGATGAGATTATCCACGGCATCCCCGGCAAGCGCGTCTTGCAGGAGGGCGACGTGGTCAGCGTGGACGTGGGCGCCTACATCGGCGGCGTCCATGGCGACTGCGCCGGCACCTATCCCTGCGGCAAGGTGTCCGACGAGAACATGGACCTGATTCGGGTGACGCAGCAGTCCTTCTTCGAGGGCTTGAAGTTCGCCCGGGAGGGATACCGCATCAGCGACATCGGCCACGCCGTGCAGGAGTATGTGGAGCGCCACGGTTACAGCATCGTCCGTGAGTACGTGGGTCACGGCATCGGGCACAATATGCACGAAGCGCCGGAGATTCCCAACTACGGCAAGCCCGGTCATGGCCCCCGCCTGCTGCGGGGCATGACCATCGCCGTGGAGCCCATGGTCAACGCCGGCTCCGCCGCCATCATCAACATGAGCGACGGCTGGACGGTGAAGACCACCGATGGCAAAAATGCCGCCCACTATGAAAACACCATTCTCATCACCGACGGGGAGCCGCAGATTCTGACCAACCCCGAGAAATCGTTGGTGTGACATGGACATTGCCAAATCAGACCTTGTAAAATCGACCGCCGGCAGAGACCGGGACAGCCTTTTCTTCGTGCTGGCCACGGAGGGAGACTTCCTGCTGCTGGCGGACGGGAAGCACCGCCGGCTGGAGAATCCCAAGCGCAAACGGAAAAAACACGTGGCGCTGGTTTCTCCCGGCCAGGGTGCGGTAGCTGAAAAAATCAAATCCAGCGAAAAAATAACAAACATTGAGCTTCGTAAAGCCATTGCCGCATTCAGCGGCGGTAATTCGGACCAGGAGGGACAGTAACTTGGCAAAATCCGATATGATCGAAGTGGAGGGCGTAGTGGTTGAGTCCCTGCCCAACACCACATTCCAGGTGGACATTGGAAATGGACACACGATTTTAGCGCATATTTCCGGAAAACTCAGAATGAATTTCATCAGGATCCTGCCCGGTGACAAGGTGACCGTTGAGATGTCGCCCTATGATCTGACCCGTGGCCGAATCACCTGGCGCAGCAAGTAAGGAGGTTTCAAACGATGAAAGTAAGACCGTCCGTGAAGCCCATGTGCGAGAAGTGCAAGATCATTCGCCGCAAAGGCCGTGTTATGGTGATTTGCGAGAATCCTAAGCACAAACAGCGTCAGGGCTAAGTAGAAAGTGGAGGTGCACTAACAAATGGCACGTATTGCCGGTATTGACCTGCCCAAGGATAAGCGAATCGAAATCGGTTTGACTTATATCTATGGTATTGGAAGAAAGAGTGCCCAGGACATCCTGGCACAGACAGGCATCAACCCCGACACGAGAGTGAAGGATCTGACCGAGGCCGACGAGGCGAAGCTTCGTGAGGTCATCGACCAGCATTACACCGTCGAGGGTGATCTGCGTCGTCAAGTGGCGCTGGACATCAAGCGCCTGACTGAAATCGGCTGCTATCGCGGCACGCGGCATCGTCGCGGCCTGCCCGTTCGCGGCCAGCGCAGCAAGACCAATGCACGCACCCGCAAGGGCCCCAAGAAGACCATTGCAAACAAGAAGAAGTAAGGAGGGAAGATAGAGTATGGCTACCGCTACTACTAAGGGTAAGAAAGTTATCCGTCGCCGTCGCGAAAAGAAGAACGTCGAGAAGGGCCAGGTCCATATCCGCTCTTCCTTCAACAACACCATGGTTACCGTCACCGACAGCCAGGGCAACGCCCTTTCCTGGGCTTCCTCCGGCGGTCTGGGTTTCCGTGGCAGCAAGAAGTCCACTCCCTTCGCCGCACAGAGCGCTGCCGAAACGGCTGCTACCGCCGCTATGGAGCATGGCCTGAAGACCGTGGAGGTCTTCGTCAAGGGCCCCGGCCAGGGTCGTGAGGCCGCTATCCGCGCGCTGCAGGCCGTGGGTCTGGAAGTGACCATGATCAAGGACGTCACTCCCATCCCCCACAATGGCTGCCGCCCGCCCAAGCGTCGCCGCGTGTAATCGAAGAAGGAGGATATTGCAATGGCTAAGAATATGCAGCCTATTGCCAAGCGCTGCAAGGCGCTGGGCATTTCTCCGGCCGTGATGGGTTACTCCAAGAAGGAGACCAAGCGCAATCCCGGCGGCCAGATGAGAAAGAAAAAGAGTGAGTATGCGATCCAGCTCAACGAGAAGCAGAAGGTTAAGTTCGTGTACGGCATTCTGGAGAAGCAGTTCCGTGCTTACTACGAGAAGGCCGCCGCTATGCCCGGCAAGACCGGCGAGAACCTGCTGAGCCTGGTTGAGCGTCGTCTGGACAACGTTGTTTACCGTCTGGGCTTTGCCATGACCCGCCGTGAGGCCCGTCAGCTGGTGAACCACGCCCATTTCACCGTCAACGGTCACAAGGTCAACATCCCCTCCTACCTGGTTCGCAGCGGTGATGTGATCGAGGTGAAGGAAGCCAGCCGCAGCGCGGCTTGCTTCAAGCGCCTGACCGGTGAGGATGCTCCCCTGATCACCGTGCCCCAGTGGCTGGAGCGCGACAAGAACGCCCTGAAGGGCACCGTCGTGAAGCTGCCCGCCCGCGAGGACATCGATATGCCCATCGAGGAGCACCTGATCGTCGAGTTGTACTCCAAGTAATAGGGCTCGAACCCTCATTTACGCAACCATTTTTCCCGCGCGGCGGTTGCTGCGCGCACTAAAAATCAAGGAGGGTACTGCATGATCGAAATTGAGAAGCCCCATATCGAGTGTTTGGAAACGCCCGGTGATGCTTCCTATGGAAAATATGTGATCGAACCCCTGGAGCGCGGCTTCGGAACGACCCTGGGCAACGCACTGCGTCGCACCATGCTCTCCAGTCTGCCCGGCACGGCGGCCACCAGCATCAAGATTGCCGGTGTGCAGCACGAGTTTTCCACCATTCCCGGTGTGAAAGAGGACGTGACGGAGATCGTTCTGAATGTGAAGAATCTGCTGACCAAGCTGCACTGCGACGGCCCCAAGACTGTGTTCATTGAGGCTGCCGGTCCCTGTGAAGTGACGGCCGGCGATATCAAGAGCGACGGTGAAGTAGAGATTCTGAACCCCGAGCTGCACATCGCCACGCTGGACGTGGGCGGCGTGCTGAGCATGGAGATTACCCTGGCCCATGGCCGCGGCTATGTGTCTGCCGATAAGAACAAGGCGCTGCGCGCCGGTGTCATCGGCGTCATCTCCGTGGACTCCATCTACACCCCTGTCTACAAAGTGAACTACACGGTGGAGAGCACCCGTGTGGGCACCAGCAGCGATTACGACAAGCTGACGCTGGAGGTCTGGACCGACGGCACCATCAGCGCTCGTGACGCGGTGTCCCTGGGGGCCAAGATCCTGTGTGACCACTTTGCCCTGTTCACCGACCTGTCCGACACCCTGGGCGACAAGTCCATCGTGGTGGAGAAGGCCACCGATCAGCGGGACAAGGTGCTGGAGCTGACCATCGAGGAGCTGGATCTCAGCGTTCGCAGCTTCAACTGCCTCAAGCGTGCCAACATCAACACCGTGGAGGACTTGATTTCCAAGACCGAGGACGAGATGATGAAGGTCCGCAATCTGGGACGCAAGTCTCTGGAGGAAGTCATCAACAAGCTGGCTATGATGGGCCTGTCCCTGGCCAGCGAGGAAAACAACTAACGCGTACTTACGCGATCCTATCAAGGAGGAAACAGAAATGCCCGGAACTCGTAAGCTCGGTAAGACTACCGACCAGCGTATGGCGATGCTCCGTCAGCAGGTCACTGATTTCCTGGACACCGGCCGCATGGAGACCACCATCAGCCGCGCCAAGGAGATCAAGCCCATGGCTGAGAAGATGATCACCCTCGGCAAGAAGGGCGATCTGGCCGCTTATCGTCAGGCACTGAGCTTTATCACCCGCGAGGACGTTGCCAACAAGCTGTTCAAGAGCATCGCTCCTGAGTATGCCGATCGCAACGGCGGCTATACCCGCATCATCCGCACCGGCGTTCGCCGCGGCGATGCTGCTGAGACCGCTATCATCGAGCTGGTAAAGTAAACGATACTGTTTGTGTAAAAAAGCCCCACGCCATCCCCTCAAAAAGGGGACAGGCGGGGGCTTTTTTTGCGGCGTAAACCTGTGGTTGCGCGGGAAAATGTCCCAGGCAACCCCAAGTTGCTGGACAAGGGGACCATTTGGGATTATACTGTTGGCATAAGAGGATCCCGTGGAAGAAAGGAGCGGCCTATGGCAACGGTAAAATGCAGAAGCTGCGGTAAAACCTACCGCTATACCGGCGACACCTGCCCGTCCTGCGGCGCCTATAACCGGGCACCCAGCCGGGAATACGTGGCCCCCGACGGCACCGTCCACCTGCTGGAGCAGGGGGAGAAGGTGTGCTACGAGCAAAAGGAGTGTTACGAGCGCAAGGAGTGCCACGAGGACGTGGCCCGGCAGGTACGGAAGAGCCCGAAGCCGGCGGTGGGAGAGGTCGCCATGGGGAAAAAGGCGGTCCGTCGGCCAAAGCTCACCCCGCAGAAAAAAGAAAAGACGCCGGAGCGGCGGAAATCTGCCCTGCTGATGATCGTCGGCATCCTGGTGGCCCTGGTGCCCCTGGCCGGGAATATCATCGACGACCTGTGGGATGAGGCGCCGTCTCGCCCGGAGTCCATCATAGAAACGATCCCGGCAGAGCCTGCCGACAATGAGTATGACCTGGGCGAAGTGTTCGAGGTGGGTGGCCAGCCGGTGTCGGTGGAGAAGTGGGCCGTGGCCCGGGAGGACCCCTCCACGCTGCTGGTGTGGATCGGCCAGGAGGCCGACTACGACCTGGGCGTCAATCTGATGGCCTGGGAGGAGAGCGGCATGGCGGAGGTGTATATGTCCGCCGACGAGTGCTTCCGGGACGGCAAGCGGATGTGCTACGTGTTCTACGATGTGGACCTGGCCGTACCCTACGGTGCCCTCCTGGAGATTGACACCGGCGACGAAACTGTGGTAGTCTGGCTGGGTGACGGCATAGGCGACACCGCCCTCTCCGGCGGAAAGTAAACAAAAAAGAACCGCTTCCACAAGGAAGCGGTTCTTCGTTTGCAGGGTAAAGTGTTTTACATGCCGGCGGCGACCATGCAGTTCAGTGCCAGCGTCAGCACCACGAACACGGCGCCCACCCACTTGGTGGCGCGGGCCAGACGGGCGTCCAGACCCTTGGCCTTGCTCTTGGCCATGTAGGAGTCAGCGATGCCGCCGATGGCGCCGCTGAGGCCCTGGGATTTACCGGACTGGAACAGCACCATGGCGATGAGCACCAGGGCCACCAGAAGCTGCAGAACAGTAACAACAATCAGCATAATTTCATCCTCCATTATGGAATGCCCCAGAGGGCATAAGTATCACAGTAAAGCTAATGTTACCATAGGAACAGCGAAAATGCAAGACAAAAAACGAAAAAAATTGTAGAACAAATGTTGCAATTTGCGAGAAATTATGATACACTTGTTCCAAGAATAAAAGGGAGGGGCAGAGTATGGCCGGACTGAGCAAAATGCAGCAGGCGATATACGACTTCATCGCCCAGACGCTGGAGGAGCAGGGGTATCCGCCCTCCGTGCGGGAAATCGGCGAGGCGGTGGGGCTGAAGTCCCCCTCCACGGTGCATTTCCACCTCAAGCACATGGAGGAGCTGGGGGTCATCCAGAAGGGCAGCGGCAAGGGCCGCGCCATCGCGCTGGTGGACCGGCCTGCCCGCCAGGCACCGGAGGAGGTGGAGGCGGTTGCGGGCCGCATCCCCATCGTGGGCAACGTGGCCGCCGGTACCCCCATTTTGGCGGAGGAGTGCATCGAGGACTATCTCACCTTCGATACCGGCGGCCGGGAAGGGGAGTACTTTGCCCTGCGGGTGCGGGGCTATTCCATGCGTGACGCCGGCATTCTGCCGGATGACCTGGTGGTGGTGCACCGCCAGCAGCAGGCCAACAACGGCGAGATCGTGGTGGCCCTGCTGGAGGATGAGGCCACGGTGAAGCGGCTGCGGCGGGAGAACGGCCGTGTGCTGCTGATGCCGGAGAACCCGGACTACCAGCCCATCGACGGCCGCTATGCCTCCATTTTGGGCCGCGTCACTGCGGTGGTGCGGACGTATAGCTGATTTTGCAACTGATAATCAAAAGCCGCCCGGCAGATGCCGGGCGGCTTTGCGCTTGTAAAAAAGAGGGGGAATCCCCTTACTCCGCCATGTGCAGCGTCCAGTTCTCCATGCCGTAGAAGGGGTTGGCCGCGGTGGGAGAGATGTGCTCCACCAGACCGCTGGTGGTGAGTACAGTGACGGATTTGAAGCAGAGGGGGGCAATGGGGCAGGTCTCTTGCAGGTGCTGGCAGAGCTGATACAGGGCGTCGGGCCGGGCCTCGTCCGTTGCGGACAGGCTGCGGGCGATAAGCTGGTCGGTGGTCTCGTCCCGGTAGCCCCCCAGATTCAGATTGCCGCCCATGCCCACCAGGGAGGTCATGTCCCAGTCGGCGGTCATGCGGCACTGACCAAAGTAGAGGTCAAATTCGCCTGCCGCCAGGGCGGAGAGATACTCCTCCCAGGGCAGGGCCCGGACGGTGACGTCCAGATCGTACCGGGCCAAGGCGTCGGCAATGGCCTGACAGATGGCCACGCTGAAGCTGTTTTCGCTGTACACCAGCAAATCCAGGGTCCAACGCTCCTCACCGTCCATCAGACCCAGGTCGGTCATGGTGGCATCCACCTCGCTGCGTGTGGGGAAAAGGGCCAGATCCGCGGGATACAGGGGGCTCCGGGGATGGATGGGGAACTGGGCGGCCTCGCCGTGGCCAAGGAGATAGGTGCCGGTGATGCGCTGGCGGTCAATGGCCAGGGAGATGGCGCGGCGCACGGCATCGTCCTGCAGCAGCTGGTGGCCCAGGTGGAAGCCCAGATATTGCAGCACGGGGGCCGGGGCGTCGGTGTAGTCAGAGCGCAGGTCGGGGATGGTGTCGTCCACGCCGGTGAGCTCGTAGCGCAGCAGGTGCACATCCCGGGCAGAGAAGGCGTAAAGCATGGCCTCGTCGCTCTTGCAGGACATGAGGGAGATGCGCTCCAGGGGCACGGTTTTCTGCTGCCACCAGTTGTCATTGGCGCACAGCAGCCAGTTCCCCTCGTCCTGGGCCAGGTAGTAGGGCCCGGTGCCCAGAGGATGAACGGCGCCGGCCACATCCGCCCGGGCGATGGGGATGTCCAGCAGGGCCAGGAACTGCCGGTTGTCCCGATGGAGGGTGATGATCACGTCGTTATCCCGGCTCTCCACCGACTTGACCTGTTGCAGCCGGGAGGCGTAGCGGTCACAAAGCCGGGCCCGGCGCAGGGACTGGGCCACGTCGTTGGCGGTGAGGGGGGCGCCGTCAGTAAAGGTGACGCCCCGGCGGAGGGTAATGGTATAGGTAAAGGTCTCGGCGTCGTAGCGGGCCGACTGGGCCAGCACGGGGTAGGGGGTGAAGGTGTTGTCCAGGGCATAAAGGCTTTCGTACAGCAGCGCCCCCATCGTCTGGGGCCAGCCGTCGGCGCAGGTCAGGGGATCCAGGGTCTCCTCCGGGTGCCAGGGCAGGGTGAAATCGGTGACGGGGGTGGGGGAGGCGGCCTCATTTTCCGGCTGATAGTAGTCTGTCAGCTCCCGGAGAGGGTCGGCCTCCATCTCATCCCAATCGCCGCAGCCCGCCAGGGGCAGAGCCAGACAAAGGACCAGGCAAAGGGCAATCCATCGTTTCATAGCGTATCCTCCAGGGAGATGACAGCCGCCTGGACGCCCCGGCGGTCGCCACAGCGGCGGTGGGACCAATACCGCTCCGGGTGACACATGGTGCATTCCCGGCACACGTCGATGTGCTGCACGCCGCAGCGCCGCAGCCAGAGGGCGTTGGCCTCCTTCAAATCAATGTGCCACTTGGCGCCGTTCCAGTCCATCAAGGGCTCCGCGTCGCTGCCCAAAGCCTCATGCAGCGCCTGGGGCACGTCGCCGTCGGTCTCAAAGCAGCATTTGCCGATGGAGGGACCGATGGCGGCGCGCACGTCGCCGGGGCGGGTGCCGTACTGCCGGGCCATGACGGCCACCGTCTTGGCGGCGATGCCGGCGGCGGTGCCCCGCCACCCGGCGTGACAGGCGCCGATGGCGTGATGCACCGGGTCGTGGAGCAAAATCACGTTGCAGTCCGCCCCGAACACCACCAGCGGCGTGCGGGGCACGTTGGTCACCATGGCGTCCACATCGGTGTAGTCCCGGCGGCGCCATAGGCCCTTGCCTCGGTCCTCCGCCGTCACAACGCGGACGTTGTCGGTGTGGGTTTGCTGGCTCAATACGGCGTGGTCAACGGTCAGCCCCAGGGCGGCACCCAGCAGGCGGTAGTTCTGCTGCACGTTTTCCATGGCGTCCCCCCGGCTGACGCCCAGATTCAGGCTGTCCCAGGGGGCGGGACTGACGCCACCCAGCCGGGTGGTGAAGCCGTGGCGCACACCGGATAATTGGTCGGAGGTCAGGTAGACAAGACCGTTTTTCTCCTTGTTTTGGAACATAATGGCGCTCCTTTTACGATTGAGAAAATGGGGAAAAAGGCGGGACCACAGTCCCGCCTATTATAACCGGATTACTGATGGTACTCCTTGCAGGTGCATTTCTTCCACTTGAGGCCGGACCCACACGGGCACAGGTCGTTGCGGCCGATTTTCACCACCTTGGTGGGCTGCTTCTTCACGGTGCCGTCGCCGCCCACGTTCTCGGAGGTGGCCTTGGCCACCCGCTCCCGCTTGACCTCCTCGTCCTTGCGCAGCCGCACGGAATAGAGCCGACGCACCGTTTCCTCCTGGATGGCGGAGATCATCTCGTCGAACATCTCCAGCGATTCCTTTTTGTAGGCGATGATCGGGTCGGTCTGGGCGTAGGCCCGCAGGCGGATGCCCTGCTTCAGGTCGTCCATGGCGTCGATGTGGTCCATCCAGTACTCGTCCACCACCCGCAGCAGCACCACCCGCTCCACCTCGCGCATGACGGGGGAGGTGAACTCCTGCTCCTTCTTGTCGTAGAAGGCGGCGGCAGCCTGGGTGAACCGGTCGGTGATGTCCTCCTGGGAAAGACCGGCGAGCGATTCGGCGCTGAAGGTGCCCCGGGGGAAGTAGAGCCCCTCCACGGCGCGCAGCAGATCCCGCAGGGCGGCGGCGTCGATGTGCTGCTGGCCCAGGAAGGCGGCGGACACCTGGTTGGTGATGGCGGTGGTCATCATGTTCATGATGATCTCCTTCACGTCCATGCCCTCCAGCACCTGGGTGCGCTGGCCGTAGATGATCTCGCGCTGCTTGTTCATCACGTCGTCGTATTCCAGCACCGACTTACGGGCCTGGAAGTTGCGGCTCTCCACAGTGGTCTGAGCCTGCTCGATGGCGTGGGACAGCATCTTGTTCTCGATGGGGGTGTCCTCGTCGATGTTCATGCGCTCCATCATGCCGGTGATGCGGTCGCCGCCGAAGAGACGCATCAGGTCGTCCTCCAGGGAGATGTAGAACCGGGACTGGCCGGGGTCGCCCTGACGTCCGGCGCGGCCGCGAAGCTGGTTGTCGATGCGGCGGGAGTCGTGGCGCTCGGTGCCGATGATGAACAGGCCTCCCGCTGCCCGGACCTTTTCCGCCTCGTCGGCGATTTCGGCCCGGTAGTGCTCCATCTTCTCGGCAAAGAGCTTCCGGGCGTCCAGAATCTCCTGGTTGTCGGTGTCGGCATAGCCGGTGGCCTCGGCAATCAGTTCATCGCTGAGGCCCGCCTTGCGCAGATCGTTTTTGGCCAGATACTCGGCGTTGCCGCCCAGCATGATGTCGGTGCCGCGGCCGGCCATGTTGGTGGCCACGGTGACGGCCCCCAGCTTGCCTGCCTGGGCCACGATCTCCGCTTCCTTCTCGTGGTTCTTGGCGTTCAAGAGGTTGCAGGGAATGCCCTCCCGGCGGAGAAGCTGGCCCAGCAGCTCATTTTTCTCAATGGACACGGTGCCCACCAGCACGGGCTGACCCTTTTCGTGGCACTCCTTCACCTGGCGGATGACGGCCCGGTACTTGCCGCTTTCGGTTTTGTACACGCTGTCGTCCAGATCCACACGGGCCACAGGCCGGTTGGTGGGGATCTCCACGATATCCAGCTTGTAGATGGTGGCAAATTCCTCCTCCTCCGTCAGGGCCGTACCGGTCATGCCGGACAGCTTCTGATACAGGCGGAAATAGTTCTGGAAGGTGATGGTGGCCAGCGTCTTGCTCTCCCGCTGGACGTTGACGTGCTCCTTGGCCTCGATGGCCTGGTGGAGGCCCTCGGAGTACCGGCGGCCGAACATGAGGCGGCCGGTGAACTCGTCCACGATCACCACCTCGCCGTCCTTCACCACATAGTCCACATCCCGGCGCATGGTGCCGTGGGCCTTTATGGCCTGGTTGATGTGGTGGGCGATGGTGGCGTTCTCCGGGTCGCCCAGGTTTTCCACCTTGAAGAACTCCTCCGCCTTCTTGATGCCCCGGGCGGTGAGGGTGGCGGTGCGGGCCTTCTCGTCCACGATGTAGTCGGCGTCCAGGGAGGGGTCTTCCTCCTCCTTGGCGTCGGTTTCCGCCACCACGTATTTTTTCAGGCGGGCGGCAAACATCTCCGCCATGTCGTACAGCTGGGTGGACTTATCCCCCATGCCGCTGATGATCAGCGGCGTGCGGGCCTCGTCGATGAGGATGGAGTCCACCTCGTCCACGATGGCGAACTGGTGGCCCCGCTGCACCTGCTCATTGGCATAAATGGCCATGTTGTCCCGCAGGTAGTCGAAGCCCATCTCGTTGTTGGTGCCGTAGGTGATGTCGGCGGCATAGGCCTGCTGGCGCTGGGCCTTGTCCATGTCGTGGATGATGAGGCCCACGGTGAGCCCCAGGAAGCGATGGACCTTACCCATCCACTCGCTGTCGCGCTTGGCCAGGTAGTCGTTGACGGTGACGATGTGGACGCCCTTGCCGGTGAGGGCGTTGAGGTAGGCGGGCAGGGTGGCCACCAGCGTCTTGCCCTCGCCGGTCTTCATCTCGGCGATGCGGCCCTGGTGAAGCACAATGCCGCCCACCAGCTGCACCGGGTAGGGCCGCAGGCCCAGCACCCGGTCGGCGGCCTCCCGCACGGTGGCGAAGGCCTCGGGCAGAATATCGTCCAGCGTCTCCCCGGCGGCAAGCCGCTCCTTGAACTCCGCCGTCTTTTGCTGGAGCTGCTGGTCGGTGAGGGCTTTATATTCGTCCTCCATGGCCTCGATGCGGTGCACCACCGGCCAGATGGATTTCAGCTCCCGCTGGGAGTAGGTACCGAAAATTTTCGTAAACAGTCCCATGAAATGTATCTCCTTTGGAAAGGGTAATAGCGTACAATCTCATATAGTATACCACACGGGCGAGGGGATGGAAAGGGAAAAGTGTAAACAAATGGGAAACAATACATTTTGCGCCCCGGCGGCGGAATCGCCTTGCGAAAGGGCGGCGGCAATGGTACAATATCACTTGAAATATTCTGCGGAGAAAGGATGAGCCAAATGAAGCTATCATTTTTCGGCGCCGACCGCTGTGTCACCGGCAGCTGCCACTGTCTGGAGGTGGGGGGCAAAACCATCCTCATCGACTGCGGCTTGCAGCAGGGCCGGGACGAGATCGACAACGCCTCCCTGCCCTTCGCCCCCGGCAGCGTGGACTACGTGCTGGTGACCCATGCCCACATCGACCACTCCGGCCGCCTGCCCATGCTGGTGCGCCAGGGCTTCCGGGGCCGCATTCTCACCACCGCCCCCACGGCGGAACTGCTGAAGATCATGCTGGCCGACTCCGCCCACATCCAGGAGAGCGACGCCGCCTACCAGAATCGAAAGAACGAGCGGGCGGGACGGCCCCTGGTGGAGCCTATCTACACGGTAGAGGACGCCATGCGTGTGGCGGACTATATCGACACCTGCGGCTATGACCAGACCATCGACCTGTGCCCCGGCGTGAAGGCCACCTTCATCGACGCCGGGCACCTGCTGGGCTCGGCCTCCATCCGCCTGACGCTGACGGAGGGGGAGGAGACGCGGACCATCGTGTTCTCCGGCGACATCGGCAACGTGGACCAGCCCATCCTGCGGGACCCCCAGTGCTTCCACGAGGCGGACTACGTGGTGATGGAGTCCACCTACGGCGACCGCAACCACACCGAGGTGTGGAGCTACACGGAGGAGCTGGCCCAGATCATCGACGAGACCTTCCGCCGGGGCGGCAACGTGGTGATTCCCAGCTTTGCCGTGGGCCGCACCCAGGAGCTGCTGTACTTCATCCGGGAGATCAAGGACCGCGGCCTGGTGACGGCGGTGCCCGACTTCCCGGTGTATGTGGACTCGCCCCTGGCCAGGGCCGCCACCACCATCTTCTGCGGCGATCTGCGGGGCTATCTGGACGAGGAGGCCCTGGCCCTGGTGCAGGACGGCACCGCCATGTTCTCCTTCCCCGGCCTGCGGCTGACGGAGACCACCGAGGAGTCCAAGCTGCTGAACGAGGACAGGACCCCCAAGGTCATCATCTCCGCCAGCGGCATGTGTGACGCCGGGCGCATCCGCCATCATCTGAAATACAACCTGTGGAGGCCGGACAGCGCCATCGTGTTCGTGGGCTTCCAGAGCCCCGGCACCCTGGGCCGCACCCTGCTGGACGGCGCCCAGAGCGTCCGCCTCTTCGGCGAGGAGGTGGCCGTCCGGGCCAAGATCGTCAACTTCCCCGGCCTGTCCTCCCACGCAGACCGCGACCATCTGCTGCGCTGGATCGGCCAGTTCGACCCGGCACAGACACAGCATGTCTTTGTCGTCCACGGCGACCGGGACGTGGCCCCTCTCTTTGCCGACAGCGTCAAGGCCCTTGGCTTTGCCGCCCACGCCCCCCAGTATACCGAGGTCTATGACCTGCTGCTGAATGCCCAAACCGCCCCCGGCTACCTGCCGGAGCGGAAGAAGGTCACCTTCGAGGGCAAGAAGACGGCCCCGGCCTACCAGCGCCTGGTGCAGTTGGGGGACAGCCTGGCCGCCCTTATCCGCCGCAGCAAGGGCCGGGACAACAAGACGCTGGCCGCCTTTGCCGACGCCATCCGAAAAATCATCGAAAAGTTCGAGTTTTAACCTATGCTGCAGAAAAATCAAACCGTTACCGCCACCATCGAGGGCTATTCCTCCGAAGGCCTGGGCATCGCCCGGGTGGAGGGCCAGGTGGTGTTTGTCCACGACGCCGTGGCCGGCGAGGTGTGCGACATCCTCATTTTGAAGGTGCTGAAAAACGCCGCCTTCGGCAAGGTGGCGGCTGTTCGCCAGCCCTCGCCACACCGTGTCACCCCGGACTGCCCCCATTACCGCCGCTGCGGCGGCTGCGCCTTCCGCCACATGGATTATGAGGAGGAGCTGTCCGCCAAATATCAGCGGGTGCAGGACGCCCTGACCCGGCTGGGTGGCTGGCAGGGGAGGGTGGAGGAGATCCTCCCCGCCCCCGCTGTGGCGGGCTATCGCAATAAGAGCCTCCACCCGGTGGACGAACAGGGCAACGTGGGCTTTTTCCGGGCCCGCAGCCACCAGGTGGAGCCTATTGACGACTGCCTTTTGCAGCAGCCCACCGCCAACGCCGCCGCCCATGCCCTGGCGGATTGGATAAAAGCCTATCATATCCCCTGCTACCGGGAGGACAGCCACACGGGCCTTGTGCGGCACCTGTTCACCCGCACCAACGGCAAAGGCGAGTGCCTGGTGTGCGTCATCGCCAACGGCCACAGCCTGCCCCATGAAAAGGAACTGGTGGACGCTCTGCGCGCCGCCCTGCCCGGGTGCGTGGGGGTGGTGCTGGGGGTGAACTGCCGCCGGGGCAACGCCGTGCTGGGGGATGCCTTCCGTCCCCTCTGGGGCAGCGACACCCTCACCGACACCCTCTGCGGCATGGAATTTACGTTGAGCGTCCCCTCCTTTTACCAGGTGAACCGCGCCCAGGCGGAGCGGCTGTATGAAAAGGCGGCGGAGTTTGCCGAGTTGCACGGCACCGAAACGGTGCTGGACCTCTACTGCGGCGCCGGCACCATCACCTCCGTCATGGCCAGGGGCTGTGCCCGGGCCATCGGCGCGGAGATCGTGCCCCAGGCCATTGAAAACGCCAAGGCCAACGCCCGGCGCAACGGCCTTACCAACGTGGATTTCCTCTGCGGCGACGCCTCTGACATGGCGGCAAAGTGCGCCCGGGAGGGATTGCGGCCCGACGTCATCTCCGTGGACCCGCCCCGGAAGGGCCTGACGGCGGAGGTCATCGACGCCATCGCCGCCATGGCCCCGGCGCGGGTGGTGTACGTCTCCTGCGACCCCGCCACCCTGGGCCGTGACGTGAAACTGTTTTCCCAGCACGGCTATGAGGTGCAAAGAGCCGCGGCGGTGGATATGTTCCCCAGGACGGCCCACGTGGAGACGGTAGTATTGATGTCAAGGAAAGATACATAAGGCTGTAAAAAGTGCCGTATTTCCGGGCTTTTCGGGCATTTGACCGTCAGCGGTGGCACCCGGATCAGACCGTAAAAATTGCTCTGTCAGAACATATCAATCGCTCCGGTCGGAGGGTTGAGTAGGCGGTTTAGATGTCATAAGGTTGAGTTAGTGGTTTAGATGTTTTTGCGGTAGGGTTGAGTTAGTGATTTGGATAACAGCGGGTTGTGGCTGTGGTTTGGATGTCAGCGCGACAACTCGGGATTGACGGGGTGATAACACATAATGGAAAAAGAGACAAGAAACAGTATCATTTTGTTTTTGATATTATCTTTCGTACCGATGTGGGTGTTTAGCTACATTTATTACATTATGAAATCTGATACTATCCTCTTGGTAATGATGCTGTTACCAGCGGTTGCTTCTGTAATTACCAGAGTCGTCAGGAATGAGGGCTTTGAAAGAATGCTGCTTCGCCCTCATTTAAGGAGAAACTTAAAGTGGTATTTCACAGCATATTTTGCTCCGCCTTTTATCGCTTGTTTCGGCGCAGCGGTATATTTCCTTATCTTTGGAAGTGACTTTTCGCCATTGCAATCTGCTTTTGCAATACAGGAATCAATCATATCGACTAGCGAATTATTGAAAACGCTGTGCATTTTGATTCCTCTTGCAATCATAGTGAATCCTATTATGGGAATGATACAATGTTTTGGCGAGGAGTTGGGATGGCGAGGGTATCTGCTACCCAAAATCGGAGAAAAACTTTCTCCACTTTCTGCATCTGTTTTTACTGGAGTGATTTGGGGACTGTGGCACGCACCGATTATAGCAATGGGCTATAATTACGGCACAAATAATCCGATTGCCGGTATTTTTGCAATGACAGTTTTCTGTACTGTTTTGGGGATTATATCTGGATTTTTGACCTATAAAGTGCGCTCTATATGGCCTGCTGTTTTGTTTCACGCCTCTATAAATGGAATGGATCGTTGGGCTCCATCTACGCTTTTTATGTCTAAAAAACCAAATATGTTTTTGGGGCCAGATCTTTTGGGCTTTATCGGTGGACTCGGTTTCATAATTATAGATGTGGTCTTAATTATGAATATGAGAAAATGGAAGAAAGGTGAGATTTAATAACAATTCCAGCTTGTCGACATGTTCCCGATAACGGGTAGGTGTCCAAAATCGGTTGACATGTTCCTGACGAACAGGCAAATCGTTGATATGTTCCTGGACGCGATTTTGCGAACAGGCATCGGTCAGTGGACAAGTTCCCGCTTACTGGTGCAGGTATGAATTAGTAGTTTCATTTCCTCGTGCCACGTCGAGACAGTTGTGCGACTGTCTCGACGCGATATGAATTCCTGACGGAATCCGCGATATGCCTGCGGAATGCGATATGCGCCCTGCGGGCGCGTGGAAAGGAGACCACCCATGACCCTATATGACCGCCTTTTGCCCTTGCGGGACGAGGACTACCGGGCGTTTCAGGTGAAGCTGGTGCCGAACATCCCGGCGGAGACCGTAATAGGCGTGCGGACGCCGGCGCTGCGCGCGCTGGCGAAGACCCTTTCCGCCGCCGAGGCCGAGGCGTTTCTCCGCAGCCTGCCCCACGAGTATTATGAGGAAAATCTGGTGCATTCCTTTCTGCTGGCCCGGATAAAGGATTTTGACGATTGCGCCCGGGCGGTGGACACCTTTTTGCCCTATGTGGACTGCTGGCCCGTGTCCGACCAGGCCACCCCGGCTGCCTTTCACAAGAACCACAACAGGCTGCTGCCCTATATCCGAAAATGGCTGGCCTCAAGCCACGTCTACACCGCCCGGTTCGCCATCCGTATGCTGATGAACGAATACCTGGACGGGGATTTCACACCGGAATACCCGGCACTGGCGGCGGCGAAAATCGGGGAGGAATACTACCTGAACATGATGGTGGCCTGGTACTTCGCCACCGCCCTGGCCAAGCGGTATGACGACGTGCTGCCCTACCTGGAGCGCCGGGCCCTGGGGGAGTGGGTGCATAAAAAGACCATCCAGAAGGCGGTGGAGAGCTACCGCGTTTCCGACGAACACAAGGCGTACTTAAAATCGCTGCGATAATGGAGGAGGAACGGTAATGGACGGGAAAAAGACACCCAAAAAGCGGGAGCCCTGGCGGGTTTCCGTGGCGGCGGCGTCCGTCCTTTTTATCATCGTGATGTGGGTAAAGAAGGACGTGGCTGCCATTTACAGCCAACTGTCCCCGGAGGACGCCCTGCCGCTGCTGGTCACCACCGTGGCGGTGACGGCGCTGAAGGTGGCGGCCATGGCGGGGGCCATCGTGCTGGTGAAATGGATCATCCGGAAAATCAAAGATAAATAAGTCAGTGCCCGGAAAGGGCGAACGCCTGACAGGCGAGGAGGGAAACCGCAATGGAGCCGCTGTATTGGGAATTGACCGACAACGAGTGGCCCTTTACCTACACCGACCATGACCGGCTTATCGCCCGGGCCATGGTGGTGGACGACGCCGGGCAATTCTGGTTTGCCCACCTGCGCCGGGATGACGATTTCGGCAAGGCGGAAATTATCGAGACCTCCGGCGGCGGTGTGGAGCCGGGGGAGACGCCCCAGCAGGCCATCCTCCGGGAGCTGCGGGAGGAGCTGGGGGCGGAGGCGGAGATTGTCTGCGAAATCGGGGTGGTCAGCGACTACTATAACCTCATCCACCGCCACAACGTGAACCACTTTTTTCTCTGCCGGGCCCTGTCCTTTGGGAAAAACCACCTGACGGCGGCGGAGCAGAATGATTTTCACCTGACCGCCTGGCGCCTGGGGTATGACGATGCCCTGGCGGAATATGACCGCCTGGCCGTCACGCCCCTGGGGCGGCTGATTGCCCGGCGGGAGGTGCCCGTTCTGCGGCGGGCCGGGGCTATTTTGGGCCTTGAAAAGGACGAAAAGGGATAAATGACCCCTTTACCCGGGGGGAAAAGTGTGGTACACTATCCGGGTATGTGACTTTTTGACGAAATCAGAGGAAAAACGCTATGGAAATCAATCAGGGCCTGCCCTTTGACAGCTTCGGCCTGTCCGAGCCCACGCTGCGGGCCATTCAGAATAAAGGCTACACCGTGTCCACCCCGGTGCAGGCCGGGTGCATCCCGCCCATGATGGCGGACAAGGACGTGATTGCCAAGGCCCCCACCGGCACCGGCAAGACCATGGCCTTCGGCATCCCCATCATCGAGAAGATCGACCCGGAAAGCGAGGAGGTGCAGGCGGTGATCATGGCCCCCACCCGGGAGCTGGCCATGCAGATCACCGACGAGATGCGGGACATCGCCGTGTACCACGAGGGCGTGCGCCTGGTGTGCCTCTACGGCGGCCAGCCCATCAGCAAGCAGATCACTGCCCTGAAGCGGCGGCCCCAGATCGTGGTGGCCACCCCGGGCCGGCTCAGCGACCATATCAAGCGCCGCACCGTGGACGTGCGGAACGTCCGCACGGTGGTGCTGGACGAGGCGGACCGGATGCTGGACATGGGCTTTATCCACGACGTGACCCGGCTGCTGGACAAGATGAAGAGCCGGAAAAACCTGGGTATGTTCTCCGCCACCATCAGCCGTGAGGTGATGGACATCTCCTGGGTCTACCAGCGCGACCCGGAGGAGATCACCGTCCGGCCCACGGAGGAGAACAAGCCAGACATTCTGCAGTACCGCATCGAGGTGCCCTCCGACGGCAAGGTGGACGCCATCGCCCGCATCATCACCCACGAGAATTACGACCGGGTGATCTGCTTCTGCAACACCAAGGGCTCCACCGAGCGGCTCAACAAGTTCCTGCAAATGCGGGGCCTGGACGCCCAGTGCATCCACGGCGACATCCCCCAGGGCAAGCGGGAGCAGGTGATGCAGCTGTTCCGGGACGGCAAGCTGCGTATCTTCGTGGCCACCGACGTGGCCTCCCGGGGCATCGACGTGGACGATGTGGACGCGGTGTTCAACTTTGAGGTGCCCGACGAGAATGAGTATTACGTCCACCGCATCGGCCGCACGGGCCGGGCCAAAAAGCACGGCGTGGCCTACACGCTGATCTCCGACTTCCCCAGCCGCATCCGCCTGGACGCCCTGGTGCGTGACACCCGGCAGGAGGTCATCCCCGCCCAGCTCAACGACGACGGCAGCGTGACGCCCATCGCCAAATAAGACTTCTTCCATAATACAAAACGCCCGGCCGAAAGGCCGGGCGTTTTTCTGCGCAAAATTGGCTTACAGCGCCCCGCGGATGGCGGTCAGCAGCTGGTCGTAGGTTTCGTAGGCGGGGATATCCGGGTAGTCCGCCTTGATTTTCTCCGTGGTGCGGAACAGGAAGCCCGCCTTGCTGGCCTGGATCATCTCCAGGTCGTTATAGCTGTCGCCGGAGGCGATGGTGTCAAACCCACAGGATTGCAGGGCCCGCACGGTGGTCAGCTTGGAGTGGTCGCAGCGCATCTTCACGCCGCAGAGGAAGCCGTCTGCGTCGATTTCCAGGGTGTTGCAGTACAGGCTGGGGTAGCCCAGCTTTTTCATCAGCGGCATGGCGAACTGGTCGAAGGTGTCGCTTAAAATCACCACTTGGGTTTCCTCCCGCAGGGCGTCCAGAAATGCCTTTGCCCCGGGCAGGGGGTCGATCTTGGCGATGACGGCCTGGATCTCACGAAGCCCCAGGCCGTGCTGCCGCAGGATGTCCATGCGCCAGCGCATCAGCTTGTCGTAGTCCGGCTCGTCCCGGGTGGTGCGCTTCAATTCCGGGATGCCGCTCTCCTGGGCGAAGGCGATCCAGATCTCCGGCACCACCACGCCCTCCATATCCAGGCAGACAATGTTCATTCCCATGTCGTTATCCTCTCACAAACCGCAGCACGTAGTCCAGCATTTCGTCTTTGTCGATGACGTCGCTGTGGCGCACTTCCTTTTCCCGCAGCCCCGCCAGCCCCGCCGGCACGGGCACGCCGGTGAGCCGGTGGAGCTCCGCCATCATGGCGAACTCGTCCTCGCCCGCCTCCCGGCCCAGGGCATGGAGCACCGCCGCCGGGAACTTGTAGGGCGACGCCGTGGACAGCACCACCACCGGCGCGCCGTCGTGGCACGCCGCGGCAAACTCGTCCGCCACCGCCCAGGCCACCGCCGTGTGGGGGTCGCAGAGGTAGCGGTGCTTCTGCCACACCTTGCCGATGGTGTCGCCGCAGCGGCCGTCGTCGCAGCAGCCGCAGGCGAACTCCGCCTTCAGCTTTTGCAGCACCTGGGGGGACACCTCATAGGCGCCCTCCTCGTTGAGCTGGCGCATCCACCGGGCCACGGCGGCGTCGTCCTCCGTCATGAGATAGAGAAGCCGCTCCAGATTGCTGGACACCAGAATGTCCATGCTGGGGGAGGAGGTCTTGTAGAAGGGGCGGCGGCGGTCGTAGCGGCCGGTGGTGAGGAACTCGGTGAGCACGTCGTTCTGGTTGCTGGCGCACACCAGCATGCCTACCGGCAGGCCCATTTTCTTGGCGAAGTAGCCCGCCAGAATGTCGCCGAAGTTGCCGGTGGGCACCACGAAATGCACCTTGTCCCCCACCGCGATGCGGCCCGCCTTCACCAGGTCGCCGTAGGCCTTGAAATAGTACATCACCTGGGGGGCCAGGCGGCCGATGTTGATGGAGTTGGCGGAGGATAGATGGGCTCCGCCCAAATCCCTGCCGGCGCAGGCGGCAAACACGTTCTTCACCCCGGTCTGGGCGTCGTCGAAGTTGCCCCGCACGGCGCACACCTTCACGTTATTGCCCGCCTGGGTGGTCATCTGCAGCTGCTGCACGGCGCTGACGCCGCCGTAGGGGTAGAACACCACAATGCGGGTGCCGGGCACGTCGTGGAAGCCCTCCAGCGCCGCCTTGCCGGTGTCGCCGCTGGTGGCGGTGAGAATCACCACGTCGCCGTCCTGATGCTGCACCTTTTGGGCCTCCGTCACCAGATGGGGCAGCACGCTGAGGGCCACGTCCTTAAAGGCGCTGGTGGGGCCCCGGAACAGCTCCAGCACGTAGCGGTCCCCCACCGGCACCAGGGGGGTCAGCTCCGAAGACTCGAACTTGCCGGCGTAGCTGCGGCGGATGAGCCCCGCCATGTCCGGGAAGTCCGGCAGCATGGCGTGGAGGATTTTGGCGGACATGGTCTGGGCGTCGCAGGCGATGATCTCCCGCCAGTCCAGGTCCAGATGGGCCACGTCGCCGATATAGAGCCCGCCGTCGGGGGCGATGCCCTGCAGCACCGCCTGGGAGGGCAGGGCTGTCAAATCGCGGTTGCGTGTGCTGTGATATTTCATGGAAAACCTCCAATGTTTTTCTCTTGCATTTTCAATATGGATATGATACACTGTCCCCGATAAAAAAGCAAGTGTTTTTCCTATAAAAACAAAATCCAAATTTCTGTCGCCGGGAGACAGGATGCGAGAGGCCCGGACGGCAGGGGAAAGAAGGGTTTTTCGTGCGAAAAGTGTTGAAATTCGGCGGCTCCAGCATGGCGGACGCCAAGCAGTTCGCCAAGGTGAAGTCCATTGTGCAGTCCGACCCGGGGCGCACCTGCGTGGTGGTCAGCGCGGCGGGCAAGCGCAACAAGGACGACCATAAGATTACCGATTTATTATATCTCTGCCACGCCCACGTGAAGTACGGCGTCAGCTGCGAGAGCATCTTCAGCATGATCCGTGACCGGTACATCACCATTCGGGACGAGCTGGGCCTGGCCACGCCGCTGGAGCCGGAGTTTGACGCGCTGTGGGACAAGCTCAACGGCGGCATCTCCCAGGACGAGCTGGTGTCCCGGGGTGAGTATTTCGCCGCCAGGCTGATGGCGGACTACCTGGGCTACGACTTTGTAGACAGCGCCCTGTGGCTCCACTTCCACCTGGACGGCACCGTGGACACGGAGCAGTCCTACGCCGCCCTGCAGCGGTACGCCCAGGGCCGCAGGGTGGTGATCCCCGGCTTCTACGGCGTCATGCCCGACGGCAGCATCAAGACCTTCACCCGTGGCGGCAGCGACATCACCGGCGCCCTGGCGGCGGCGGCGCTGGACGCCGACGTGTATGAGAACTGGACGGACGTCAGCGGCTTTTTGATGGCCGATCCCAAGATCGTGCCCAACCCCGAGCCCATTGAGCACATCACCTACGCCGAGCTCCGGGAGCTGAGCTACATCGGCGCCCAGGTGCTCCACGAGGGCACCATCTTCCCCGTGCGGGAGAAGAACATCCCCCTGAACATCCGCAACACCAACCAGCCCGACCACCCCGGCACCATGATCCGGGAGTCCTTCGAGGATATGCCCGAGGCGGGGGACCGGTTCATCACCGGTATCGCCGGCCGGCGGAACTTCACCGTCATCACCATCACCAAGAACGGCATGTCCAACGAGGTGGGCACCCTGCGGCGGATTCTGGAGCTGATGGAGAAGTACAACCAGAACGTGGAGTACATCCCCTCCGGCATCGACTGCGTCAGTGTGGTGGTGGCCGCCGACCGGGTCTCCCCCTGCCTGTACGCCCTGCTGGGGGACCTGCAAAAGGAGCTGAAGCCCGACAACATCCACGTCACCGAGAACATGGCGGTGGTGGCGGCGGTGGGCCGCAAGATGGTGTTCAAGCCCGGCATCTCCGGCAAGATTTTTGCCGCTCTGGGCGAGAATCACATCAACATCCGCATGATTACCCAGGGCCCCGAGGAGCTGAATATCATTGTGGGTGTGGACAACAAGGATTTTGAAAACGCCATTCGCGTGCTGTATAACAGCTTTGTGAAATAGGAGGAAGCAGCAATGAAACAGTATAAAGTAGCCATTTTGGGCGCCACGGGCGCTGTGGGCCGTGAGATGATGAAGATTCTGGCGGAGCGGGATTTCCCCGTGGGCGAGCTGCACCTGTTGGCCTCGGAGCGGTCCGTGGGCCAGGAGCTGGACTTCCGGGGCCAAAAGATCGCCGTGGAGCTGGCCTGCGACGCGGCCTTTGAAGGCATGGACATCGTGCTGGGCGCGGCGGAGAACGACATCGCAGAGCGTTTCGCCCCCGCCATCGTCAAGGCCGGGGCCGTGTTTGTGGACAATTCCAGCGCTTTCCGCATGGACCCCAACGTGCCCCTGGTCATCCCGGAGATCAACCCGGAGGACGTTAAGTGGCACAAGGGCATCATCGCCAACCCCAACTGCACCACCATCGTCTCCCTGGTGGCCATCAATGCGCTGAACCAGGACAGCCCCATTGAGACCATCGTGGCCAGCAGCTACCAGGCCACCTCCGGCGCCGGTGCCGGTGGCCCCAAGGAGCTGATGGCGGAGGTGGAGGCCCTGCGTGAGGGCAAGACCTACCAGCCCAAGGTGTTCCAGTATCAGATCGCCTACAACGTCATCCCCCAGATCGGCGGCGAAGCCTTTGAGGGCTATACCTCCGAGGAGATGAAGATGCAGAACGAGGGCCGCAAGATCATGCACCTGCCTGATTTGCGGGTGAGCTGCACCTGCGTCCGGGTGCCGGTGGTCCGCAGCCACAGCGTCAGCATCGTGGTGCGCACTAGGGAGAAGATCTCCGTGGAGCGGGCAAAAGAGCTGATCGCCAACGCCCCCGGTTGCCGCCTGGTGGACGACCTGAAAAACCGCCGCTACCCCATGCCCCTGGAGACCTCTGACCAGGACACCGTGTTCGTGGGCCGCATCCGGGAGGACCTGACCTCCGACAACGGCCTCAACATCTGGTGCTGCGGCGACCAGGTCCGCAAGGGCGCCGCCACCAACGCCGTGCAGATCGCCGAGCTGGTCATCAAGACGCTGTGAATGTGACGCAACTGTAAATTTATTCCCCAAGGGGCGGCCTGCGGGCCGCCCTTTTCTTTACAAAATAAGGTTTTTGGGGTATACTGGGCAGGAAACGTGATTCCCAAAGCAAAGGAGATTGCCCATGAGACGAGTGATACGGCTGCTGGCGCTGGGCCTGGCCCTGGTGCTGGCGCTGACGGCCTGCGGCGCCGGAGAGACCGCGCCGGGCCTTACGCTGCGCATCGCCATGGCCGACAGCCCCGCCACGCTGGACCCGGCTCTGGTGTCCACCGACACGGAAAAGACCCTGGCGGGCCACCTGTTTGAAAACCTGATGAAGCTGACCCCCGAGGGCGTGATGCCGGCCATGTGCCGCAGCTACGAGGTGACGGACAATTTGGACGGCACCGAGACCTACACCTTCGCCCTGCGGGAGGGCGTTGCCTGGTCGGATGGAAGATCCGTCACCGCCGGTGACTTTGTGTTCGCCTGGCAGCGGCTGGTGGACCCGGAGACCGCCTCCCCCAACGCCGCGCTGCTGGACATGGTGGCGGGCTACGAGGAGGCCCGCGCCGGCGACGTCCACGCCCTGCAGGTGGAGGCTGCCGATGAGCATACCCTGGTGGTGGCCCTCAACTGCCACTGCCCCTACTTCCTCTCCACCGTCTGCACCGCCGCCGCCACCTGCCCGGTGCGCGCCGACGTGGTGAGCCAGTCCGGCTGGGATATGAATCTGGCCTCCATCACCACCAACGGACCCTACGTCCTGTCCCGCCGCACGGCGGACGGCATGGAGCTGACGGCGGCGGAGGGGTACTATGACGCCGAGCGCATGGGCGTGACCACCTTGCAGTTCACCTGCAATGTGGACACCGCCGCCGCCATGGCCCAATACGACGCCGGAGAGCTGGACGTGGTGATGGACGCCGCCGCCCACGATGACGCCGTGCTGTCCTACCTGCCCCAGACCACCGTGCTGCTGGCCAACCAGATGGCGGGCTCCCTCCGCAGCGAGACGCTGCGCCAGGCTCTCAGCGCCGTCATTGACCGTAACGCCCTGGCCGACCTGGCAGGGGAGGGGTGCATGGCGGTGGGCGGCATCGTGCCCCGGGGCACCGTGGCCACCCAGGGCGGCGCCTTCCGGGATCTGTCCACCGACCCCATTGACAACACCCCCGAGAATTATGACACCATCGCCTCTGCCGCCGCCGCTGCCCTGGCGGAGAGCGGCGCGCTGTCCACCATCTCCGAGACGGAGAACGGTATGATTTCCCTGGCCTATGAGACGGGCAGCGAGGAGGTGGCCAAGGCGCTGCAGCGGGTGTGGAAGGACAGGCTGGGCGTGCGCGTGCTGCTGCGGGGCATGGACAGCGAAAGTCTGGCCGCCGCCCTGACCCGGGGCGAGTTCGCCCTGGCCCTCACCGACCTGACCTCCGACCGCAACGACGCCCTGGGCTTCCTGGGCCGGTTTTCCACCGGCGCCGAGGGCAACTTCGGCAGTTACCATTCCGGCGCCTACGACCTGCTGATGCGCTGCGCCGCCGCGGCCCACAGCGCCGAGGCCCGTGACGCCTACCTGGTGGACGCCGAGGAGCTGCTCATCGACAGCGGCTACGTGATGCCCCTCTACGGCGCCACCCACTACTGGCTGGTGCGGCCCAATCTGACAGGCGCCCTGGATAACGGCCAGGACACCCACTATTTCACCTACGTCCGGGAGATTCCCGCGGCGTAATCCACCGCAAAAGCAAAAAGGAACGACCTGCCGGCCGTTCCTTTTTTATGTCTATATGGGTAAAATCAAATGGACGCCGCCGCTCAAAGCCGCTTGCCGTTTTCCGTCACCAGGGCTCTGGCCTTGGCAAGGCGCATATCGTGGCGCAGCCGCACCGGGGGCAGCTGGGCGCGGAGGGTCTCCCTGGGAATCTGATACTGGGCGGCAAGAGTGTCGTACTGGGCCGCCAGCTCTTCCTCGGTCACGTCCAGGTTTTCCAGCCGGGCGATCTCCGTCATAGCCAGCTCGTACCGGGCGGCGTTCTCCGCCTGGGAGCGGGAGTGGTTGCGCAGGTCGTCCATGGTGAGGCCCGAGGCGTCCAGATAGTCCTGCAAATCCATGTTTTGGGCGGCCATGTGGTTTTTCAGCTCCTGCAGCAGCCCGTCCAGCTGATTTTCGATCATGGCAGGGGGCAGGGCCACCGTCATGTTGTCGATGACCTGCCGCACCAGGGCGCCGGCCCACTCGCTCTCCCGCTGGGCTGCCCGGCGGGCCAGGGCGTCCTCCATGATGTGGCGGCGCAGCGCGGAGGCGTCGGTATAGTCAAGCGCCCGGGCCAGGGCGTCGTCCAGCTCCGGCACGGTGCGGCGTGTAATGGCGTGGCACTTCACCTTGAACACCGCGTCCTTGCCCGCCAGCTCCGCCGTGTACTCCGTGGGGAAGGTCACCTTCACGTCCCGCTCTTCGCCCACGGCCATGCCTGCCACCTGCTCCTCAAAGCCGGGGATGAACATGCCGCTGCCCAGCAGCAGGGGATACTGCTCCCCCTTGCCGCCGGGAAAGGCCACGCCGTCCAAAAACCCCTCGAAGTCGATGGT
This sequence comes from uncultured Clostridia bacterium, assembly GCA_946412355.1. Lineage (GTDB taxonomy): Bacteria > Bacillota > Clostridia > Oscillospirales > Oscillospiraceae > Vescimonas. The sequence continues at coordinate 77,225 of CAMKGX010000003.1, forward strand.
CACCTCGTCGCCCATGGCTGCCTTGTCCGGGTGCTCCTCCACCAGGTTGTCCTGCAAAAAGTCCCGGATGGCCTGCTCCGTGTCCTCGGCGGACAGCTCCACGGCGCCGTAGGGGGCGGCCAGACCCTTGTACTGGCCCAGCGTCACCTCCGGGTACAGGTCGATGAGAGCGGTGAAGGAGAAGCCGTCGCTGTCGATGGCGTCCACGTGGAGGGTGGGGGTGCCGGCAAGCTGGATGTCCTGGGCGGCGATGGCGTCCACCAGCGCCTGGGGGTACACGGCGTTCACCGCCTCCTGGTACAGGAAGTCGCTGCCGTAGGCCGCCTCCAGCTTCTGCCGCGTCACCTCACCGTCCACCGGAAACATGGCCTTTACGCCCTCGTAGGCGTCCATCAGGGCTTTTTGCCACACGTCCCTTTCCACCTGGATGGTCAGCTTCACCTGGCGCTGCTGGGCCAGATCCTCGCGGTGTAATACGGTCATAGGGGAATGCCTCCTCGTCAAAAATCGTACCCCCAGTATACGGGATTTCACCCTCTGTGGCAAGGGTCAGTTGTAAATAATATGTGACATTTGCCACAAATGGGTAGGCAAAAAGAGAAAACTATGATACTGTAAATAATAGAATAATCCTATCTCCCCTATGGCAGGATAGACGCCTGCTTTGCTTGTAGGGCGCGACGACCCCGGCGCGCCGCTGCGCGGAGACAGTTACGGCAAAGGGGAGGGAATGAAGCGGTATGTTTGAAAGAAGGAGAGTGTCATTATGGCGCAGATGGAGCAGTTTCCCCTGTTTCGCAACATTACGGCGGAGCAGTGGCAGGATATGC
>CAMKGX010000004.1 GCA_946412355.1 uncultured Clostridia bacterium
TTCTGCTGGCCCGGGCCATCTGCCAGGAGCCGGAGCTCATCGTGCTGGACGAGCCTACCTCCTTTTTGGACATCGCCCACAAGCTGGAGCTTTTGACGCTGCTGCGCACCATGGCCAAAGAGAAGGGCATCACCATCATCATGTCCCTCCACGAGATCGACCTGGCCCAGAAGGTGTCGGACAAGGTGATGTGCGTCCGGGGCGAGACCATCGCCCACTTCGGCACGCCGGAGGCCATTTTCCGCCCGGAGATCATCGAGCCCCTCTACGGCATCGCCCCCGGGGCCTACAACGTGGACTTCGGCAGCGTGGAGCTGCCCGCCCCCACAGGCACGCCCCGCACCTTCGTGCTCTCCGGCTGCGGCAGCGGCATCAGCGTGTTCCGGCGGCTCCAAAAGGAGGAGCGGCCCTTCTACGCCGGCATTTTGTTTACCAACGACATCGACTATCCCGTGGCCCGGCAGCTTGCCGCCCGGGTGTTCGCCGCCGCCCCCTTCGCCCCCATCCCGGAGGCGGTGGTGCGGGAGGCCCTGGCGGCCATGGAGACGTGCGACGAGGTCATCGTCACCGATTTCCCCATCGCCGAGACCAACGCAGCGGTGAAAGACCTCATCGCCCGGGCGGAAGCGCGGGGCATTCTCCGCCGGGAATGATACAATCTGAAAAGACCACCCGAAAGGGTGGCCTTTTTCATGGGTGAAACCGTTACGCCGCGCAGGTTTGGTGGATTAACGCCCGGTGCAGCAGCGCCATGGCGACGAGCAGCGCCGCCATGTACCAGGGAAAGAGGGCCAGGGTGGTGCGCCCCGCCAGCAGGCCGAACAGGGGCGGCATCAGCGTGGTGCCCAGGTAGGCGGTGGCCATCTGCAACCCGATGACCGCCTGGGACCGCTCCGCACCGAACCGAATGGGGGCGGCGTGGATGAGGGAGGGGTACACCGGCGCGCAGCCCAGGCCCAGCAAAATGAGCCCGGCAAAGGCGGCCCAGCGGGGGAGAGGAAGCAGCAGCAGCCCCAGGCCCGCCGCCATCATGGCGCTGCCCAGCCGGATGAGGGCCGTGTCCTTGAGCCGCAGGGTCAAAAAGCCGTTTACGGCCCGGCCCGCCGTAATGCCCAGGTAAAACAGGCTGGCCCATCTGGCCGCCGTCACCGCGTCCAGCCCCCGGCAGGCCACCAGGTAGCTGCTGGCCCACAGCCCCGCCGTCTGCTCCAGGGCGCAGTAGCAGAAGAAGCAGGCCACCGCCGCCTTCACCCCCGGCAGGGCGGCCACCCGGCCCAGGGGCATGGGGCGATTGTCGCCGTTTTCGGCGGCAGGGGCGGCTTTCCAAAGCGGCAGCGACAGCAGTAAAATCGCCGTCAGCCCCAGCTGCAGCCAGCCGATGGCCCGGTAGCCCCCCTGCCAGCCCCGGCCCACCGTCAGGGCCCGGGCCATGATGGCGGGGCCGATGGAGGTGCCCACGCCCCACATGCAGTGGAGCCAGCTCATGTGGCGGGAGGCGTAGTGGAGGGCCACGTAGTTGTTCAGCGCCGCGTCCACGCCGCCGGCCCCCAGGCCGTAGGGCACGGCCCACAGCAGCAGCGCCCAGTAGTGGCGGCAGCAGGAGAAGCCAAAGAGCGCCCCGCAGGTCAGCGCCACCGACATGGCGGTGACCCGTCCGGGGCCAAACCGCCGGGTAAGGGCGTCGCTGGCCAAGCTGGACACGATGGTGCCCGCGGAAATCACAGTGAAAATACCGCCGGAGAAGGCCAGGGGCACCCCCAGCTCGCCGTGCATAATGGGCCACGCCGCCCCCAAAAGGGGATCCGGAAGCCCCAGGCTGATAAAGGCCATGTAAATCACGGCCAGAAGAAGCGTTACCATAGCAATGATGTCCTTATCGATAAAATGAAACAGCCTTCCCCATGGGGGGGGGGGGGAGGTGGCACGGCCGCAGGCCGTGACGGATGAGGGGGCGATGACCAAAGACGTTGTGTGTTCACCGCCCCACCCATCTCTCCGTAGGGCGGGACCTGTGTGTCCCGCCTACCCCGGTTGCGGGTTTTACAAACGGTTTCGTTGGCTGAAAAGGCTTGCCGCCTCGGTCGTAGGGGCGGACGACTCTGTCCGCCCCAGCCTTCCCCCCGAGGGGGAAGGCAGGCCAATAGCGTGCCTTTCCGCAGCCAACGACACCTTTCCCGTCATTGCCAACCCGCAAGCGGGCGATTCGTGAATCGCCCCTACGGTATTTACGCCCCGCTGCCCGTTTCTCCGTAGGGGCGCTTCATGAAGCGCCCGTCCCCCCCGGCGGCGGATTTGATAAAGGTCCCCATCGGCTGCGGAGAGGCCCCGTTTTGCCTGTAGGGGCGGGGCTCTGCTCCGCCCTAACGCCACAGGATTTCGCTCCATGTGGGCGGAGCAGCGTCAGCGACCCCCTGCGAAGAATGAGCAGTTGGTGGAGCCAGTGCCCTTGGGGTAAGCCCCGCCCCTACGCAGGGAACGGGCCCATTCCCTCACAGCGCCACAATCAGCGGCACCAGCAACGGCACCAGCAGCGACAGCACCACGCCGGAGGTGAAGGAATACAGCGTCAGCCGCTGGTGGGTGGCCCCCACCACCACGGGCAGCACCGTGTCCATGGCGGCGGCGCCGGGCATGGCCACGCACTCTAAATACCCCACGTGCTTTGCTACCATCGGGACGAGGATGATGGCCAGCACCTCCCGCATCACGTTGGACAAAAACGCCACCGCCGAGATTTCCAGGGAGTAGGGGGCCAGCAGCGTGGTGGCCAGGGAGTACCACCCCATGCCGGAGGCGGAGGCCATGGCGTCCTTTACGGTCATGGGCAGCAGCGTCCCCGCCAGCGCGGCGAAGGCCAGCGTCCCCGCCGCCACCGCAGCGGGAAGGAGCAGCACCCGCCACCCGGCGGCCTTTATCTCCTGCAAAATGGTGCCCTGGCGGCCCATGTCCATACCCACTAAAAACAGCAGCACGTACAGCCCCACGTCGATGACCGTGCCGCACACGTCCCGCGCCGCCGCCGGCAGCACGAAGCGGCCCAGGGCCATGCCCGCCGCCACCGCCGCCACGATCCACCAGGTCATGGCGTTGTCCGCCTTGCCGCCGCCGGCAGGGGAGGGGTCGTCCCCCGTCTCCGCCGCCGCGCCCAGGGGCCGGGCGTACCGATCCAGATGCAGCACGAAGCGCCGCAGCGCCGTCACCGCCAGCACCGACCCGGTCATGGCAAACAGCGTAATGACCGCCGCCGCCAGGCCGATTTGCCCCAGGGAGGCGATGATCTTTTCGTTGCCCCCCAATGACACGCCCAGGGAGAGAATCATCACCATCAGCGCCAGGGTTTGGAGCCGCCCCAGCCATCTGGCCTCCCGCTTTTGGCCGATGGCCTTGGCCCCGATGAGGGCGCCCACCACCATCAGCACCACGTAGATGCCCATATTCAGCAGCGTACCCGCTGTGGTACTCATGTCCATCACCTCAAAAATGATTACGCCGTCACCGTCACCCGGCTGCCGCCGGCGGCGTCCTTTTTTACGATAATCTGCCTGTCAATGCGGCCCTTCAGCTCCGCCACGTGGGAGATGATGCCCACCAGGCGGCGGCTCTCGGACAGCCCCTGCAGCGCCCGAAGCGCCATGGAGAGGGATTCCTCGTCCAATGAGCCGAAGCCCTCGTCCACGAAAAGGGTGTCCAGCCGGATGCCTCCGGCGGAGGACTGCACCTCGTCGGCCAGCCCCAGGGCCAGGGCCAGCGACGCCTGGAACGACTCACCGCCGGACAGCGTTTTCACGCTGCGGCGACTGCCGTTGTAGTGGTCGATGACATCCAGCTCCAGCCCCGACTGGCTGCGGTTGTTCTCCGCCGCGGCGCGGCGGCACAGCTCGTAGTGGCCTCCGGTCATCACCAGCAGCCGGGTGTTGGCCCGGGCCAGGATGCGGTCGAAATACGTCATCTGCACGTAGGTTTCCAGCATCACCTTTTCCCTGCCGGACACAGCGCCGTTGGCGGTATTGGACAGGGCTTGCAGCCATGTGCTGCGCTGCTCCAGGGCCCCCAGCTCCCGGCCCACCTCCGCCACTTTTCCGGCGGCGGTACGGTTGGCGGTGAGGGTGGCCATCAGGGCGGTGTATTGCCCGTCAACGGTTTTCTTCTCCTCGCTCACCTGCTGCCACAGGGTTTCCAATGCCGCCATATCCACGGCGGGCAGGGCGGTGAGCTGCCGCTCCAGCTCCGCTGTACGCTCCCGGGCGGCGGTAAGGGCCAGGGCCGCGTCGTGGTGTGCCCGCTGCAGGGCGTCTATGGCCGTGGCGGCCTCGTTGCGCTGCAGCGTCAGCGCCGCCGCCTGCTGCCGGGCCTCATCGGCGGTGGGGTAGGGCAGGGTGCGCCGCACCTCGGCGGCGGACTGCTGCTGCCCCTCGTACTGCCGGGCCAGGGCCTCCGCCTGCTGCCGCTGGGCTTCGGCGGTGTCGGTGGCGGCGGTGAGCTGCTGCTCCAGCCGGGGCAGCTCCCGCTGTATCTCCCCCCGCCGGGCCATCCGCTGCTCCTGGGAGCGCAGCGCCGCGGCGCACTGGGCAAGGTCGTCCGCCAATGCTTGGGCCTCTGCCTGGGCCGCGGGCCGCAGCGTTCCCTTTTCCAGGGGGCCGAACAGGGCCTGGCCGCTGTCCGAAATGGCCCGGCCCAGGGTGTCCCGCCGCCCCTTGGCCTCCGAGGCCCGTGCGGCGGCGGTCTCCACAGCGGCCCGAGTGGCGTCCGCCACTTGCCTGGCTGTTTGCAGCGCCGCCTCCGTGGGGGCGCCGTGGGCCAGGGCCGCCGGGGCGGGGTGGGCTGTGGAGCCGCATACCGGGCAGGGAAGGCCCGGGGAGAGCTTCTCCGCCAGCAGCCCCGCCTGGGCCTGGTAAAAGGCCCGCTCCATGGTCAGCACCGTCTGGGCGGTGACCTCATAGCGCGCCTGGGCGGCCCGGTACGCCTCTGCATCCCGGCGGTACGCCGCCTCCCGGCCGTCATATTCCTGTATTTTTTCCAGCAAATCCGTGATCTGGGCCCGGCGGGCGGCCTGGGCCTCCTGCTGCCGCAGCAGCGCCTGGTGCTTGGCGGGGGCGTCCTCCCACTCCGCCAATTGCGCCCGCCGCTGCCCCAGCGTCCGGGAGAGGGCTGCCGCCTTTTCCTGCTCCGCCTGGGCGGTCTGCCGGACGGCGTTGAGGGCGGTCTCTGTCTGCTGCAAGGCGATTTCCAGCTCGGTCAGCCGTCCGTAGTCATCCATCCGGGCCTGGAGGGCGGCCAGGGCCCGGTCGGCCTCCTGCTGCCGCGCCGTCAGGTTTTCGGTGGCGGTCAGGGCCGTTTCCGCCTGGCGGAGAGCCGCCTCCGCCCCCAGGTGCTGCTGCTGCGCCGCCGCCAGATCCCGGGCTGTTTTCTCCCGCTGCAAGCCCTGCTGCCGCTGCTGCGTCAGGCCCAGCAGCCGCTCTTGCAGTTCATTTTGCCGCCCCTCCAGCATCTGGCAGCGCTGCTGCTGGCTGTGGATGACGGCTTGCAGCGCCGACAACGTGTCCTCCAGGGGCATCTCCCGCCCCAGCGGCGCCAACAGCACCTCCTCGCCGGCAACGCCGTCCACATACTGCTGCACGCTCTGCCGCAGCTCCCGGCACCGGCGGTACAGCCCGGCGGCCTCGTCCTTCACCGCCTCCTGGAATTTCTGGTAGTTCTCCGTGTGGAACAGCTGGCGAAAGATGGCCTGCCGCTCCCGGGTGTCGGACAGCAGCAGACGCAAAAAGTCCCCCTGGGCGATCATGGCAATCTGCCGGAACTGCTGCCGGTCCACCCCCAAAATGGCGGTGACTGCCTCGTTCACCTCCCGCACCTTGGTGACGATGCGGCCGTCGGGATAGGTGAGCATGGCGTCGGCGGGCTGCTTCACCGTGCCCTCGCCCCGGGCCTTGGGCCGCAGGTATTCGGGGCTGCGGCGGACGGTGTACCGCTGGCCGCCGTAGGCGAAGGTCAGCGCCACAAAGGTGGGGGTGTCCGCCGCGGCGTAGAGGGAGCGCAGCATGGTGCTCTGGCGGTTCTCGCCGCTGGCCTCGCCGAACAGGGCGAAGCTGATGGCGTCGAAGATGGTGGTCTTGCCCGCCCCGGTGTCGCCGGTGATGAGGTAGAGCCCCGCCTCCCCCAGGGCGGTGAAGTCGATGGTGGTCTCCCCAGCATAGGGCCCGAAGGCGGATACGGTCAGTTGCAGCGGTCTCATCTCTCACCCTCCCAGATTTTCGCCATCAGCTCTTTCACATAGGCCGATTGCGCCTCGTTCATGTCGGCGCCGTTCTGCTGTCGGTACAGCCGTCCCATCAGCTCCGGCGGCGTCAGTTTTTCCGCCGCCTGGGCCGCCGCCAGGGCCGCATCGGTGCGGGTGCGGCGGTTGTCGTAGGTCAGCTGTACCAGGTGGGGGTACACCGTCCGCAGCCGGGCCGCGCCGTCGGGGATGTCCTCCTCGTCGGTAAGGGTCACGTATACGTAGTCGTCGGTGGCAGTGTTTTCATAGTTGCGCCGGTCCATCAGTTCCATGTAGCTGCCCCGCAGGGCCCGCACGTCCCGCCGGGGCGTGAGAGGCAGGGCCTCCACCGTCACGTGGCCTTTTTCCCCCAGCGTTACCAGTGTCACGGACTTCTCCTGCCCCGCCTCGGACAGGGAGTATTTCAGCGGCGTGCCGCAGTAGCGCAACGTCTCCCGCCCCACGCTCTGGGGGCCGTGGAGGTGGCCCAGGGCCACGTAGTCGATGCCGTCAAACACGGCGGCGTCCACGTTGTCCGCCCCGCCCAGGGAGATCTCCTCCGACTCCGTCCTCGCCGCCCCGGTGACGAACTGGTGGGCCACCAGCACGTTGCGCTGCGTCTCATCCATGCCCATCGCCCGGATGGCCACGGCCAATGCGTCGGTGGTGGCGGCGATGTCGGCGTCGGGGTAAAACCGCTTTACGTGGGCGGTTTTCACAAAGGGCAGCAGGTAGAAATGCACCGGGCCGTGTTCGTCGGTGAGGGTGACGGGGGTCACATGACCGTCATACACCGGCGCGATGTGTACGCCGCTGCCCGCCATCAGCCGGGCGCCGAAGGCCAGGCGCTCCGCCGAGTCATGGTTGCCGGCGATGAGCAGCACCTCCGTCCGCCGCTGCTGCAGCGCCCACAAAAAGCCGTCCAGCAGCGTCACCGCCTCCGCCGGCGGCAGGGGCTTGTCGTACACATCCCCGGCGATGACCACCGCTTGGGGCGCCAGGGCGTCCACCTTGTCCAATATGGCCTGCAAAATGTACGCCTGGTCGTCCAGCAGGCTGAATTCGTTTAGCCGCTTGCCCAGGTGCAGGTCGGAGATGTGCAGCACACGCATGGCCTTGCCCTCCCGCGTCAAAATCTACCCCATATTATATAATGCGACACCCGCCGCCGTCAACGGCCCGCAAATCTCTATAATCAGGCCTTGACCTGGCGGGGGATTTGTGTTATTCTGCACCTTGCCTGAGAAAATTGAATACAGGAGCCATTTTTATTGGAGTAAAAAGGAGTAAACCATGAAAAAAAGACTTTTTGCGCTGGTTCTGGCTCTGGCCATGACTGTTGCACTCTGCGCCTGCGGAGGCGACAAGCCCTCTGATCAGACCGCTGATCCTACCAACACCGGCTCCACCGGCGAAAAGCTGACGGGCGGAACACTGACCGTCGGTATCGCCGCAGACCTGGACACCAGTCTTGACCCCCACGTCTCATCGTCGTCGGCAGGAACACGAGAGGTCCTCTTCAACATCTATGAAGGGCTGATGAAGCCCGACACCGAAGGTAATCTCATCCCCGCTGTCGCCGAGAGCTGCACCGTCAATGAAACCGCCGACGTCTACACCTACACCCTGCGTGAAGGCGTCAAGTTCCATAACGGGGCCGACGTGACGGTCGGGGATGTTGTGTATTCTCTCACCAGGGCTGCGGGTCTGGAAACCGGTGAGCCCTTAGTGGGCGAGGTAAAGGGTATTGCCTCCGTGGAGGCCACCGACGACCGCACCGTCGTCGTCACCCTGAAAGCCCCCGACGCCGAGTTCAACGCCTATATGAGCGTGGCCATTATCCCCCAGGACGTCGACCCCAACGACAGCCCCGTGGGCACCGGCCCCTTCCGCTTCGTGTCCCACATCGCCCAGGACAGCGTGGTGCTGGAGAAGTTTGATGAATACTGGGGCCAGGGCGCCTATCTGGATCAGGTGATCTTGAAGGTCATCCCCGACCCCCAGACCCTGGTGATGAGCCTGCGCTCCGGCGCCATCGACCTGGCCTGCCACCTGGACGCCACCCAGATTGCCAACATGGCGGATATGACCGTCATGGAGGGCAGCAGCAACGTCATCCAGGCGCTGTATCTCAACCACGATTTCGCCCCCTTTGCCGACGAGCGTGTCCGCCAGGCGCTGTGCTATGCCGTGGATAAGCAGGCCGTCATCGACCTGGCCATGGACGGCCACGGCACCCCCGTGGGCACCAGCATGCTCTCCACCCTGGGCCGCTACGCCATGCCCGAGCTGGCTGACTACTACAAGCCCGACGTGGAAAAGGCCAAGGCCCTGCTGAAAGAGGCGGGCTATGAGAATTTGAGCTTCACCATCACCGTTCCCTCCAACTACGCCTCCCACGTGGGCACCGCCCAGGTGCTGGTGGAGCAGCTGAAGGCCGCCGGTGTGGACGCCAAGATCGACCTGGTGGACTGGAACACCTGGCTGACGGAAACCTACCAGGGCCGCAACTTTGAGGCCACCGTCAGCGGGTTCGACTCCCACAGCCTGTCCGCCACCGGGTGCCTTGCCCGGTTCCAGAGCGAGAGCGGCAAGAACTTCATCAACTTCAAGAATGATGACTACGACGCGGCCTACGCCGCCGCCGTGTCCAGCCTGAACGCCGACGAGCAGACGGCCCTGTTCAAGCAGTGCGAGACCATCCTGGCGGAGACCGCCGCCAACGTGTATCTCCAGGATATGTCCACCTTCGCCGTGATGCAGAGCGACGTGGGCGGCTTCGTGTACTATCCCGCGCTGTACATCATGGACCTGGCCACGCTGTATCGCATTGGATAAAAAGCTATAACGGCGGGGGGCGAAAATCCCCACACCCAAAAAGCATCGCAGATTTCGCGCCGCCGCGCGGCGCGAACCCGTACAATCGAAATTTCTGACGACATGCGCGTCAGAAATTTCACCGCTCAGGCCACGCAGTGTGCGAGCGAAGCGAGTGCGCGGAGTGGACTGCAAAAAAGTGGCAAAAAACGGCGCAGCCGATTTTTGCCAGAGAAAGGCCGCTATGGGAACGATTGCAAAAAAAACAGGCACTTTACTGCTGACACTGCTCCTGGTATCAGCTATGGCCTTTCTGGCCTTTCAGATCATCCCCGGCGACCCCGTCACCAAGATCCTGGGCACGGACTACACGCCGGAGCGGGCCGCCACGCTGCGCCACGAGCTGGGGCTGGAGGGAGATCTCTCCGCCCGGTATCTCCGGTGGCTGGCCGGCTTCATCACCGGCGACTTCGGCATCTCTTACAGCTACATGAAGCCCGTGCGGCAGGTCATGCAGGGCAAACTGGCAGTCACGGCGGCACTTTCGGTGCTGTCGTGGCTGCTTGTGCTGCTTTTCAGCATCCCTCTGGGCATCGCCCTGGCCCGGTACCACAAGGGCGTTTTCGCCCGGGCTGCCGCCACGGTGAACCAGGTGTTCATGGCGGTGCCGCCGTTTTTCATCGGCATTTTGTTCACCTATCTCTTCGGCCTGCTGCTGAAATGGTTTGTGCCGGGTAAATTCGTCCCCTTTTCCGAGAGCTTTTGGGGCTGCCTGGGCTATCTCTTCTTCCCGGCCCTTGCCATCGCCATCCCCAAGGCCGCCAAAACGGCCCGACTGCTGGTGTCGTCCATCATGGGCGAGATGCAAAAGGACTACGTCCGCACCGCCTACAGCCGGGGCAACTCCCGCTGGATGGTGATACGCACCCACGTGCTGCGCAACGCCCTTTTGCCGGTGGTCACGTACCTGGCCATGTCCCTGGCGGACATCGTGGCCGGCTCCATCATCGTGGAGCAGGTGTTCGTGGTGCCGGGCATCGGGCGGCTGCTGGTGGCCTCCATCGCCTCCCGGGACTTCCCCGTGGCGCTGACCATCGTGGTCATCATCGCGGCGCTGGTGGTGTTTATGAACTACGTGGCCGACCTGGTCACCCAGTTCATCGACCCCCGGGTCAGACTGTCGTAAAGGGGGACCGGGCCATGATTGATACCCACAACAGAACCTTCCGGGCCGGGGCGGTGATTACCGGTATCATGCTGCTCATCATCCTCGTCGGCCTTGTCTGGACGCCCTATGACCCCAACGCCATGAACGGCGCGGCCAAGCTGGCCTCCCCCAGCCTTGCCCACCTGCTGGGCACCGACAACTTCGGCCGGGACATCTTCTCCCGTGTGGTGCAGGGGGCCGGGGCCACGTTCCTCATCGCCGCCGTGTCGGTGGCGGCGGGGCTGGTCATCGGCGTGGTGCTGGGGGGCCTCACCGGCTGGTACGGCGGCTGGGTGGATGAGCTTTTGATGCGGCTCAACGATACCCTTACCGCCTTTCCCAGTATCCTGCTGGCCCTGGTGCTGATTGCCCTTTTCGGCAGCGGGAAATACAACATCATCTTCGCCCTGGGCCTGCTGTTCGTGCCCACCTTTGCCCGCATCGTCCGCATGGAGGTGGCCAAGCAGAAGGAGCTGGACTACGTCCGCAGCGCCCGGCTCATGGGCGTGGGCAGCATGCGGATATTGTTCGTCCATATCCTGCCCAACATCGTGCCGGTGCTGCTGTCCACCATCGCCATCAGCTTCAATAACGCGGTGCTGGCGGAGGCATCCATGAGCTATCTGGGGGTGGGCGTGCAGCCCCCGGACCCCAGCCTGGGCCGTATGCTCAACGAGGCCCAGAGCTATCTGCTCTCCGCGCCGTGGTACGCCCTGTCCAGCGGCGTGGCCATCGTGCTGCTGGTGCTGGGCTTCGGACTGCTCAGCGAGGGCCTGGGAGGTGAAACCGATGCTTGAAATCCGTGATTTGCACGTCACCTTTACCACCACCGGCAAGGAGGCGGTAAAGGGCATCGACCTCACCATCCAGCCGGGAGAGCGGGTGGGCCTGGTGGGGGAGTCGGGCTCGGGGAAAACCGTGACCGCCATGACCCTCTCCGGCCTTATCGAGCGCAGCATCGTGCAGCTCTCCGGCCAGGTGCTGCTGGACGGCCGTGACATTCTCCACTGCTCCCGGGCGGAGCTGCGACAGGTCCACGGCCGGGAGATCGGCATGGTGTTCCAGGAACCCATGACCAGCTTGAACCCCCTCATGCGGGTGGGGGAGCAGATTGAGGAGACCCTCCGCATCCACACCCACCGCACCCCGGCCCAGCGCAAGGCCCTGGCCCTGGAGGCCATGGCCCAGGTGGGCCTGCCTGACCCGGAGACCACCTATTATAAATATCCCCATCAGCTCTCCGGCGGCCAGCGGCAGCGGGCCATCATCGCCTCGGCCATGATTATCCTGCCCAAGCTGCTGATTTGCGACGAGCCCACCACCGCCCTGGATGTGACGGTGCAGAAGCAGATTCTGGATTTGCTGCGCCGCCTCAGCGAGGAATACCACGTGGCGGTGCTGCTCATCAGCCACGATATGACCGTGGTGCGCCGCCTGTGCGAGAACGTGGCGGTGATGTACCAGGGCCGCATTGTGGAGCGGGGCAGGACGGAGGATATCTTCCGCCATCCCCAGGACGAATACACCCGGCGGCTCATCGCCGCCATCCCCACGAGGAAACGCCATGACGCAACCGGAAAAGACAACTGAACACGTGCTGGAGGTGGCGCATCTCTCCGTCACCTACCACGATAAGCACCTTTTCGCCCCGGACACGTCCTTTCAGGCCCTCACCGACGTGACCTTCCACGTGAACCACGGGGAGATTCTGGGCCTGGTGGGGGAGTCGGGCTGCGGCAAATCCACCTTGAGCAAGGCCATTTTGGGCATGCTGCCCCGGGCGGAGGTAAAGGGTGAGATCCGCCACTTCACCAAGCGGCCCCAGATGGTGTTCCAGGACCCCTTCGGCAGCCTGAACCCCGCCAAAACCGTGGGTTGGATTCTGGAGGAGCCCTTACGGGTGTTCGGCAAGTACGACGCCCCGGAGCGCCGCCGCCGGGTATTGGATATGCTGGAGCGCGTGGGGCTGGGGGAGGAGTACGCCTCCCGGCGGCCCGCCCAGCTCTCCGGCGGCCAGCGGCAGCGGCTGTCCATCGCCGTGGCGCTGATCCAGCGGCCCCGGTTCATCCTGGCCGACGAGCCGGTGTCCGCCCTGGATGTCACCATCCAGGCCCAGATACTGGACTTGCTGTGGGACTTGCGGCAGGAGCTGGATTTGAGCTACCTCTTCATCAGCCATGATCTGAACGTGATCTACTCTATCTGCGACCGTGTCATGGTGATGGAAAAGGGCCGCATCATCGAGCAGGGCACCGTGGATGAGGTCTACGACCACCCCCAGCAGGAGTACACCCGCAAGCTGCTGGGCGCGGTGCAGCTATGAAAGGAGCAAGGGAAATGAAACGGTTTCTCAGCGTAATCCTGGCGCTGCTGGCCCTCACCGGCCTGGCACTGGCCTACATCCTGCGGTGGGACGTGAAATGGATCAAAGCCATCGAGCCCATCGGATTGAAAATCTTCAAGCCCATCCGGCGTAAGGAAGAAGAATAAGAAAAAGCCACCCGGAAGGGTGGCTTTTTTGCCGGTGAAGAGAGAAAAGGGAGGAGGGAAAGGAGGCGGCGTCCGCTGCGCGAACGGATTGGAATGACATCATTCTGATGCGCCGCAGCGCAAATCATGTGCCGTCAGGCACCATTCATGCCGCAAGGCAATTCATGCGCCTTTGGCGCAATTCATTTTTCCATGCGCCCACCGCCCCGCCCGGATGAACGGCACCCGGTAACGCCAACCATGCGTAGGGGCGGGGCTCTGCTCCGCCCAAACCCGGCACCGCCCACCATTCCGCCCGTTTGGATGGCAACGGCGTCAAATCACTCCGTAGGGGCGCTTCACGAAGCGCCCGCCGCCCAGGCAACGCCTACCGCCGAGCCGGGTTGCACGCCACCCGGCGGCAGATACCACCGTAGGGGCCGACGCCCCGGCGGCCCGCACCCCGGCAACAATCACCGTCCATGTTGGCTGAATGGCACATGCCTTCCTATTGTCCGTAGGGGCGCTTCAGGTCGCGCCCGCCACCCAGGCAACGCCTACCAACCCGCCTGGATGAATGGCACACGGTAACATCACCCATTCGTAGGGGCGGACGACTCTGTCCGCCCGATGCCCGGGCGCAGCATCGCAAAAAGGGCGGAGCAGCGCCAGCGACACCCTGCGAAGAATGAGCAGTTGGTGGAGCCAGTGCCCTTGGGGTAAGCCCCGCCCCTACGAGCCATTTGGCAATATCCCCGGTCATCCCCCGTAATACACGCCGGTTTCCTTGCCGTTCAGCATGTAATACGCCGTGTCCGCCGCCTCGTCCAGCCGCGTCAGGTGGGACCCGGCGGGGAAGCACAGCGTCTCCGTGTCGGCGGGGAACCGGGAGGCGGAAAGACTGACCCAGAACCGGGGCAGCAGGGGCACCGTCAGGTCGTCCACCGGGCAACCGGATTGGGCCCGCATCTCTCCCGTCATCAGGAAATAGGTCAGGTCCAGGGGCTCAGCGGGGTCCCGCAGCCCCCAGGTGACGTCGGAGTGATACCCCGCCCCGTCCAGCACCAGGTAGACCCACTCGTGGTCCATGCCGTCGGAGAAGCAGCTGACATCCACCGCCTCCACCCCGGCCTGCACCAGCAAAAAGGCATAGAGCCCCGCCAGATCCACGCACTGGCCCTCCCGGGAATGGAAGGTGACGAAAACGGAGCCGTCCCCCTTGTCCGGCACGAAGTCGTATTCGTACAGGAAGTTGAGGGACATATAGTTGTACAGCTTCAGGGCCTTTTCAAAATCGGTGTCGCAGTTGCGGAGGACCTTGTTCAGCAGCGCCGCCACGTCGGCCTCAAACTGGGCCTGCCGGCCCAAAAACTCCTCCACGGGAACCTCGTAATGCACCCGGCCCACGCCGTCCGAGAAGCCGTCCTCCACCGGCGTGACCCTGGTGCAGGCGGCGGGGAAGAGGTGGTTCAGCGTGGCCTGGTCGGTGGCCCAGCGGTAGGCCTCCTGGCTGGCGCAGGCGAAGGTGTCCTCCCCGGAGCGCAGGGCGTCGCAGAGGCTGTGCAGCGCCTGCCAGTATTCCTCCGGCACGTCCGCCGCCACCAGAGGCACGGTGAGGTGGGGGTTATAGACGTAGGGCTCCCCCGGCTCCTCCGCCTCGCTGCCCGCCTCGCTGTCGGTCTCGCCGCCGTCTTCACCGGCGATTTCGCCGCTCTCCACGGGGGCGGCGTCGTCCTCCGGCGCCGCGGTTTCCTTTGCCCCGCAGCCGGCGAGCAGCAGCAGCGCCAATATCACACATAGCCATTTTTTCAGCATAATCATTTTCCTTTCTGAGATGGGAGAAAAGCGCCACCCATAGAGGGTGGCGTTTTATCATAGCATAACCTTTGTCAGCCCTATTATTCCGGCCGCGGCTCCTTGCCCCAGAAGTATACCGCCACGGTGCCGGGGCCGCAGTGGGCGGCGATGATGGTGCCGATGTCGTGAATCCGCACCTCCTCCACGTGGGGGAAGCGATCCAGCAGCATCTGCCGCACCTCGGCGGCGTCCTCGGGCACGTTGGCGTGGGAGATGAAGATCTTCTTGCTGTAATCGGTGCCGTCCAATGCGTAGCGCTCCACCTCGTCCACGATTTTCTTCATGGCGGCCTTCTTGCCCCGCACCTTGTCGTAGGCGATGATGCGGCCGTCGATGTTCAGCCGCAGGATGGGGCAGATGTTGAGGATGGAGGCGATGGTGGCCGTGGGGCCGGACATCCGTCCGCTGCGGCGGAAATACTGGATGTCGGTGGTGAAGAACTGGTGGTGCATGATCATGCAGTGGTCGTCGCACCATTGCAAAAGCTCGTCCATGGTGGCGCCGTTGTCCCACTGGTCCGCCGCCTCGTCCACGAACAGGCCGTAGCCGGAGGAGCTGCAATAGGAGTCCACCACCACCAGCTTCCTGTCGGGGAACTCCTCACGCATCATCTCCGCCGCCTCCCGGGCGTTGTTCACGCTGGGGGTCATGCCGGAGCCGAAGGCGATGTGGAACACGTCGCCCTTTGCCAGCAGGGCGCGGAAATACTCACAGTAGGTATAGGTGTTCACCTGAGAGGTCTTGGGCACTTTCCCGTCCGCGATAAACTGATAGAATCGAGGCAAAGCCTGGCTGTCCCGGCCCATATCGTCCACGTATTCCACGCCGTCCACGGTGTAGGAATAGAACAGCACGCTCAGTCCCCGTCCGTCCACGTAGGAAAAAGGCATATCCACCGTGGACTCACAGGAAAGTTGATAGTTTTGGCGCATGGTAGAGTCTCCTTGTCTTTAATCTATATAAGGTAAGTGCGGCGCAGGCCGTCACGCTTCCTTTTTGAAAAACAGCACGCCCAGGCAATCGGGCCCGCAGTGGCTGGAGACGGTGCAGCCCGCCTCCGTCACCAGCACCTCCTCAAAGGGATGGAGCTGGCGCACCAGGGCCACCACCTGGTCCACGATCTCCCGGGGGGCCTTGGCGTGGGTGATGAAAATGCGATGGGTGTCCACGTCGGTGCGGCCCTCCAGCCGGCCCTTTACGTAGTCCAGAATGGTGCGCTGGGCGTCGCCGCGGTACTTTTTGCCCACGATCATCTTGCCGTCCACCACCCGGATCTCCGGCCGCAGCTTCAAAAGGGACGCGCCCAGCGCCACCACGCCGGGGCACCGTCCGCCCATGGACAGGTAGTCCAGCCGCTGCAATACGAAGCTGACGTCCAGCAGCGCCTTTTTCCGCTCCACCTCGTCCACAATGGTCTGGGCCTCCAGACCCTGCTGCGCCAGCTCTGCCGCCAGCACCGCCAGATGGCCAGAGCCGGAGGACAGGTTGCGGCTGTCGATGGGGTGGACGTGGCCCAGCTCCGCCGCCGCCAGACAGGCGTTCTGGTAGCAGGCGGAGAACTCGGAGGAGATGTTGATGTGGATGACCTCATACCCCTGCTCCACGTAGGGGCGGAACTGCGCCTCGTAATCGGCGGGGCTGACGGCGCTGGTCTTGGGGAGCTGGCCCTTGGCGTCGGCGTAGGCGAAAATCTCCTGTGCGCCGATGTCCACGCCGTCGCTGTACAGCGTGTCCCCCAGGGTGATGCCCAGGGGCACCACGTGGATGTCGTATTTTTGGTAAAGCTCCTGTGTCAGGTCGCAGGTGGAGTCGCAGGTCACTTTGATTTTGGCCATGATAAGGCTCCTTTCTTCAAAGGGGCGGGGCAAAAGGCCCCCAATCGCCCATAATAAAGCATTCTAATAGTACACGATTCCGCCTTTTCTGTCAAGGGAGGCGCCGGGCCCATGGGGAATGGTTGATTTCCCGGCGGTATGGTGGTACAATACCCCCGTGAGAAAGGAAGTGACAGCGGTGGCGTATGATAACGATTTGGTGGCCGGCAAGCTGCGCCGCTGGGAGACGTATCTGGACCATTTCCGCCTGCCCCCCTGGGAGGAGATTCCTGACCTGGGCCTCTATATGGAGCAGGTCATCGACCTTTTGCGGCAGTATCTGGACTACCTGCCCCCGGAGCTGAAGGAGGAGCAGCAGTTCATCACCGCCGCCGCCATCAACAACTACGTCCGCACCCGCATCATGCCCCAGCCCCGGAAAAAGCGGTATTACCGGGAGCACATTGCCTACCTTATCATGATCCTGACGCTGAAGCCCACTCTGTCCATGGCGCTGATCCAGCGGCTTATCCCCGCCGACCTGCCACCGGAGGAGGTGCAGCGGGTGTACACCGCCTACGCCCGGTGCCACGCCATGGCCGCCGTGAATTTCCTGCGGCAGGCCCGGGCCATGGGCGACGGCATCTTGCAGCACGACGACCCCAGCGACATGGCCGCCGACACGGTGGAGGATCTCATCGCCATGTCCGCCATCACCGCCGGCTTTTCCCGTCTGCTGGCGGAAAAGCTGCTGCTGTTGCAGGACAAGGCCGCCACGGAGAAGCCCACCGAAAAAACGGAATAACAGGGCCATGCCGCCCCAAAGGGAGGAAGAACGATGCGCCGACTGTTTTCTGCTGCCCTCTTACTGACCCTGCTCTGCACCGGCTGCGGCGCCGCCCCCGCCCGCCCTGCGGCGGAGCCGCCTGTGCTGGCGGGCACCTTTGCCGGGCCCGGGGGCACCCTGGCCTTCAACGCCGACGGCGTTACCGTTACCATGACGCTGACGGCGGAATTCGCCGCCGCCACCGGCCTGCCGGAGGGGGAGACGGCGGGGCAGTACGGTTACACCTGGCCGGAGGGGGAGCGCAGCCGGGAGTTTGACCGTGCCTCCCGTTTTTCCCTCACCGCCGGCGGCGTCACCGTCACCTTTGCCAACGACGCCGCCGCCACCGACGGCGACACCATCGCCTTCTTCCTGCCGGAGGGCGAGAGCGTGCAGTTCAAGCGGCAGTAAATGAAACGCAAAAGGCCGACCCGCTTGGCGGGTCGGCCCTGTTTTTTGGAAGTCAGCCGTTCAGGAGATGGGCACCAGCTCCCCCAGCACCACGTAGCGCCAGTTCTCATGCTCGTAGGAGCAGGTGGACAGTGTGAGGATGTTGCCGGTGGGGTTCACCGTGGAGGTGAAGGTGGACTGGGCCTTGAAGCGGTCTATTTTCTCCTGCTCCAGGCCGGTGAAATACACTTCGCCGTCCGCCGGGGTGGGGAAGCCTGCGAACAGGTCCACCCGGTAGGTCTGCCCCGGGGTGTACAGGTACATGCAGGGGTGGTTCAGGTAGAAGTCGTGGCTCTTGTAGTATTGGAGGGAGGCGAACATGTTGCCCGCCTTCATGTTGTGGCCGTACAGAATGCTGTTGCCATCAGAGAAATCGCTGTGGTTTTCGCTGGCCAGAATGATGGAGCCGTTGATGTCCTCCCGGCCGTCCAGGTCGTGGTGAAGGTAGAAGTCGGTGTCGCCGTACACGATGGGGTAGCTGATGGCGGTGCCGGGGTTGTAGATATAGCCCACCACGTCGCTGTATTTGTCCATCCAGTACCCCAGGTCAATGGATGCCGGGCCCCGGGGGGTGGCGGCCTGCCGGGCGGCCTCCTCGGCCTCCTTTTGAAGCCGCTCCTGCTCCTGCTGCTCCCAGATGGCCCTGGCCTGCTCCTCCGCCAGCGCCTGGGCCTGGGCCATGGCCTCATCCAGCTGCTGCCGCAGGGCCTGCCCCTCATCCTGGGCCTGCAACAGCGCCTGCTGCGCCGCCGCCACCTGGGCCCGGGCCTGCCGGTATTCCACGCCCAACGCGGCGGCGGTCACGCCGCCCACGGCCACTACCGCCAGCAGCATCGCCAAAAGACGGTTCATGGTTCCGCCCTCCTTGTGTCTTTTTCTTCCCTATATTATACGGAAAGCGAGGAAAAACGCAATCATTTCCAGGGAAAATTTTACCGCTTCCGCCAGTCAAAAGGCAATCGGCATCCTCAACCCTTCGTAGGGCGTGAAAATCGTAGGGGCGCTTCACGAAGCGCCCGCGCCCGGTTGAATGGCAAACGGCCACGTCTCCCACCGTAGGGGCCGCCGCCCCGGCGGCCCGTTGCACGGTGACGATGATAATGAACGGTATCGTTGGGTGAGGTGGGTTGCGATGTTGTTCGTAGGGGCGGGGCTCTGCTCCGCCCATGACGGCGACGGGTTTGATGAAAGGCCGGTTGGTTGCGGGGCGGTTTTTGCTTTCTTTTGCCATTCACCCGCCCTTGGCGGTAATCGTTACCGGGCAACGGCGCGCCGAGTCGTCGCGCCCTACGGTGGATTTCGATGCCGTTCACCATTCACCCGCCCTTGGCGGTGGTCGTTACCGGGTTCGGGCGATTCGTGAATCGCCCCTACAGAATCATCGCCGCCAACGGAACCGTCCAAAAGCTGCTCCCTCGCCCCCAAAAGAAAACCGCCCTTTCGGGCGGTTTTCTCGTTATACCGTAAAGCGTGACGCCTTACTTGTACATCTCAATGAGCTTCAGCAGGTGCTCGTAGCGAGCCTTGGCCTCTGCCTCGTTGCGCTGGAACAGATCGCCCGCGCGCTCGGGGAACTCCCGGGTCAGACGGCTGTAACGGGCCTCGTTCATCAGGAACTCCTGATAGCCGCCGGCAGGGGCCTTGGAGTCCAGGGTGAACTTCTGCTCGGCCTCGGGATTGAAGCGGAACAGGTTCCAGTAGCCGCAATCCACGGCCTTCTTCATTTCCTTCTGGCAGTTCATCATGCCGCCCTTGATGCTGTGCATCTCGCAGGGGCTGTAGCCGATGATCAGGGACGGGCCGTGATAGGCCTCGGCCTCGGTGATGGCCTTGATGGTCTGAGCGGGGTTGGCGCCCATGGCGATCTGGGCCACGTACACGTAGCCATACTGCATGGCGATCTCCGCCAGGCTCTTCTTCTTGACCTCCTTACCGGCGGCGGCGAACTGTGCCACCTGGCCGATGTTGGAAGCCTTGGAGGCCTGACCGCCGGTGTTGGAGTAGACCTCGGTGTCGAACACGAACACGTTCACGTCCTGCTTGGAGGCCAGCACGTGGTCCAGTCCGCCGTAGCCGATGTCGTAAGCCCAACCGTCGCCGCCGAAGATCCACATGGTCTTCTTGGCCAGGTAATCCTTCTTGTCCAGGATCCGGGCCACCAGGGTGCAGGCGCTGCAATCGCAGAACTGCTCACCGGCGGCCTTGCGCTCCTGGGCGTGGGCGAGCATCTCGGCGGCCTTGTCGCCGAAGAGCTCCTTGCCCTTCTCGCTGCCGAACAGGGCGATGTTCTCGTCCACGGTGGCGATGTTGGCCATCAGGGCCTTCACGTACTCCTTGGCGGGCTCGGCGTTGGCGTTGCCGTCGTCCATGGTGTCCAGCCACTTCTGGGCGGCGTCCTTCAGCTGGGGACGGGTCTGGGGCTGGGCGATGAGCTCCCGGGTCATCGCGGCCAGATCGTCGCGAATCTTCTGCTGGCCGATGTACATGCCCAGGCCGTGCTCGGCGTTATCCTCAAACAGGCTGTTGCACCAGGCGGGGCCGTGGCCCTCCTTGTTGGTGCAGTAGGGGGAGGTGGCAGCGGGGCCGCCCCAGATGGAGGAGCAGCCGGTGGCGTTGGAGACGTACATTCTGTCGCCGAAGAGCTGGGTCACCAGGCGGGCATAGCTGGTCTCGGCGCAGCCGGCGCAGGAGCCGGAGAACTCCAGCATGGGCTGACGGAACTGGCTGCCCTTGACGGTGTTGTCCTGCATGTCCTTCTTGTCGCTGACCTTCTCCACGCAGTAGTCAAAGACCTTCTGCTGGGGCAGCTCGCCCTCCTGGGCCACCATGCTCAATGCGCTGGTGGGGCACACGCCCACGCACACGCCGCAGCCCATGCAGTCCAGGGGGCTGATGGCCATGGTGAACTTGTAGGTGCCCTTGCCCTTGCCGGCCTTCACGTCCACGATCTTGGCCTCGGCGGGCGCCGCAGCGGCCTCAGCCTCGGTGAGAGCGAAGGGACGGATGGTGGCGTGGGGGCAGACGTAGGCGCACTGGTTGCACTGGATGCACTTGGCGCTGTCCCAGGCGGGGACGGACACGGCCACGCCGCGCTTCTCATAGGCGGAGGCGCCCAGCTCGAACTGGCCGTCCACGTGATCCATAAAGGCGGACACGGGCAGGCTGTCGCCGTCCATCTTGCCCACGGGGTCGAGAATGTCGTTGACCATCTTGACAAGCTCCGCCTTGCCATGGCGCTCCACAGCGGGCTTGTTGTCCTGGGCGTCGGCCCAGTCGGCGGGCACGTCGATCTTCTTGAAGGCGGAGGCGCCCAGGTCGATGGCCTTGTAGTTCATGTCCACGATGTCCTGGCCCTTCTTCAGGTAGGACTTCTTGGCGGCCTCCTTCATGTAGCCGATGGCCTCCTCCTGGGGCATGACCTTGGCCAGGGTGAAGAAAGCGGACTGGAGAATGGTGTTGTTGCGCTTGCCCATGCCGATCTCAATGGCCAGGTCAATGGCATCGATGGTGTAGAGCTGGATGTTGTTGCGGGCGATGTAGCGCTTGGAGGCGGCGTCCAGATGGTGGTTCAGCTCGTCGAAGTCCCACTGGCAGTTGATCATGTACACGCCGCCGGGCTTCACGTCCTGCACCATCTTGAAGCCCTTGGTCACGTAGCTGGGGTTGTGGCAGGCCACGAAGTCAGCCTTGTTGATGTAGTAGGGGCTGCGGATGGGCTTGTCGCCGAAGCGCAGGTGGCTGATGGTCACGCCGCCGGTCTTCTTGGAGTCGTACTGGAAGTAGGCCTGCACGAACTTGTCGGTGTGGTCGCCGATGATCTTGATGGAGTTCTTGTTGGCGCCCACGGTGCCGTCGCCGCCCAGACCCCAGAACTTGCACTCGATGGTGCCTTCCGCGGCGGTGTTGGGGCAGTTGGGATCCTCAGGCAGGGACATGTTGGTCACGTCGTCCACGATGCCGATGGTGAACTGGCGCTTCATGTGGTCGCGCTTCAGCTCGCTGTACACGGCGAACACGGAGGCAGGAGGCGTGTCCTTGCTGCCCAGGCCGTAGCGGCCGCCGATGATCTGCACGTCGTTGCGGCCGGCGTTGGCAAGAGCCGTGACCACGTCCTGATACAGGGGCTCGCCCAGAGCGCCGGGCTCCTTGGTGCGGTCCAGGACGGCAATCTTCTTGGCGGTGGCGGGGATGGCCTCGATCAGCTTCTCGGGGGCGAAGGGGCGGAAGAGGCGGACCTTCACCAGGCCCACCTTCTCGCCGTGGGCGTTGAGGTAGTCGATGACCTCCTCGGCCACGTCGCAGATGGAGCCCATGGCGATGATGACGCGGTCGGCGTCGGCAGCGCCGTAGTAGTTGAACAGCTTATAGTCGGTGCCCAGCTTGGCGTTGATCTTGTCCATGTACTTCTCGACCACGGCGGGCAGCGCGTTGTAGTAGCTGTTGCAGGCCTCGCGGTGCTGGAAGAAGATATCGCCGTTCTCGTGGGAGCCGCGCATGTGGGGATGCTCGGGGTTCAGGGCGTGCTCGCGGAAGGCCTTCACGGCGTCCATGTCGCACATTTCCTTCAGGTCCTCGTAGTCCCACACGGCGATCTTCTGGATCTCATGGCTGGTGCGGAAGCCGTCGAAGAAGTTGATGAAGGGCACCTTGCCGGTGAGGGCGGCCAGATGGGCCACGGGGCTCAGGTCCATGACCTCCTGCACGTTGCCCTCGCACAGCATGGCAAAGCCGGTCTGGCGACATGCCATCACGTCGCTGTGGTCACCGAAGATGTTCAGCGCGTGGGTGGACACGGTACGGGCGGACACGTGGAACACGCAGGGCAGCTGCTCGGCGGCGATCTTGTACATGTTGGGGATCATCAGCAGCAGGCCCTGGGAGGCGGTGTAGGTGGTGGTGAGAGCGCCGGCGCCCAGAGAGCCGTGCACCGCGCCGGCGGCGCCGGCCTCGCTCTGCATCTCCACAACCTTCACCTGAGTGCCGAAGATGTTCTTAAGACCATTGGCGCTCCACTGGTCCACAAAGTCGGCCATGGGGGAGGAAGGGGTGATGGGGTAGATGGCTGCCACTTCGCTGAACGCATAGGAAACGTGCGCCGCAGCGTTGTTGCCATCCATGGATTTCATTTTTCTTGCCATGAAATGAACCTCCTAATTGTTATGTCACCGTGCCATTCTACACGGCAGTATACATTGTACAGAATACCACAATTCCCTCCCCTTGTAAATCAAAAAATGCACCGATTTCACAAGCTTTGAAAGAATTATCGAAATGCGAAAATTCCCTTAATATTTTGCCCCAAACCCTGTGAATAATGGCGAAGGGCAGGGGAGAGGGGCCAAATCTTTCGCAAAAAATCATTCACAACGGCGGCGGAATATGGTATCATCATACAAATAGGTATTTTTAGCAAAAAGGAGGCGGGCGATATGGTGGTGACGGTGCGGTCCCTGGGCCTTTCCGGCATGACGGGCTACGAGGTCAGCGTGGAGTGTATGCTCTCCGGAGGTCTGCCCGCTTTTGACGTGGTGGGCCTGCCCGACGCGGCGGTGAAGGAGGCCCGGGAGCGGGCCCGTGCCGCCGTGAAGAACTGCGGCGCCAAGTTCCCCGTCAGCCACATCACCGTCAACCTGGCCCCCGCCCGGGTGCGGAAGGAGGGCACGGTGTACGACCTGCCCATCCTGCTGGGCATTCTCACGGCGGCGGAGGAGATTCGCCGCCTGCCGGAGGACGCCGCCTTTCTGGGGGAGCTGAGCCTCACCGGGGCGTTGCGGGGCGTGACGGGGGTGCTGCCCATGGCGCTGTGGGCCCGGCAGCACGGCATACGGCAATTATTCGTCCCCGCCGCCAACGCCGCCGAGGCCACGTTGGCCCAGGGGCTGACGGTGTACGGCGTGGAGGACGTGAAGGCGCTGGTGGCCCACTTGAAGGGGGAGCAGACGCTGACCCCCGCCCCCGCCTGGCATCCCGCTGCCGCCCCCACCGCCACGCTGCCGGATATGGCGGAGGTCATGGGCCAGGAAGCGGTGAAGCGGGCGCTGGAGATCGCCGCCGCCGGGGGCCACAACGTGCTGATGGTGGGCTCCCCCGGGGCGGGCAAGTCCATGCTGGCCCGGCGTCTGCCCTCCATTCTGCCGGATATGACCGACGCCGAGTCGCTGGAGACCACGGAGATCTACTCCGTGGCGGGCCTTACCGACCCCCATCACCCCCTGGTGGACGTGCGGCCCTTCCGCTCGCCCCATCACACCGCCTCCACCGTGTCCCTCAGCGGCGGCGGCACCGTGCCCCGGCCCGGCGAAATCTCATTGGCCCACAACGGCGTGCTGTTTTTAGACGAGCTGCCGGAGTTTGACCGGGCGGCGCTGGAGACGCTGCGCCAGCCCCTGGAGGACGGGGAGGTGACCATCACCCGTGCCGCCGGATCGCTGACCATCCCCAGCCGGTTCATGCTGGTGTGCGCCATGAACCCCTGCCGCTGCGGCTGGTACGGCCACCCCTCCGGGCGGTGTACCTGCTCCCGCCAGCAGGTGGAGAGCTACCTGCGCCGCATCTCCGGGCCGCTCCTGGACCGTATGGATATCCACATCGAGGTGCCCTCGGTGGAGTACAGCGCCATGCGCCGCCGTGACGCGGTGGAGACCTCGGCGGACATCCGCAAAAGGGTCAACGCCGCCCGGGAGATACAAAAGCAGCGCTACGCCGGAACCGGCGTGTCCTGCAACGCCTACATGACCCCCGCCATGATCGGCAAGTACTGCGCCCTGGACGAGCCGTGCGACGCCATCATGCGCCGGGCCTTTGAGCGCCTGGGCCTTACGGGCCGCAGCCACGACAGGATTTTGCGCCTGGGCCGCACCATTGCGGATTTGGCGGGCAGCGAGGCCATCCGCCCGGAGCATCTGGCGGAGGCCATCCAGTACCGCAGCCATTCCATTTTGAAATAATTTAGTGGGCATTTTGCCCCACAGGAGGTATTTTGTTATGAAAAAAGTCTCTTTTATCCTTTCCTGCGTGCTGCTGGGCGTAGCCGTGGGCAACTTCGTGGTGTGCCTGCTGACCATGGCGCGGCGCGAAAAGCGCCCCTTTGACATGTGAGGCCGCCCATGCAGGAAATCATCCTTTGCAAGCTGGGCGAGGTGGTCTTGAAGGGCCTCAACCGCCGCAGCTTTGAGCAGAAGCTCATCAGCAACATCCGCCGCCGCACCAATCGCTTCGGCAACTTCAAAATCTACTCCCGCCAGTCCACCATCTACGTGGAGCCCCAGGGGGAGGACTGCAACGTGTCCGCCGCCTACGACGCCTGCCGCCAGATTTTCGGCATCATCGCCATCGCCCGGGCCGTGCCCTGCGAGAAGGACAAGGTGGCCATTTTCAAAACCGCCAAAACCTACCTGGGGGACGCCCTCCGGGAGGCCAAGTCCTTCAAGGTGGAGTCCAAGCGGGCGGACAAGAGCTTCCCCATGAGCTCCATCCAGGTGAGCCAGTGGGTGGGCGGTGCCCTCCACGACGCCTTCCCCCATCTGACGGTGGACGTGCATCACCCGGAGCTGACGGTGTACGTGGAGATTCGGGAGGACGCGGCCTACGTCCACGCCCCCTCCCAGAGCGCCGCCGGCGGCCTGCCCATCGGCATGGGCGGTACGGCGGTGAGCCTCCTCTCCGGCGGCATCGACTCCCCTGTGTCCTCCTATATGATGGCCAAGCGCGGCGTGCAGCTGGAGATGATTCACTTCGCCTCGCCCCCCTACACCAGTGAGCTGGCCCGGGAAAAGGTGCTGCAGCTGGCGAAGGAGCTGACCCCTTGGACGGGGCGGCTGAACGTGTACATCATCCCCTTTACGGAGATTCAGGAGGCCATCCGGCAGCATTGCCCGGAGGATCATTTCACCCTCATTATGCGCCGCTTCATGATGCGCCTGGCCCATCAGCTGGCGAAAGAATTGCACTGTAAAGCGTTGGTGACAGGCGAATGTCTGGGCCAGGTGGCCAGCCAGACCATGCAGGCCCTGGCCGTCAGCGGCGACGTCACCGACCTGCCCATCCTGCGGCCCCTCATCGGCATGGACAAGGAGGAGATCGTCCGCCTGGCCCGCCATATCGGCACCTTCGACACCTCCATCCTGCCCTATGAGGACTGCTGCACCGTCTTCACCCCCCGCCACCCCAAGACCAAGCCTGACGTGGCGGAGGTGCGGGAGCTGGAAAGCGCGCTGGATATCGACGGCCTATGCGCTCGCGCCATGGCAGGCCGGGAAATGGTGCGGGTGCGGTTTTGACGGCGGCGGAGGTGCTGGCCCTGTGTAGGCAGCAGGGCCTGACGCTGACCACCGCCGAGAGCTGCACCGGGGGCCTTGCCGCCAAGGAATTGACCGACGTGCCCGGGGCATCGGCGGTGTTCGTAGGCGGCGTGGTCAGCTATTGGAGCGAGGTGAAAGCCAAGGTGCTGGGGGTGTCCCGGCCCCTTTTGGCGGAATACGGCGCCGTGTCCGAGCCGGTGGCCCGTGCCATGGCGGAGGGCGCCCGCCGCCTCACCGGGGCCGACGTGGCCCTCGCCGTCACCGGCGTGGCGGGCCCGGACCGGGACGATCGGGGCAACGACGTGGGCACGGTGTTCATCGCCCTGGCGGCGGAGGGCGCCACGGTGTGCCGTCCGCTGGCCCTCTCCGGCAGCCGTGATGAAATACGCCGCGACGCGGTGTCCGCCATGTGGGCGCTGCTGGCAGACTATATCAACAAGGAGATTTGACCGATGGCTAAAAAAGAGCTGGACTATAATCCCATCGCCGACCGGGAGGAGGCCCGCCGCAAGGGCCGGGGCAACCCCAACCGGAATAACCACACCAAGCGAAAAAACAGCAACTACGGCGGCTACGACGCCCCGGTGAAGAAAAAGGTGGCCGCCGTCACCGGCGAGGGCCGGGCCAAGACCAAGCGCCGGGAGCTGCCCGCCTGGGCCAAGGTGCTGCTGATGGTGGACTTCGCGGCGGTGCTGGCGCTGCTGGTGCTGCGCCTGGCGGTGCTGCCGGACAGCGTGGTGCTGAACCACTTGACCACCGTTGTCCTGGGCGTTTCCTGCCTTGCCGTGTTCGCCACCCGCCGCTACCAGTACCAGTTCACCGAGAAGAAGGGCGGCTACACCTTTTTGCAGGTGCTGCTGGCGGCCATCGGCGCGCTGTATATCGTCATGGGCGCCGCCGGCATCCTCATGGACCTGGGCCTTATCACCGCCTGAAAACGGCGGAAAAAGGCCATATCCCCCCATTTTGCTGTTGACAAACGGGAGGAAAGTTTGTATATTGTTCTGTGCATAACGACACATACGATGAAGGGGACCCAGTACCCTGCCGCGTCCACGCGAAGAGAGCCGCCGTTTGGTGCAAGGCGGACGGGGGGCGGCTGCGGGAATATCACCCCGGAGTATCCGGCTGAACACAGCAGTAAGCCAGGACGGCGGAGGGCCGTTACCATCCCTCGCCCCATTCCGGTGGGGCACGAGCGGTCGCGCCGGAACGGCGCGGCAACGAGAGTGGTACCGCAGAGGATAACACGCCTTTGTCTCTTGAGAGGGACAAAGGCGTTTTTCTTTTTCCCCGGCAAAAAGTGTATTTACTATATGGTATTCATACCGTAATCAGGAGGAACAACATGGACTACAAAAGCACCCTGAATATGCCCAAGAGCGGCTTCCCCATGCGGGCGGGCCTGCCCATGCGGGAGCCGGATATGCTTGCCCGCTGGCAGGAGATGGATTTGTACAATGAGCTTCTCAAGAAGAACGAGGGCAAGCCCCGCTTCTCCCTCCACGACGGCCCCCCGTTCTCCAACGGCAACATCCACATGGGCCACGCCCTCAATAAGGCCCTGAAGGACTTCATCGTCCGCAGCCACGCCATGCGGGGCTATTATACCCCCTACGTCCCCGGCTGGGACAACCACGGCATGCCCATCGAGAGCGCCATCATCAAGGAGCAGAAGCTGAACCACAAGGCCATGTCCACCTCCGACTTCCGCAGCGCCTGCCACGACTACGCCGAGAAGTACATCCAGCTCCAGATGGCGGGCTTCAAGCGCATGGGCGTGGTGGCGGACTGGGAGCACCCCTACCGCACCATGGACAAGACCTTTGAGGCCCAGGAGGTGAAGGTCTTCGGCCAGATGTACAAAAAGGGCTACATCTACAAGGGCCTGAAGCCGGTGTACTGGTGCCCCAAGGATGAAACGGCTCTGGCCGAGGCGGAGATCGAGTATCAGGACGACCCCTGCACCACCGTGTACGTGAAGTTCGCCATGGAAGACGATCAGGGCAAGCTGTCCCATCTGGACTGCGATAAGCTCTACTTCGTCATCTGGACCACCACCATCTGGACCCTGCCCGGCAACCTGGCCATCGCCATGCATCCGGCGGAGGACTACGCCGTGGTGAAGGCCCCCAATGGCGAAATGTACATCATGGCCCTGGCCCTCACCGAAAAGGTGATGAAGATCGGCGGCTTTGAGAGCTGGGAGATCGTGGAGACCCATCCCGGCGCCTTCTATGAGAATATGCTGGCCCGCCATCCCTTCCTGCCCAAGACCTCCCGCCTGGTGCTGGCGGACTACGTCACCATGGACTCCGGTACCGGCTGCGTCCACACCGCCCCCGGCTTCGGCGCCGACGACTATCAGACCTGCATGCGCTACGGCATGGACATGGTGGTGCCTGTGGACGACCAGGGCCGCCATACCGACTACGCCGGCAAGTACGCCGGCCTGCGCACCGAGGAGTCCAACCCCGTCATTCTGGCGGATATGAAGGCCAGCGGCGCCCTCTTTGCCAGCCAGGACATCGTCCACAGCTATCCCCACTGCTGGCGCTGCAAGCACCCCATCATCTTCCGGGCCACCCCCCAGTGGTTCTGCTCCGTGGAGTCCTTCAAGGACGATGCCACCGCCGCCTGCGACGACGTGCGCTGGCTGCCCGCCTGGGGCGAGGACCGCATCAAGGCCATGATCGCCGAGCGCAAGGACTGGTGCATCAGCCGCCAGCGCCGGTGGGGCCTGCCCATCCCCGTGTTCTACTGCAAGTGCTGCGGCAAACCCGTCTGCACCGACGATACCATCCATTCCGTCTCCGCCGTGTTTGAGGAAAAGGGCTCCAATGCCTGGTTCGACCTGCCCGCCGCCGACTTGCTGCCCCAGGGCTTCACCTGCCCCCACTGCGGCAAGGCCGAGGGCTTCGACAAGGAGACCGACACCCTGGACGGCTGGTTCGACTCTGGCTCCAGCCACTTCTGCTCCATGGAGCGTGACCAGCACTTCTGGCCCGCCGACGTGTATCTGGAGGGCGCCGATCAGTATCGCGGCTGGTTCCAGTCGTCCCTGCTCACTGCCGTGGGCGCCCTGGGCCGCACCGCGCCCTTCCGCCAGTGCCTGACCCACGGCTGGACGGTGGACGGCGAGGGCCGTGCCATGCACAAGTCCCTGGGCAACGGCGTGGACCCCAACGAGGTCATCAAGAAGTACGGCGCCGACCTGCTGCGCCTGTGGGCCGGCAGCGCCGACTACCGGGTGGATGTCCGCTGCAGCGACGATATCTTCAAGCAACTGAGCCAGAATTATTTGAAGTTCCGCAACACCTCCAAATTCTGCCTGGATAATCTGGTGGACTTCGACGCCAACGATCTGGTGTCCCCCGCTGAGATGCTGCCCCTGGACCGCTGGGCCGTCACCCGCCTTAACGGCCTCATTGAGAAGGTCTTTGCCGCCTATGACGACTATGAGTTCCACACCATCACCCACGCCATCAACGATTTCTGCGTGGTGGATTTGAGCTCCTTCTACTTCGACGTCATCAAGGACCGCCTCTATTGCGATGAAAAGGAGGGCCTGTCCCGCCGCAGCGCCCAGACTGCCATCTGGATGATCCTGGACGCCATGACCCGGATGTTCGCCCCCATCCTGTCCTTCACCTGCGATGAAATCTGGCAGGCCATGCCCCACAGAAGCGGCGACGACGGCCGCAACGTGCTGCTCAACGAGATGGTGGCCCCCTATACCACCTACGCCCTGAGCGCCGACGCCATGGCCGCCTGGGACGAGCTCCACCGCCTCCGGGACGACGTGAACAGCGCCCTGGAAAAGGCCCGCTCCGACAAGCGCATCGGCAAGGCGCTGGAGGCCCACGTCACGCTGCTCCGCGCCCCGGACGCCGCGGCCCTCTCCGCCGCCGGCCGTCCCACCGATGAGCTGGCCGATCTCTTCATCGTGTCCGACGTGGCGCTGGAGGAGGACGCCGCCCGCTTCGCCGCCGCCGAGCCCACCCGCTTCGAGGGCTGGCGGGTGGAGGTCAGCGAGGCCAAGGGCGACAAGTGCTGCCGCTGCTGGAAGCACCACGCCGCCGTGGGCAGCGACAGCCGCTACTCCGACCTGTGCCCGAGATGCGCCGCCGTGGTAGAGAAAATCCCCCAGATCGCGGAGTAAAAGAGCAGTTATTACCCTGAATAGTTATAAAAAATCCCGCTCCACCCGGAGCGGGATTCTTTATTCGTACCCGGCCTTCCCCTCGGGGGGAAGGTGGCACGGCCTGTAAAGGCCGTGACGGATGAGGGGGCGACGACCGCCAACGCCGGATGAATGGTATGCGGAAACGAAAAACATGGGTAGGGGCGGAGATGCCCTCCGCCCCTACGGTTTTTTACTTTACCGGCCTCTCAATACTTCCACCCGCGGCTCTCCTCGTGGAACTCCGCCACCCGCTTGCGGTAGCTGTCCATGGCGGCGTCC
Source organism: uncultured Clostridia bacterium (assembly GCA_946412355.1). Taxonomy (GTDB): domain Bacteria; phylum Bacillota; class Clostridia; order Oscillospirales; family Oscillospiraceae; genus Vescimonas. The sequence continues at coordinate 30,459 of CAMKGX010000004.1, forward strand.
TCAAAGGCCAGGGTGTCGTCCAATCCCAGACGGCGCAGCAGCCATTTGGTCAGCGGCGGGTTAAGAATCAGCAGCGGCCCAATGAGACTGGTGGCCATCAGGCCGCCCCGGCGGAAGCCCTCGGCGGCGGTGGCGCCGTCCCGGCCCACGCCCCGGACGGCCCGGAACCACGCCTCCGCGTCCCCGGCGCCCTGGATATGGCCGAACAGGGACTTGAAGCCCACGATCTCCATATCGGCAAAGGTGCCCAGGAAAAAGCTGTTGTGCCGCTGCATCATCCGGTATTTCGCCTGCCCCGGCACCAGCCCCAGGCCGGTAATGGCCAGGCCGCTGTCGCTGCGGATGCCCTCCGTCAGCATATCCACCGCGTTGCCCACGGCCAAAAACCGTTGTCCCGCGTCGATTTTGGCGGCAATTTCCTCCCGCCAGGGCATGAGGGCCTCCGTGGCCAGCTTGAGGCCCTGCTCCGTGGTGCTGCCCATAAACACCAGGCCAATGTCCTCGCTTAAAAACCGGGGCTTCGTGTGCAAGTCCGTCTCCACGATGGTAAGCTGGGGGCAGCAGGCTTTCAGATACCGCACGTTGGCCAGGTCGCCGTACAGGTTGCACACCTCGCTGAACAATACTTCGATTTTCACGCCGCGCCGCCCCCTTTCTCCAGGAGATTCTTCAAATGGGCCTTCACCCGGAAGGCCAGCGGCATGCCGTCCACGCCGTAGAGAATGTAGACCTGATGGCCGGGCTTGCGCTGCAGCCGCTCCGCCGCCCGGAACTCGTCCTCCTCCACGGTGATCTTCTCCTCGGGGATGCCCGCCAGCAGCAGCCGCAGCTTATAGTCCCTGGCTCTCGGCCCGGCGCACACCAGCTGCACCACGTCATCCCGGTTCAGGAATTCAAAGTCGGTGTCGTACATCCAACTGGGGTTTTCCGACCAGTTTTTGGCCACGCCCATGCAGTTCATCATCACCAGCAGCTCCTTGTCCCCCGCCGTGTGGCGGATGGCGTCGAAGTTGCGGCTGCAGGCCAGGGCATTTTTGTCCTTGGACATCTGCATGATGATGTCCACGCCGCCCACCGTCTCCCGGCTCAGCCGGGTGGAGAGGATGGCGGTGTGGTCAAAGCCCTCCCGGATCTCCTCATGGGTGAGGCCCAGCTGGCGCAGGGCGGCAATCACCGTCACCATATTGTAAATATTGTGTACGCCGTCGGCAATGAGGCGGTAATCGTAATCCTGCCCCGCCTCGGTGAGGGCCATGGTGCCCGATGCCACGTCCACATCGTGGGCGAAATAGTCCGCCGCCGGGGAGGCGAAGCCGCAGCTTTCGCACACCGCGTGGCCGATGTGGTGGTAGCGGCGGTAGTCGTACCGCAGCTTCCCGGCGCAGCGGGGGCAGATGCGCATATCGTTCAGCAGGTTTTCGCACTCCTGCACGTCGCCCTCCATGGGCCCGATGGCGAAATAGACCCGGTCATTTTCCGGGGCCACCGTGGCGGAGATGAGGTCGTCGGCGTTGAGGATGAGCTTGCTCTCCCTGGGGAAGTTAGCGGTCAGAATGTCGGCGATATAGCCGGGGTGGGCGTTGCGCATGATGCTGTCCCGGAACAGGTTGGTCACCACGATATAGTCCGGCTTCACGTAGGGGTAAATCCGGGGGGCGGAGCGCTCGTCGATTTCCAGCACCGCCATGTCGCATTTCGTCCGCCCCAGCAGGTCGCTGCCGTAGATAAAGGCGGTGCTGACGCCGCTGGCAATGTTGGACCCGGCCCGATTGGTCAGCAGCCGGTGGCCCCGGCGCTCCAAAATGTCCTCCAGCATATTGGCCACGGTGGTCTTGCCGTTGGTGCCCGTCACCGCGATCATTTTCGGCGGCCGGGGCACATAGCGCAAAAAGTCGGGGCACAGCTTCAGCGCCAGCGCGCCGGGAAAGTCCGTGCCGTTGTGATGGGTGATTTTCAGCGCCGGAATGGACAGCTTCGCCGCCCACAGCGCCAGTAAAAACCGTGCTTTACCCATGGTGGGTTCCTCCTTGGTCTATCATCACAAAAAACGTGAAAAAACAAACAAAACGCCTTCTCCTCGGGGAGAAGGTGCCCCAGTGCGCACACTGGGGCGGATGAGGGGGCGTGCGGGCACAGCGCCGCCTGTGGCGGATGAAGCGTGCCCGCCGCAAGGCAGCGGCCCGATTTTCACGGCCCGAAGGGCCTGGAAATCGGTTTGCCGCAACGAGAGCACGAGGCAGCCTGCCCCGCCGTATGAGGGGGCGACAACCGCCCCGCCGGATGGGGGGCGCGATAACCGCCCCGCCGGATGAGGGGGCCACAGCCGAAGCGCCGCCCCTCAGCGTTTTTCCAAATAAATCATCAGCGCGGCGATGTCCGCCGGGCTCACCCCGGACACACGCCCGGCCTGCCCCAGGTTCCGGGGCTGCACCAGGGCCAATTTCTCCCGTGCCTCCAGCCGCAGGCCCTGGATGGCGCTGTAATCGGTGTTCTGGGGGATCAGATGCTTTTCCAGGTTGGCGAAGTCCTCCACCTGCCGGAGCTGCCGGCGGATGTAGCCCTCGTATTTCACCGTGATCTCCACCTGCTCCGCCTCCGCCGCCGTCAACTGTGCCGGGGCGGGGTCAAAGGGCCGCAGGTCGGCGTAGGACAGCTCCGGCCGCCGCAGCAGGTCGATGAGCCGGGCCCCGTCGGTGAGGGGCGCCGTGCCCCGCCGGGCCAGCAGACTGTTGATCACCGCCGAGGCCGCCACGCCGGTGTGTGAAAGGCGCTGTATCTCCCGCTCCACGGCGGCGTATTTCGCCTCCACCGCCGCCATCTGCCCGTCGCTGACCAGGCCCAGGGCGTGGCCGATGGGCATCAGCCGCCGGTCGGCGTTGTCCTGGCGCAGCAGCAGCCGGTATTCGCTGCGGCTGGTCATCATCCGGTAGGGCTCCTGGGTGCCCTTGGTCACCAGGTCGTCAATCAGCGTGCCGATGTAGCTTTCGCTGCGCTTGAGAACAAGCGGCTCCCTGCCCAGGAGGGCCAGCGCCGCGTTGACGCCCGCCACAAAGCCCTGCACCGCCGCCTCCTCGTAGCCGCTGGAGCCGTTGAACTGCCCCGCGCCGTAGAGCCCCGCCACCGCCTTTGTCTCCAGGGTGGGCTTCAGGGCCAGGGGGTCGATGCAGTCGTACTCGATGGCGTAGGCGGGCCGCTGCATCACGGCCTTTTCCAGCCCCGGCACGGTGTGCAGCATCTGAATCTGCACCTCCTCCGGCAGGGAGGAGGAGAAGCCCTGCACGTATAATTCCTCGGTGTCCAGCCCCATGGGCTCGATGAACAGCTGGTGCCGGGGCTTGTCGACAAACCGCACCACCTTCGTCTCAATGGAGGGGCAGTACCGCGGCCCCACGCCGTCGATGACGCCGGTGTAAATGGGGCTGCGGTCTAAATTCTCCCGGATAATCTGGTGGGTGCGCTCGTTGGTGTAGGTGAGGTAGCACACCGCCCGGTTCTCCGGCGTCTCCCGGGTGGAGAAGCTGAAGGGGAGGGGGTGTTCGTCCCCGGTCTGGACCTCCATTTTGGAAAAGTCCACCGTCCGGGCGTTGATGCGGGGCGGCGTCCCGGTTTTGAACCGCCGCAATGGCAGCCCCATGGCAAGCAGCGAGTCGGTGAGGGCGGTGGCGGCGTGCATACCGTCGGGGCCGGATTCCTCAATGCATTCCCCGATGATGGTGCGGCCCCGGAGATACGTGCCTGAGGCGATGATGACCGCTTTGGCCTCGTACACGGCCCCTGTCCGCAGCACCACCCGGCGCACCCGGCCCTCCTCCGCCTCGATGGCCACCACCTCGCCCTGGCGCACCGTCAGGCGCTCCTGCCGCTCCAGCGTGGCCTTCATAATCCGCTGGTACTCCCGCCGGTCGGCCTGGGCCCGCAGCGACCACACCGCCGGCCCCTTGCCCCGGTTCAGCATCCGGTACTGGATGCAGGCCCGGTCGGCGGCCTTGGCCATCTCGCCGCCCAGGGCGTCCAGCTCCCGCACCAGATGGCCCTTGCCGGTGCCGCCGATGGCGGGGTTGCAGGGCATGTTGCCCACGGCGTCCAGGTTGATGGTGAACACAATGGTGTCCAGGCCCATCCGGGCCGCCGCCAGCGCCGCTTCAATGCCGGCGTGGCCCGCGCCGATGACCGCAATATCCACCTGTCCTGCCAAAAACCGCTCCATGGCGCCACCTCGTTTCTCTGTCTAACCCCATTATTATACCCATTTTTTCCGTAAAGGCAAGAAACTTGTAGCCCCCGCCAAAAGCGGCCCGGAAAAATCAGCATATTGCACAGGAACGCCCCGCCCCGCCGATGCATAGAATGCCCCATTAGCCATGAAAAGGGAAGGGGGGCAGCAGAAATGGAAGAGCGCAGACCCGACCGTGGCGACGTGGACGACATGATTTTCGCCGGGGAGGAATGGCACCCCAGCGAACGATAGGGGAGGGCGCCGTTTCTCACATGAAAATGCCCCAAAATGGCGTCGCCATTTTGGGGCAAAGGTCTTATTCCCGGTTGGCCGTGGCCACCACGTCCACGCCGGTGCCGCACACGTCGGCGATCACCACGTCGCCGATGTGGAGGGGCGCGGCGGGCCGGGCCTTGTTAAAGGCGTCCGCCACGTCGAACATCTTGGCCTTGGGCACGTCCGTCCGTGTCCGCACGGAGATCACCCGGCCGTCCGCCATGCGCACGGTGCCGGTGATGGTGCGCATAGGCGCCACGCACTCCTTCCGGGCGTAGTCGTCGCCCCGCTTGCAGGTGTTGCCCGTCACGGTCGTCACTACGCCGTTTTCGATGGTGGCGGTAAGCTGGCAGCCCATGGGGCAGCCGATGCAGGTCAGTTGTCTCGTCATTGTGCCGCCTCCTCTACGGTAAAGGTGATGGTGTCGCAGTCCGCGGGGATGTCCGCCTTGCGGATGGGGAAGCTCTCCATCTCGCCGGGGGTCAATATCCGCTTGGGGATGCGGCGCAGCAGCTTGTCCCCCGCCCAGGCGCACAGCGCCGCGCCCCGGTAGGGCTGGCCCACCCGGAACCGGACGGTGACGGTGTCGGCCATGGCATCGGCGTCAATGTGCTGGGGCACGGTGTAGCGCACGCCGTTTTTGCCCCGCAGGGCCACGGTGCGGCCGGCGCTGCGGCGGTGCAGCACGTATTCCGCCGCGCTGCGGCCCGCCCGGCCCGCCTCCTCGCTGACGAAGTCCACCAGGTCGTGTACGTGGAGCACGTTGCCGCAGGCGAACACGCCGGGGAGGGAGGTGGAAAGGTCGTCCCCCACCACCGGCCCGCCGGTGACACCGTCCAGCGCCACCCCGGCGCTGAGGCTCAATTCATTCTCCGGCAGCAGACCCACGCTCAGCAGCAGCGTGTCGCAGGGAATGACCTGCTCCGTGCCGGGGATGGGCTTGCGCCGCCCGTCTACCTTGGCCAGTGTCACGCTCTCGATGTGGCCCTGGCCCTGGATGTCCACCACCGTGGTGGACAGCAGCAGGGGAATGTTGAAGTCGTCCAGACACTGGACGATGTTCCGCTTCAATCCGCCGGAATAGGGCATCACCTCTGCTACGGCGTGGACCTTGGCCCCCTCCAGCGTCATGCGGCGGGCCATGATGAGGCCGATGTCGCCGCTGCCCAGGATGACCACGTCACGGCCGGGCAGATAGCCCTCCAGGTTCACCAGCCGCTGGGCGGTGCCGGCGCTGTAAATGCCGGCGGGCCGTGTGCCGGGGATGTTCAGCGCGCCACGGGGCCGCTCCCGGCAGCCCATGGCCAGCACGATGGCCTCGGCCTGGATCTGAATGAGCCCCGTCTCCCGCCCGGTGACGGTCAATACCTTATTTTCATTGATGTCCAGCACCATGGTGCCCAATAGGTAGGGGATTTTCATATCCTCCACCCGGTCGATGAACCGCTGGGCGTACTCCGGGCCCGTCAGCTCCTGGCCGAAGGTGTGGAGGCCGAAGCCGGCGTGGATGCACTGGCCCAGGATACCGCCCAGCGCCTCGCCCCGCTCGATGATGAGAATGTCCTGCAAGCCCGCCTCCCGGGCGGCGATGGCGGCTGCCAGCCCCGCGGGGCCGCCGCCTACGATAGCCAGTTGTACCTTCTTCATGCCTGCGCCTCCTTGGTCTTGCCCTGCACCAGATAGCTGCCGCCGCCGGACTTGGTCAGCGCCTCCATGGGCACCCCCAGCTCCCGGCACAGCAGCGCCATCACCTTGGGGGAGCAGAAGCCGCCCTGGCACCGGCCCATCCCGGCCCGGCACCGCCGCTTCACGCCGTCCAGCGACCGTGCGCCCCGGTGAATGGCCTCCACGATCTCGCCCTCACTGATGCCCTCGCAGCGGCAAATCACGTTGCCGTAGGCGGGGTTCTCCGCCACCAGGGCGGCCCGCTTTTCAAAAGTCATCTCCCGCAGATGGGGAATGTCCCGGCGGGTGGGGTCGAAATCCGCCTTTTCGGCGGCGCGGAGCTTTTCCGCCACCGCCTTTGCCAGATGCCGGCCGATGGCGGGGGCGGAGGTGAGGCCGGGGCTCTCGATGCCCAGTGCCTCAAAGAAATTCTCGGCGCTCTCGCCGATGACGAAGTCGTCGGTCTCCGCCAGATGGGCCCGCAGCCCGGCAAAGCTGGTGATCACGTCCCGCACCGGCAGGTTCGGCACGCTGCGTCCGGCGGTGGACAGCACCGTGTCCAGCCCGGCGGCGGAGGTGGCCACGCTGTCCCTGTCCTCCTGGTCGGTGGCGGTGGGGCCCAGCAGCAGGTTGCCGTGTACCGTGGGGCTCACCAGAATGCCCTTGCCCATGGCGGAGGGCAGCTGGAAGATGGTGCGGTCCACGATCTTGCCGTCCTTCTTGTCCAGCAGACAGTATTCGCCCCGGCGGGGCACGGTGTGGTACTGCTTGTGGCACAGCTGGTTGTGCAGCGTGTCGCCGTGTACCCCGGCGCAGCTCACCACCACCTTTGCCGCCATGTCGCCCCGGGAGGTGTGCACGGTGAAGTGGTCGCCGGTGCGCTCGATGCGCTCCACGGCGGTGTCAAATTGGAACCGGCAGCCGTTTTTCCGGGCGTTTTCATAGAAGGCGATGGTCATACCGAAGGGGCACACAATGGCGCTGGTGGGGGCGTACAGCGCGGCGTACACCTTGTCCGACAGGGCCGGCTCCTTCTTCCGCAAGGCGTCGCCCCACAGGATCTCCAGGCCCTGGACGTGGTTTTTCTTCCCCCGCTGGTGCAGCTCCCGCAGCCGGGGCATGTCCGCCTCGTCGAAGCACAGCACCAGGGCGCCGTTGCGCCGGTAGTCAAAGTCCAGCTCCCGGCTCAGCCCCTCCATCATCTCGCTGCCTTCCACGTTGAAGCGGGCCTTCAGCGTGCCGGGGGCCGCGTCAAAGCCGGCGTGAACGATGGCGCTGTTGGCCTTGGAGGTGCCCACGCACACATCCTCGCCCCGCTCCACCAGACACATATTTAATTGGTATCGGCTCAGCTCCCGCGCCACCGCGCAGCCCACCGCGCCGCCGCCCACAATGAGCACGTCGTACATATTCCATTCCTCCACTGGCGAAAAATCGCCTTAAATCACGCTTTGTAGCATAACAAAAGCCCTCTGCAAAGTCAAGCCGCGCCGCCGCCAAAAGGCGAAAAAACGCCGACCCTCCCGACAAAAACCGTCGCTTCGCGCACTTTTCCGCCGCCATGGGGCGGTGAAGCCCGACGCAGGCCCCATAATTATGAATAATTTGTGACTTTAGCCAATTCATTGGGGTTTTTATTGTGGGAATGGCAAAAAAATGATTGAGAACTTGACAAATTTTTTGGTCAAGACTACAATGATACTACCAATTTAATGAGGAGGTAAATCTCATAATGGAAAAGAAGAGTACGAAAATCGCATACGGCGTAGCCCTGTGCGTCATCGTCGTGCTGCTGGTCGCCCTGAAGTTCCTGTACCCCGACGGCGTGTACGGAACCGTGTGGAGCCTGCTGCCCCCGGCGGTGGCTATCATCCTGGCGCTCATTAGCAAGGAAGTGTATTCCTCTCTGTTCCTGGGCGTGCTCGCCGGCTCTCTGCTGGTGGCCAACTTCCGCCCCTGGGATACCGTCCGTGTGTTCATCGGCGGCGGCGAGGATGAGTTCGGCAACGGCCTCATCAGCAACATCGGCGATGGCTGGAACGTTGGTATTCTGATCTTCCTGGTGATTCTGGGCATCATGGTGGACCTGATGAACAAGGGCGGCGGCTCCGCTGCCTTCGGTCGTTGGGCCAAGAAGACCGTGCATACCCGCGCCGGCGCACAGCTGATGACCATGCTGCTGGGCGTGCTGATCTTCATCGACGACTATTTCAACTGCCTGACCGTGGGCTCCGTGATGCGTCCCGTCACCGAGAGCCACAAGATCTCCCGGGCCAAGCTGGCCTACGTCATCGACGCCACTGCCGCCCCCGTCTGCATGCTGGCTCCCGTGTCCTCTTGGGCCGCCGCCGTGGCCGGCTACGTGGATGACAGCTACGTCTCCGGCATCCAGATGTTCATTCAGCAGATCCCCTATAACTACTACTGCCTGCTGACCCTGGTGATGATTATCGTCATCTCCCTGCTGAACATCGACTACGGCCCCATGCTGACCCATGAGTACAACGCCCAGGTGAAGGACGACCTGTTCACCACCGAGCATCGTCCCTTCGCCGGCGCCGACAACTATGAGGAAGGCAACGGCAAGTCCTCCGTGCTGGATCTGATCCTGCCCGTGGTGGTGCTGATTGTCATGTGCATCATCGGCATGATCTACACCGGCGGCTTCTGGGACGGCGAGACCTTCATGGACGCCTTCGCCAATGCTGACGCCTCTGTCGGCCTGTGCCTGGGCTCCATCGTGGCCCTGGTGTTCACCTTCATCTACTTCTGGCTGCGCAAGGCCATCTCCTTCGAGAAGAGCTTTGAGTCCGTGCCCAACGGCTTCATCCAGATGGTCAGCCCCATTCTGATCCTCTGCTTCGCCTGGACCCTGGGCGCTATGACCAAGGGCGGCCTGGGCTCCGGCGACTTCGTGCAGAACCTGCTGGCTGACGCCGACGCGCTGATGAACTTCCTGCCCGTCGTCATCTTCCTGCTGTCCTCCATCATCGCCTTCGCCACCGGTACCTCCTGGGGCACCATCGGCATCATGGCTCCCATTGTCTGCCAGGTGTTCGACTACGGCACCAATCCCACCCTGTGCGTCATCGGCCTGGCTGCCTGCTGCGCCGGCGGCGTGTGCGGCGACCACTGCTCCCCCATCTCCGATACCACCATCATGGCGTCCGCCGGTGCCCACTGCTACCACATCAACCACGTGGCCACCCAGCTGCCCTATGCCATCACCGTGGTGTGCGTCAGCGCCGTTGGCTTCCTGATCGCCCCCTTCATCAAGAGCTGGCCCATCTGCCTGGCCATTGAGATCGTCCTGATGGTCTGCGTCCTGCTGGTCATCAAGGCTATCGTGGCCAAGAAGCACGCCGGCATCTTCGAGGAAATGGCAAAGGCCGACAAGGCCCTGGCCAAGTAAGCGAAGAGACCTTTGCTTGCCGAAGTGACATAACAAAAGAAGCGCCCCGGACAACCGGGGCGCTTTTCTTGTGGAATGAATACTGAATGAGGACCACCGCCAAGGCCGGGTGAATGGTGAACGGAAGCGATGACCATGCGTAGGGCGCGACGACCCGGCGCGCCGCACCCAGGCGCGAACACCGTCAAGGCCGGGTGAATGGTGAACGGTGGCAATTTCCTCCGTAGGGGCGCTTCATGAAGCGCCCGTTTGCACGGCGGCGGGGTCGCTGAAAGGCAGGTTGGTTGCGGAGGGGTACGATGATTCCGTAGGGCGCGACGACCCGGCGCGCCGCCCCGGCAGCGTCCGCCGCCCTGCCCGGATAAATGGCACCCAGGCACAACAACAATTCGTAGGAGCGGGGCTTACCCCAAGGGCACTGGCTCCACCGACTGCTCATTCTTCGCAGGGTGTCGCTGGCGCTGCTCCGCCCTATGCCGTCCCGCACCCGGGCCGGGGGAGGACAGGGTCGTCCTCCCCTACGAACAAAATGCCAACCGCCCGCAAACAGCCCGCCTTTTGTAAAACCAGCCACCGGGCAAGGCGGGACACATAGGTCCCGCCCTACGGAGAAATGACGCGCCCTCTCCGTAGGGCGGCACCTGCGTGTCTCGCCAATACGGCAGCGCCGCCCCGCCGATAAAGAAACAGGGAGGAGCAGAGCCCCTCCCTTACATTATTCATCATTCATTTTTCAATCTTCGATCCCCTCAATGGTCCCGCCGCCCAGCACCTCTTCGCCGTCGTACAGCACCGCTGCCTGGCCGGGTGTCATGGCCCGCTGTGGCTGGTCAAAGGTGAGGCGCAGCGTGCCGTCGGGCAGGGGAAAGGCGGTGGCGGTGGCCTCCCGCTGGCTGTACCGCGTTTTGGCGGTGCAGCGGATGGGTCCGCCGGGAATGGGGATGATCCAGTTCACGTGGGAGGCCGTCAGCGTGCGGTGCATCAGCCTGCCGTTGTCCCCCAGGGTGACCGTGTTCGTTTCCGGGTCCTTGTCCAGCACGTACACGTGGCGGCCCAGGGCGATGCCCAGGCCCTTGCCCTGTCCGGTGGTGTAGCAGGGCAGCCCCTTGTGGCGGCCCAGCACATTGCCCGCCTCGTCCACAAAGTCGCCGGGGGTCAGCGTCACGCCGCTGCGCTGCAGAAAGCCCACGTAGTCCCCGTCCGGCACGAAGCAGATGTCCTGACTGTCGGGCCGGTCGGCGTTGGTGAGCCCTGCCTCCCGGGCCAGCGCCCGGATGGCGGGCTTGTCGTAGTCCCCCAGGGGCAGCAGCAGGTGGGCAAGCTGGGCCTGGGTGAGCTGATAGAGCACATAGGTCTGGTCCTTGCTGCGGTCCGCGGCCCGCAGCAGCCGGTAGCGGCCCGCCGCGGCGTCGTATGCCACCCTCGCGTAGTGCCCGGTGGCGATGTAGTCATACCCCAGGGTGAGGGCCCTGTCCAGCAGGGCGCCGAATTTCAGGCAGCGGTTGCAGTCGATGCAGGGGTTGGGGGTGCGCCCGGCGCAGTACTCCGCCACAAAGCGGTCCATCACGTCTTTTTGGAACCGCTCCGTCTCGTTGAACACGTAAAAGGGCATCCCCAAACGGCAGGCCACGGCCCGGGCGTCGTCGGCGGCGTCGGCGGAGCAGCACTTGCCGTCCTCGCCGGGGAATAATTTCAGCATGGCCCCGGCACATTGATACCCGGCGCGCTGCAGCAGCAGCGCAGCGGCGGAGCTGTCCACCCCGCCGGACATGGCGATGAGCACTTTCTTCGTTTGCGGCATGGAAAACACCTCCGGCGAAATGGAATGAATCATGGCGGTATCCGCTGCGCGGGTAGACTATAATGCCGCGCAGCAGCCACCTAAATTATTCATTCTTCAGTTTTCTGTATTTATTAAAACGAGACAGCGCCGCCCAGGCGCTGTCAGATTGTCAATAAGCATCGCAGATTTCGCGCCTCGCAAGGCGCGAACCCATGAAATCGAAAAAACTGACGACATGCGCGTCAGTTTTTTCACTTCTCAGGCTACGAAGTGTGCGAATTGTGCGCCAAAGGCGCACGATTCGTGCGCGTAGTAGACTGCAACCCCATTGTCAAAAAACGGCTATGCCGTTTTTTGACAGGCTCACAGCGCCGCCCCGGCGCTGTTTCGTCACTCAGTCCAGCTTTTCCGCGGTAAAGGCGGTGTAGGGCAGGGCGTCAGACAGGGCCAGCAGCACCCGACTGTGGCCGCCGGCGTAATCCCCCGCCGTCTGGCGCAGCTCGCCGCTCTCTACCCGGCGGTCCGGCAGCGCCACGGTGACGGTGGTGCCCTCTCCCTCCCGGGAATCCAGCATCAGCCGACCGCCGTGGGCCTCGGCGATGGCCCGGCACAGGGGCAGCCCCAGCCCCACGCCGTATTGGGCGGGGTCGGGGGCGAAGCCGTGGTGCCACCGGTCAAACACGGTGTCCATCCGGTCCTCCGGAATGCCGCAGCCGGTGTCGGACACCGTCAGCAGCAGTTGGGCCCCGGCCCGGCGCACCGTCACGGTGACGGCCCCGCCGGCAGGGGTGAATTTCAGCGCGTTGCTCAGAAGATTCCAGAGGAGCCTGTCCATCTGCTCCCGGTCCAGACCCACGATGTGGCCCGTCAGGTCGCAGCGCCAGCTAAGGGCCACGCCCTTTTCCCGGAACAGGCCCTCGGCCTCTGCACAGCGCTCCTCCAGCCAGCGGTCCACGGCCACGTTGGCCTTGCGCGGCACCGCCTCGCCCGCCAGCAGCCCGGCGGCGGAGAGCTGGTCGGCCAGGCGCATCATGCGGTAGTAGCTCTGCTGCAAAATGGCGGCGGACCGCTGCTCCCGCTCCCCGGCGTCCTCCGGCAGCAGCCACTGTAAGGCAAGGCCGATATTGTTCAGCGGCAGCCGCATCTGCCGGGCCACCGACGCCAGTATTTCATGGAGCGTCTGCTCCCTGTTCTCCTCCACGGCCTGCGCCTCCTCTCTACCCTCCATCTTGCCCCGCGCCAGGGCGATTTTCCCATGGAAAGATGGGGATTTACGGCCATATCATACCAAATGGCCGGGGAAAAAACAAGGCATTTGTCGTCTTTTGCCGAAATCGGCCCTCCAATGAAATTTTTTTCAGAAAAGGTATTGCATTTTTGCGAAAATCGCATATAATCTAAACGTCCCATACGTTTGATATATTCCATCAGAGAGGAAGTTTGTATTATGAGCATCAAAGTTGGTATTAACGGTTTTGGCCGCATCGGCCGCATGGTCCTGCGCTGCTCCCTGAACCACCCCGAGATCGAGATCGTGGGCATCAACGATCTGTGCCCCGCCGATTATCTGGCCTACATGCTGAAGTATGACACCATGCATGGCCACTTCGCCGGTGAGGTCTCCTCCAGCGACAACAACATCGTCATCAACGGCAAGGCCATCCCCGTGTTTGCCGAGCGCGATCCCGCCGCTCTGCCCTGGGGCAAGGTCGGCGCTGAGTACGTCATCGAGTCCACCGGCCTGTTCCTGACCAAGGAGAAGGCCCAGGGCCACATCGATGCCGGCGCCAAGCACGTCGTCATGTCCGCTCCCTCCAAGGACGACACCCCCATGTTCGTCACCGGCGTGAACCTGGACAAGTACACCTCTGATATGACCTTCGTCTCCAACGCCAGCTGCACCACCAACTGCCTGGCCCCCATCGCCAAGGTGCTGAACGACAACTTCGGCATCACCGACGGCCTGATGACCACCGTGCACTCCACCACCGCCACCCAGAAGACCGTGGACGGCGTGAGCCTGAAGGATTGGCGCGGCGGCCGTGCCGCTTCCGGCAACATCATCCCCTCCTCCACCGGCGCTGCCAAGGCCGTGGGCAAGGTGATCCCCTCCCTGAACGGCAAGCTGACCGGCATGAGCATGCGCGTGCCCACCCTGGACGTGTCCGTGGTGGACCTGACTGTGAACCTGGCCAAGCCCGCCTCCTATCAGGAGATCTGCGACGCCATGAAGAAGGCTTCCGAGGGTGAGCTGAAGGGCGTTCTGGGTTACACCGACGAGGACGTGGTGTCCTCCGACTTCCTGGGCGATACCCGCACCTCCATCTTCGATGCCAAGGCCGGCATCGCTCTGACCGACACCTTCGTGAAGGTGGTCAGCTGGTACGATAACGAGATCGGTTACTCCGATAAGGTCCTGTGCCTCATTGAGCACATGTACAGCGTGGACCACAAGTAATTTGCGTCGCAAGGCCAAATTTATATCCGCTATCTGAGTTTTCCTTCTTTTGTTCCGGGAATTACGCCGTCTATTCAGACGGCGTTTTTCCTTTTGAGAAAATTTTTCCAAAAGGGGTACCATAATACACAAATGTATGGTACAATAGGTACAAGAGAACATTCTGCGAAAGCGAGGGCATGAGCCTTATGGATGTCAATCCCATTCTGCGGGAGCATCTGTCGCTGGACAGCGACATCCCGCTGTATACCCAGCTGGTGGGCATCATCAAGCGCAATATCTCCACCGGCGTCATGCAGGTGGGCGACCTGATGCCCAGCGAGGCGGAGCTGTGCCGGGCCCTGGGCATCAGCCGCAACACGGTGCGCCAGGCCATCGGCGAGCTGGAGGATGAGGGCTTGGTGGTGCGCAAGCGGGGCCGGGGCACCTTCGTGGCCGACCCGGCCACCAATCCCCGAGGCGTGCGCTACTCCTTCACCACGGAGATCAACTCCATGGGCAAGACCCCCAGCAATACCCTGGTGGATTTCCGGGTCATCGAACAGCCGGAGCCCCACATCTGCCAGCGGATGGAGCTGCGCAGCGGCACGCCGGTGTATTGCTTCACCCGCGTCCGCAACGTGGACGGCCAGCCTCTGATTTTGGAGACCAGCTACTATCCCCAGTACACCTATCCCCAGCTTTCCCGGGAGCTGGTGGAGACCCACAGCTTTTACAGCCTCCTCTACCACATGGGCATCACCCCCTTCTCCGCCGAGGAGAGCTACGAGGCGGTGACGGTGTCCGGCCGGGAGGCGGAGCTGCTGCAGGTGCCGTCCGGCAGTTGCGCCTTCTACCACCAGCGCCGCACCCGCACCGAGGACGGCCGGGTGTACGAGTACACCTGCAGCTTCATCCGGGGCGACCGGGTGCATCTCAACGTGAAGATGCAAAAAAGCGGCGTCAGCTTCATGCGCACAGTGGACTGACCGTGGCGGACAATGGAATACAGCCAGAAGGGAGGAGCAACGCTCCTCTCTTTTTTTGATAAGAGAAAAGAGAAGAGGGAAGAGAAAAGGTGTCCGCTGCGCGGACGGATTTTAAAGGACGGCATCGCCTTCTCCTTGGGGGAATGTAAGAGTGCGATAAACGGCGGAAACGATGGGGCACCAATAGGAGGGAAACGATACTGCGCGGGGCAGGCAAAAGAATGGAACGGAGTTCTGTTAAGAACGAAAGATGCTTTTTTAGCGAAAAGGAAGCGCAAAAAAGCAAGGAATACCGCGGCCTTTCGGGTTTTCATGCCGGAATTTGCCACAGGTTAAAACGGAAGAAATGCCGTGTAATGCCGCCGATAGAAAAGGAGGAAAAGCCGGAAAAAGCGCAGCATGGAAACAAACAGAATGCCGGGATCGGCTTACGCAGAAAAGAGAGAAAATGCCGGGTAATGCTACCATATAAAACGGACAAAATGCCGGAATATCCGCTGGGAATGGGTTCGGCAATTTGTCTAAAACTGAGGACTAAATGCCGGAATTTGCCGCTTTATACTATCCTGTGAGCGCCTTTGCGGCGGGATGCGCTGCCTGCGCAGCGCACTGTGTGGCGGCGATGGGGGGAGACGAAAATCCGGCTTGTATAAAATGGCCATTCGTGGTAAACTGAAAGCGAGAAAGGCGGGTGTTTTCCATGATGTATCCATTTTTGCAGATCGACGGCGATACGGAAATTGTGCACTCTGAAATGCTTCCCGGCGGGGAAGTGAAGGTATATGTAGAGAAGCCTGACGCAAAGGACGGTTTTCATCATGCCACCTGTTTTCTGCCGACCTATCGCTGGGAGGACATTCAGGGCTTTTCCGCGAAAGAGATTGACCGGTACCAGGAGGTCATCGAGTCGACCGCGCATTTGATTATGGAGTTTGCACAGACAGGAGGCTTCGACCATGCCGCAGGTCTTTAAGATCGGCGCCTACTGGGTGTATTTCTGGGCAAATGAGAATGAGCCGTTAGAGCCGGTGCACGTTCACATTTCGGAGGGGGCACCGGTGGCGAATGGTACAAAAGTATGGATTACAAAGTCCGGAAAATGCCTGCGGTGCAATAACGACTCTCATATCCCTGAAAAAGTGCTGCGGAACATCATCAGAGTGATTGAAGCGCGCAGCGGCGAAGTCATCGAAAAGTGGGTGGACTTCTTCGGCGAGGCAACATTTTTTTGTTGATGCTGCCCACGTCATGAGCATATAAAACCCACCCCCGCTTTCAGAATGAAAGCGGGGGTGGGTCTGTTTTATGGGAAATGACGGTGCGGCACTTGCCGCCAAAGAGTTATGTTGCGCTTTTTACGGCGCCACCGGGATTGGGCTGGGTACCTTGGCGAGGACTTGCCTGCTGACTGGCTTTGCCTTTTCTTGCAGCGGATTTCCGCTTCGGTTTTCCGTTCTGCACGAGGCGCGGCTTTGTGGAGAGGGAGACACCGTTGAGACATTCAACAGAAACATGTCCGCCTGGAGGAATGCGAAGGGTAATGTCAGCAGCAACGGTGCTCCTGGTGTTCGGCGGGCTGAAATAAGTGGTAGAAATCCCGTTGTCGGTGTTGGCAGGCGGCTCGATGATTTTCATGAGCGGTTGGACTGCCATCTGGGCGATATGCATACGCTTTGCCGCAGCCGGTTCGGTGAAGGAGGTGTAGTGATCGCTGGTGACATCCCCCAACGGCTTACCCTGCAAAAAATGCACGGTAGCAGGATCGTCTGCCAAGCCGCAGTTGTTTTGCAGGAGAGAATCGTAGGTGTTGAACATGATCCGCTCAGAGACAGCGGATTTTGGAGCGCGCCAGCAGCGGAATGTTTCCTCTTTTACGCCGATATCGCGCAGCCGCTTATTGGCACATTGCAGGACAACATTGCGGCCCATTGCCTTAGCGGGATTGGTATCCTGGGAGATAATGGGCATTGTACGCAGCTTTTTCGGCTTGTAACGGCTTTGCAGGCTGCGGTAACGGTCCCTCAGAATCAGCGCCGCCTGGGGGAAAAGCGGACGGGTATAGTCGTGAGTAGCTCCTGCATTGTTGCTTTTCGTGATTCGCACGCGAGCCAGCGACGCATCACCCGGGTCGAAAAGGATGTCGCCCCACACAAGGGCTTCTGAAGGGGGAACACGCCCCCAGAGCATCAGCGCTACACCGCAGTCACACCCGCTGGGCGGATGCTGCATGATTAAGGTATAGAGTTCATCGCACATGGTCAGGTCGAGCACTGCGGGATTGGCGGCGCGTGCCTGCAGGAGCTTGGTAGATATCTTTTGCTGTGCGTTGGAGGGGACCGGGTTGACACCGGTACAAAGCGCTTTTTCCAACAGGTATTTCCAAAACCGATACAGAAGCCGTTGCCCGCGATTGGAGATGTTATCCTTTTTGACGGCGGCGGCAATTTCCGCCTGGGAGATTTCTCTCATGGCTTTATTGGGCAGCGATGCGCATGTGCTCGTTAAGCGAGAGATATGAGCATCAGCTGTTTTCTGGGAAGCCTTTTTTCCGTCTTCCAATGTAAACTGCTCGGCATAGAGCTGAGCCGCCTCGGACGGCGTAATCGTTTCCGGCTTGCACACGCCACGAAGCAACGAGTTCAGCAAAACGGCATTCTCGGCAAATAACCGCTTTGCGGTTTCCTCAATGTGCGACTTCACCGCGTCGACATTGCCGCCGTTAAACTTGGTATCTTTAAAGACCGCACACTGCTTACAGTGCGGCGTATCTATATTGACATTGCCGTGTTTACGCTGATAACTATTGATCCGCTGGCGCCGCGCCTTGCCAGTCAATTGCAGCACCTTCCCGCTCTCGGGCGAGAGGACGCTGACGCGGCCAGTATAGTCATATTCCCCGTTGACCTGCTTGGTAATGCTGAATTTAAACGCAACACCGTTATGCCAGTATATCCCCTTATAATGCTCACGTCCGTCAGCAAGCTGCCGCACATCAAATGTGGTGCGTTTGTTATCCCACTCCTTGTCCGTCATGATTAACCTCCTGATTAAGACCCGATGGCGGGCTTGTTTTCGCGAATACCGCGGGTATTTTTCGACACGTTGCTTGCCTGAAGCATGGTAACTCCTGTATCACAGGAGACAGAAATGGTACTGCCCGCCTCTTCGGCGTGGACTGTCAGAGTGAGCATCAGCTCCTCACTGCCGTCATTGACAAGCTTGAACTTGTCATAGGCAATATAATTGACATCCTGGTTTGCACACAGTGAGATGGGCGTCAAGGCAGGATGGTGAGATCCGATGGGGAAAAGGACATCCCGCTCCATCTTGGCGGCCAAAAGCGCCTGGTTGGAAGGCAGCCTGTAATCCGGCTTTGCGGTGATACTCTTGGAGGACTCGTGCCCCATGAGATAGTCAATTTCGTCCTGTGTCAGACCACACTTGTTGCGCCAACGAGAGGCACAGTCCCGGCGGAGCACATAGGCGGTAACCTCATTGTTGTCCACAGCGTCCTTCTGCGGGTCCAAATAGGCCACGTTGGATACATCGTCCCAAAAAGTGGGGCTCGCAATAAAAGTGCTGAGGTTAGTCCGCACCCAGGCGGAGAGGTCATCTGCTTTCATCAGCGGTTGTGGAGACGTGGGGCGGGTCAGATGGCCAAGACAACTTCGGATGACACTTGTGGGACCGGCGGGGATGACTACGGTGCGGTAGGCGTTGTTGGTCTTGAGGGTGGGACACCGTGCGCTGTCTTTCTCCTGAAATAGAATCGTGACAGTGCAACCGAAGTCTGTAAAGGTAATGTCCGTCCACGGATCCACTCCTGCGGCTTCCGCTGTTCGCGCGGCCCCGGCAAACATCAGCATGGCGCACAGCGCATGCTTGGGATCGGATTCAGCGGCGGTCTGCAAGAATTCGGCAAATTGCTGCCGCACGGAGTCGCTCAGTGCTTTGACCTGCTCCGGACGAATAAGCTTGAGCCGATTACGCGACCTGAGCACAATAGTGGGGAGGGTGGGATCCACTCCGCACATGGCGTCATAGATCTTCTGCGCGGCGGTCAGATTGCTATTGGCGGTGTTAATCACGGAGGACGTGCCGGTGTGGCTGTTGCCATTGTTTGTGATGTCCTGGATGATGGCTTGCCGCAGTTCATAACGATCCTGGTCAGTGAAGGGCTGGTTCAGATAATCCTGGAGTCTCGGGAGAATGTTAATTCCGAAATAGGTGAGCCACCGTTTGGCGACGGTGCTGCGCCACTGAGTCCAATCTTTTGGTTCGGTTTTTTCCAGTTTTCTGAAGCTGAGCGTCATGGCGTTATTTTCGTCCAGGCCGTTGCTGCTATGGGCGGACTGCTGCCGCGCCTGCACCGGGTGACGCAACGCGGACAGGATAGAGTCCACAAGACTCCGCTTTGCCGAATCGATTGCAGTCGGGTTATCGGGGACGCCCCTGCGCGGCAGCGTTTTGGACCCGTCAACCCGCGTTTGCGTTCCGTGCTGTACAGCGTAGCCCTGTAGATTGACCGTGGACCTTCCGGCTTTGCGGGATATGGTGATGTGAGCATCTACATCCGGCCTTTTGGTCGGTACATTAATTGCATTGATTGCCGTGGGATCGCCTCCTTTAGAAAAAGCTCTGGTATAGTATAGAACTATTAAAGGCGACAAAGCTAGCCAATCGTTCACTTTAGCGGGGAAGAATGTATTGTGAACCGAGGCAGATGTGGTATACTGGATCTGGTAGTGAAAATAAGGGAGGGGAATATACATGGCAGAATCTATAGAATCTGTGTGGAAACGTGGTGTCGATTGTGAACGTACGGAGCTGCTGGGAATCGACGGGCTGAATGTACTATCGGGGGATATTGATCCGGTGTTCACAGCTGTCAAGAGCGGTGACAGGGGTTGGTACTGTGATACGTGCAGAGAAAGATTGTATGTCAAGGAGTATTCCCGGCGCGATCTGCACGATGTCATCCCCCAATGGGTTTGCGACAACAACAAAGCGTCACCATATGATAGGCTTAAATATTTAGGACCCAGATTACTATGCCCCAACTGTAACAAGCGGGTATCACCTAAAGAAGAGTTTGCGGCCCCAAAAGCGCGCTGCACATACAGGATGCAGCAGTATATAGGCCTGGGGGTGATGCTCTCTCCCATCAGACAAGTCAGAAAGAGCATTGACAACCAGATTAGCATAAGCGGCATCGAGAAGATTTTTTCGGGGTGGCTGAAAGAATTTGATGCAAAGGTACATGAAAGAATGAAATCGCCCGATGTTCTGGGTGTTTTCGTTATTCGCACGGAGGCAGAGCAGGAGTTAACAATTCTGCTGGATTGCTGGAGTGGGAATCTGCTGGATATTGTGGAACCGGGCGATGCTGATGCGCTGAAGGACAGGTTAAGTGCGCTGCAGGGTAAAAACAAAACAAAAGAATTGTTTATTGACCCTTATAACTGGATATATGATGCAGTAAAGGCTGTATACAAAAGGGCGTCCATCAAGATGGCCCCATTGCGTGTATCGGAAACGGTTCGAAGAGAGGCGTCAGCCGATATTGCGGCGATAGTCCGGAAGAAAGCGGACAGGAAGCTATTTCGGGATGACCCGAAACAGCTATCCCCGAGGAGGAAGAAGAAAAAGGATTGGTTACAGCAGACAATCCAGGGCCTGGAGGATCTGGAAAAGGGTATCTGCGTGATGGCAGAAGCCGCCAAAAGAGAATCGATAAGTCCACGTTTGTCTACTTTCTCAAAAAACCTACAGCGCTATTGGCGTAATAACGAGATAGCTATTTCAAACTGTGAAGTTGATAGTTTACCTGACAGCGCGATAGATGCCATTCGGACGGAACAGGAAGCTCTTTCCTACACCAACGGATGTGGGCTGCCGGCCTTGCGGGCCCGCACGCTGTACACAGACGCGGCAGAGAATTGCTTTAACGACTTCTTCGGCATAGGGGGGGAAAACGGATTCAACCTGAGGAAAATGGATGACGGGATAATGTATAACGCACTGATGAGTTGGGAGCTGAACAAATCATCACGCTATGTGCCCATTGACATGATCCCCTATTTGATAGCCGCCATTGAGCCGGCGGTTGATGTGCTGAATAGTGAAGGCTCCATGAGAGAGATGTGCTTCCACCCGGAAAACCGTGACCGGCTGCTGAAAGAAGCATATCAATTCGGATTTCCACAATTGGTTGTAGAGAGAAACCTTGCTGCCGCAAACAGGCTGATTCGACAGCAACGCAGAAACAGACGAGGGGACGCAATCGAAAGAAGCGCATGGACAGAAGAGGACTGGCAGAAGTGATATAGCCGGGGCATACAGATAAAAACAGCGGGCCGGGTGAGCAGAGATGCTCTCCCGGCCCGCTGTTTTGCGGAGACCGACCTACTGATACTATATTTAATATAGCGTATGTCACGTAAAACTGGGCTGTGCAGCAGCAAAATGATTCAAAAAAGCCAAAAAAAGTGCTTGCAATAGGGGACACATAGTGTTATAATAGGGTAAAAGAAAAAAGTGCGGCAGCAAGAGGGGGCGGCAACCCCCACTTGCCTGCATAGGTGAAGTGAGCACCTACACAGCAGAAATGAATCTGCACCGCACCTGTAGTATATTCTTTTTTCGCTTCGTTTGCAAGGGGGGAAAGGGTATGCGAAGGGACGGGGCAGTATGTGCACCGTGTAGGACTGACCTGCACGGTTTTTCTTATTTCTTCGGAAAGGAGGTTCGTCCGGCCTGCGGGGGCAGGCTGGGCAGGTATGTTTGCCGGCATACCTTCATATGTTGGAACAACAAAACGCATATGGAGGGTATCATAATGAAACGCAAAGACACGACGACCTATCGCGTTACGCGTCACTTTGAGGGGACCCGCTCCGCCAGGGAGGTAGTGGCGGCGCTGGTCAGGACCCACAGCCGATAAGCCTATGGGTACGAAAGATACATACCGCGTCGGGCGCTACGCCCGACTTTCCCGGGAGGACGGGGACAAGCTGGAGAGCGACAGCATCGTCAACCAGCAGCGGGTGATAGAGGACTACTGCGCGGTCCATGCCGGGCTGGTCATCGTAGAGGACTATGCGGACGACGGCTTTACCGGCACCAACTTTAACCGCCCTGCGTTCCGGCGGATGCTGGACGACATTGAGAAGAACAAAATCGACTGCATCGTCGTGAAGGACCTGTCCCGTTTCGGCCGTGACTATATCGACATGGGCTACTACCTGGAGCGGTACCTGCCCAGCCGGAATATACGGTTCATTGCCATCAATGACAATGTGGACAGCCTGAATGGGCCCTATGACATGCTGCTGCCGCTGAAGAACGTCTTCAACACACAGTACGCCAAGGACATCTCCGGGAAGGTGCGGAGTGCCTTCCGCGTCAAGCAGCAGCGGGGCGAATTCGTGGGCGCCTTTGCCTCCTACGGCTACCAGAAGGACCCGGAGAACCACAACAGGCTGATGGTTGACCCGGTGGCAGCCCGGGTGGTTTTGCGGGTGTTTCAGATGGCAGCCCAGGGCATCGGGCAGGTGCGCATTGCCAAGACACTGAACGAGGAGAAGATTCCCTGTCCCAGTGAGTATAAGAAGATGATGGGCATGAAGTACTGCAACAACCACCGCCTGGAGACCACCCGGTACTGGACCTACGCCACCATTCACCGCATGCTGACCAATGAAATGTACGCGGGTGCCATGGTGCAGAACCGCAGTGTGCGGCCCACGATGCACGGCAAGGCAAAGGCGCTGGATAAGAAGGACTGGGTGGTGGTGGACAATACCCACGAGGCCATTATCTCCCGGGAGCTGTGGGACACGGTGCAGGCGCAGGTGGCCAAGAATGGCCGGGAGATCGACTTCCAGGGCAACCTGGGCCTGTTCGCAGGCTTTCTGTTCTGCGGTGATTGCGGACGGGCCATGGTCAAGACTATTTGGGGCAAGAAGACCACCTACTCCTGCGGCTCCTACCGCCGGTATGGGGCGACGGTGTGCAGCAGTCATTCCACGCCTATGGAAACGCTGGAGGCCATCATTCTGGCGGACCTGAATCGCATTATCGCAGAGGTGAAGGATCTGCGCCAGGTGGCGGAGTCGTGCCGGGAGGAGAGCCCCCTGCAGGCGCGGCGCTCGTCCGAGCAGCAGCGTCTTACCGCCGCCTTGACACGGGTGCAGCACCTGAAGAAGGGCGCCTATGAAGATTACAAGGAGAACCTGCTGTCCCGGGACGAGTATCTCCGCTATAAGGAGGACTACGACAAGCAGGAGGCGTCATTGCAGGGGCAACTGGCTCAGCTGGCGCAGCAGGAGGACCCTCAAGAGCTTTTGCAGGAGCCCTGGGTGGACCAGCTCCTGCGGTTGGGCTGCCTCACAACGCTGGACCGGGCGACCCTGGCGCAGACGGTGAAGGAAATCCGGGTGTTTGAGGACAAGCACATCGAGATTACCTACCTCTTCTCCGACGCGCTGCGGGTGCTGTTGGAAAAACCCGGCGAGGAGGAGGGACAGGCCGCCCGCGAGGAGAACTGCACACCTTAAGGGCAGCGAACAGCTGCCCCAAAAGGACGGCAGGATGCGCAACCTGCTATTTTCAACAGAAGAAAAGGATGGGTGCGGTGAGAAAGAAAACCGTTTCTCGCCGGGCCCAAATAAAGGTACATATAGGGGACACATAAGCGAGGGCGTGTGCCCAGATAATATGATAAGGAGGTAATACATATGAAACGTCACGGTAAACAAGCAAACGCAAGGCTGTATCACTTCGGCAGGAGGGAGAGCAGCACCACCGCTCCGGCTGGGTGGGGGAGGGAGCGGATGATGCTCTCGGGTGGGCTGGATATGGACTGTCGTAGCCGCGGCGCATTCACGGCTTGGGGGGTACCTGAAGCTGATAGGGTGAGCCTGTACCGGCAGGGCTGTGTGCTGACGGGAGGAGGTGCGGCGTAAAAAACGAATTTGCACAGCATTGACAATCTGTTTACTCTGGCAGAGCCGCTTGGCGTTACCGTGGGTAAAATGATTGCGAGAAAACACTATTGCAACGGCAGAGAGGGGCTGTTCCCCTCCCGCACACAATAATAATTTACGAGAGAAGAGGTAAGAAAATGAGCATTATGGACGATTATCAGAATAGCCAGAAGTTTTTCTTTGGCATGGCCGGTGGTTATAACGCCTTCGACGTGTGCGCCGCCTTCATCCTGGAGGAGGTGCGGCTGTATCGGAACAAGAACGGCGGGCAGAACATGGTGTGCACGCTGCGGAACTGCAAGGGCGCCATCGCCGGCATCTGCTTTGATTACTGCGGAGAGTTGGATGAGTCCAGCGCCGGCACCCCTGTGATGGTGCAGGGTAGGATGGGCTCCTACAAGGGCGCGCCCCAGATTCGGATTATCGACATCTGGCCTCTGGATGCTGACGACGCGCAGAACGACATCCGGACGCTGCTGCCCCACGGGTTGTTGTCGGGGGAAGAGGGGTTTAAGACGTTCCGGGATGCCATGGTGGCGAAGATCCAGGACGGGGACTATCTCCTGTTGTGCAAGGCGTTGGTGGACGAAAACAAGGAGGTGTTCAGTTCCTGCCCGGCGTCCACCGGCAGCCATCACGCCTGCGTGGGCGGTCTGCTGACCCACACCTTCGAGGTGATGGAGTGGGCGTATAACTTCGCTGAATACTACAATGATACCTATGACTTTGGCATTGACAAAGAGCTGCTGACTGCCGGGGCGGTGCTCCACGACATCGGCAAGGTGCGTGAGTATGGCTTTGACAGCACCGGCGCGGCAATGCGGCCCACGGATGCCATGAAGGAGAACGCCCATGCGCTGGAGGGCGCCATGATGATTCGGGAGATGGCCCAGGAGCTGGGCACGCCGGAGGATAAGGCAAGGAAGCTGGAAAACCTGGTGGCCAGCCACCACACCGCCTATCCGTTCCGCGTTGGCGTGAGCCCCATCACGCCGGAGGCCAAGCTGCTGGCGGTGGTGGACAACCTGGACAGCAGCGTGAGCAGTAACTTCGGTAAGGACGTCACTTTTTTGGAGGGCAAGCCGGTGCACACCGGAGACGTAGCGTGAGGGGCCGCGGGAATGTGTATAACGGGATAATCATCGTGGAGGGCTGCACAGCAGTCCTCCACGAAATCAGTTATCGACTATTTGAGACCCCTACAGAATTACACTGCTCTCAAACGTTCAGGCTCTTGCCCACGTTTCTGCCGAGGTTTGAGACCCCTACAGAATTACACTGCTCTCAAACGACCATTTGTTGACCACGGCACAATTTTCCGTTTGAGACCCCTACAGAATTACACTGCTCTCAAACCCCGCGACCATGCTGATTTTGAAAAGCGCCGTTTGAGACCCCTACAGAATTACACTGCTCTCAAACCACCTCACAGCTGCAGGCATACGTTTGCAAGTTTGAGACCCCTACAGAATTACACTGCTCCCAAACTCACGGGCAGTATCAGCCAGCGGGATATGGGTTTGAGACCCCTACAGAATTACACTGCTCTCAAACCGTGATTTATTTACCCCTGCTGCGATTGCCGTTTGAGACCCCTACAGAATCACACTGCTCTCAAACGTTGACGGCCTTTGCTAATAGGCAAAGGGAGTTTGAGACCCCTACAGAATTGCACTGCTCTCAAACCTCAAATCCTGACCTACGTCGGGAAAAGCGGGCTGTACCGCCGGGGCTTGGAGGCATACAGGGTCTCAAATCCGTCAGCAAATTTCGCAGAGGGACTCGTCTACGATGTACCTCTGCTCTCCGGGCAGCTTTGCGTGTTCGCAGCTGTCCAGCAGAACAGCATTATAACCGTGCCGGAGCGCAGAATCAAGAAACAATTCTGCATCCCGGTCGGCAATCAGACTGCGCCAGCTCATACCAGCTCCAAGAGGTTCCCGGATTGCTTCTCCCACAGGCCGGAGGCGGAGACGTCGATCACCCGCACATCGGAGTAGTTCTTTTTCCAATTAGACGCTGTGGTACTGAAGTTGACTGTTGCCGCAGCTTTTCCGGCCCCTCCAATGGCTGTCAAATCACATCCTCCGGCAATGCGCCCAAAGACCTGATGGATGTTCAGCAATGCCTTTGCTTGCTCCGGAACTGTCAAGGAGCGGAAGGCTTCCTGCCCGTCGCGGAGGATTTCTGTGGGCGGATTGACGCGCTTTCGGTAGATAGAAGACTCCAGCTTTGTAAGATACAGCTCGTACAATGCCAGGTTTTTCTCGGCAGACACCTTGTCGTAAGTCTCGTCAAACATATAGGACGGGTTTTTGCTTACTTTTTCGGCCAGCATCTCCAACTTCTTGAGATAGAATTGCCAGAACGGCGCATCGGAGAATTGCACAATAGGTTGGACAATCAGGGATTTCCCCTTACTGGAGCTGCCGGAAATACACACCCGGAAGCCATCCAGCGACAACACGGTGTTGATCTTCCAGGGACGCATCCCCAGAGGGAAGGACACCTCGTCCACCGGCTTGCCCAGAATCCGTCCTACGCGATCCTTCGCATACTCCCGGGCAAAAGCTTCATCTTCAAGGAATCTCTGCCCGTGGAGAAGCTCCACCGGCATGATAAAAAGCTCCGCCTTTTTCCCTGCCCTGTAACGCACAGGGATAAAGAACATGACGCTGGCGCTATTATATCCACCGTATTTCTCCGGGGGCAAATCCTTCTTGCGAGGCACAAGGCCCGCAGAGGGGGAGTAGATCGTCTGGTCAAACAATTTTCCGGTCTTAAAGAAAGCGTATTTGCTGAAGTGTGCCGTATTCTTCACGGCAGTGGCCTTGACCTTGGCAAGCATCCCCTCGCCGTCCCAGACCGTCCTGCCGCCGG
The DNA here is from genome assembly GCA_946412355.1 of uncultured Clostridia bacterium. Classification (GTDB taxonomy): domain Bacteria; phylum Bacillota; class Clostridia; order Oscillospirales; family Oscillospiraceae; genus Vescimonas. The sequence goes on from CAMKGX010000004.1 coordinate 57,104, forward strand.
CGATCACCGGGTTGGTAAAGAGGGTCTTCGTCTTGATGCTGTACTTGCTGTGAACGTCGAAGTTCGGGGTGAACTTTGCGTGATACACATTGCCGGTGACAATGTTCAAGTAGGCGTCAACGGCGTGGTGCAGGTCGTTGAAGGCGCGGGATTTCAGCAGCTCAAATTCCTGGCGGAATTCAGAGGTGAGCCGTGCCTTACAGTAGACGATTTCCGCATCCGGATAGCGTTCTTTCAGCAGCGTGGCCACCGCCTTGGCGGACTGGGAGGTTTCCGTGAGCTGCCGGTTGATAAAGCCGCGCCGCTCCTCATCCGTGAATGGAGTTTCGCGGGTCAGACGCCGGTATTTTTCCTCGCTGATCAATTCAGCGTCCTTCAGGTATTTCCAGAAGCCTGCCCTCACCTGGCGGATCTCACTCTTTATAGGATAGTCATCGCTCTTGGCTCCGTTCTCCGTGGAGAGCACCAGCACCTTATTGTTGATGATGCTGTCGTCTTTTACGTAGGCCTGCGGATAAATGTGGTCAATGTCGTACTTCTTGGTCCACAGCTTCTCCAGACTGATGGGCGTATCGCTGTACATGGACTTGCCCAACTGGCGATAATAGAGAAACAGCTTATCGCTTTGCAGACGGCTGTCAGCGCTGTCACCCATCGCTTCCAACTCCTGCCGAAGCCGCGGGACATCCTCGTGCCGGCAGTGGTCGTAGAGTTCCATCAGCTGCTGGTAGCGGGACTTGGTGCGTTTGCCCTTCTGATCCTCTCGCGCCCCACGAGTCATCTCCACAAAAATCTTTTTCGGGGTGCCGAATGCCTTCGTGACGTCCTTGACGATATCCAGCGTCCTGTAAACAGAGCGCTTCACAGTGCTAGACAGATACATAGCGTCCATGCGTTCGGAAAGACTCTGGGGGTTGTGGGCATAGTATTCGCGCTGCGCAGCCTCGATTTCGGCGGCAAACGTGAATCGGTCAGAAAGGAGCTCCATCAGGTTGCACTGGGTACGCCACAATGCGTCAATGACGGTGAAGGCTTCGCCGGTATCCTTCGATGCGCCCATAAGTTCCGCCAGGAAAGCCCGGGAAAGGCGGCCAAAATCCTTCCATCGCTGTAAGCAAAGGTAACGGCGATTCTCCTCGCTCAAATCGGGATACTCCCGCTCCAGCCACTTTGCCAGACGCGTCTTGTCCTCGGCATAAGATGCCCGCTCAACAATGCGTTCTGCGTCGTGCTCGGTCAGCGCACCGGCCTCCAGCAGCCGCTTAAATGCCATCTGCGGCGCCAGATTGGATTTGATTTCCTCGTCAATGCCACTGACGCTGTCCTCCTCGCCCCTGGCGATGACTCCCTCTGAAAGCAGGTAATCCAGCAGCTTCTTCCGGGTGACTTTCTTTTTGCAGAGGAACAGCTCGCTGTAAATCCGCTGCTTCAGGTCAACTGAAATCCGAACACCGTTGATGCGGAGGTTGTTGATTTCATTGAGCACGGTGAACTTGTGGTACAGCAGGGAGTCCTTGGGGAGCACATCTTCGCCCGGCAGATAGGCGCACTTTCCTGTCAGGTTCCGGATAAAGGCGTCCTCGCTGGCATCCAGATCCACCATCTGTTCAAAATTCCAAGGGTAGATTTTCCCCGGCTTGCGTACGACCCACGCATGCGCTGAGGCCGTGTTCAACGGCCCCACATAGTAGGGGATGCGGAACAGGAAAATGGATTCAATCTTGTCGGCTACCGTCAACCCCTGGCTATCAGCCTGAGCCAGGAAGGGGAGGTAGCGCTGTGCGTTGGCCAGGATTTTTTTAAGCTCGAACCAGTATAGCTGGTGGGGGATAACCCGGTTATCCCCATCACGTTGCTTGGGCATGAAAGTGCGCAGCCCGAGGCGCTCCTTCATGTCCGCAAATTCAGCCTGGTCCTCAGCATCGGGTGTGATATCCTTGATAGAGGCAAGAACGTATTTGGAGAATGCCTCTTTGTCTTTCCTCTTCAAATCGGATGTGTTCTTGCTATCCGTGTGATAGGAGTACGCAACGTAGTTGTCCTGCCCAACGGCGCGGAACATGGCATCATATCGCTCCGGACAGTATTTGCGGATTACCTTCTTCAAGAAGGCAAGATCCGCCCGGTGTTGCTCATAGGTGTGCACCTTTGCTGCGGAAATCGTGTCAAACGCTCCGATTGCATCCACCAGCACAGACCAGTCGTATACGCTGCGCAAGGCGGTAATCAGCTCGAAGTCATCACCGAGCTTCGCTGCCAGCTCACCCAACTTATCATCGTCCCATGCCAGTGAGACAGAGCCCAGCTCGCCGTAACCTTCCCGTCCGGGGAATAGTTCTTTCACTTGACGGGTTCCGCCGGCGAGAAGCTTGATAATGGCTGCCTGGCTGAACGGAAACCCCTCCGTGCCATCCTTCGGAGCCTTGGCACCGCCCAGAAGAGCAGCCGTAAGCTCTTTTTCTTTCGCTGTAACGCCTATATGCTTGCGCAGAGCGGCGGACACCTTTTCCTCATCTGCCCCATCCCAGGGATAGAGATAGTCCCGGTCATCAAAGAATTTGCGGAACGAAGTATAGGTACCGGAAAAGCTCTTGAGTTCAGCAAGACTGTTTTTATCAATGTTGCTGAGAAAATGTCCGCGGTGTGCCGCGAGCCAGGCACAGGCAAGATAGACCAGCCGCACATCGTGGGGGCGGGCATCGTTCATCAAATCACAAATCAGGTGGTGGATGGTAGGATATTGGGTGTAGTACTCCACATCCGTATAGCCTGCATCATTAAACAGAGAGAACTGCTGACCCGACTCATCACGGAACAGCGCACTTTCGCGCAGCCGCTTGAAAAATCCCGGATCGACCTTGGCGATCTCCTCCGCAAAAAGCTCCTGCGTCAGCAAAACCCGCTGCTGCCGCCGATCGAGGCGGCGTCTTCCGGTGCGAAAGCCACGCCGAGCGGCATTGAGTTCTGCCGCATCGAAAACCTGTACACCCCAGGCTGGCTCCCCGTGGAATTTTAAGAGAGAATACTGCTCGTCCGTCACAGCGTAACCCACAGAGTCAGTACCGATATCCAGACCGAGATAAAAGTTTTTTTGCCCGCTCATCTTGACAACCTCCCTAAACCGTCGTATTATGACCATGCAGTTTGGTAGACCCCTACAGAATTGCGCTGTGAGTTCAAATAAAAGTTAACTCAAACCGTTGGGCTTGCCCAACCGCACAGTGTGTGCACGAAGGACTTCTTCAGTGAAGTCCTTTTTTTATTTCTCAAACAGATGCGGGGTTTTCGCATCCCTGTGGTATTTCTCTTATTTTAGCATATCAATTCGATAATATCTTCTTTTCGTTTTATATCACTTCTTTCGATACTATTATAACCATCACATTCCAACGACACAAGAGACAAAGACCAAAAGCTTAGATACAAATGAGATAAACAATCACGTAAAAAGTATTATTTTGAAAAGCCATCTACAAGCAAGAGCCCGACAAATCGAATGGGATTTGTCGGGCTCTTGCTATTTGTACACTTTATTGCTTCGTTATTGCTGACAGAGAGTAATCCCCGCTAAAAAGATCATCCAGCAGGTCGGGACTGATAATTGCGTTCTGCACGCCCTCCTTGGACACGCTGTAGGAAGCGGCGATCGTAGCAAGTTTAATGGATGTGTCTATGTCGTTCCCTTTTGAGAGTTGTGCCGCAAGGCAGCTGATGAAAATGTCGCTTGCGCCTGTTGCATCTACAGACGGGAAATCCACAGCAGGATAAGCGCGCATCTCATCCTTTCTTGCATACAGGCAACCTTTATCAGCCAACGTGATAATCACGTTCTCAACACCTTGATTAAGGAAAGCCTTTGCCTGTCCCTCCGGGGAGAGATCCGGAGCAATGATATCAGCTTCCTCTTGATTAGGGATCAGCAGGAACAGACCGTCTAGCAGTTCCGCGGAAAGCTCCTGCGCGGGAGAGGGCTTCAGGATCACCTTCACGTTGAGTTCTTTGCAGAGCCGAATGATTGCTTTTACTGTCTCGAGCGGGATCTCCATCTGTACCAGGCAATACTGAGCTTCCGCAAAGATAGAGCGATTATTTTCTATATATTCAGGCGTCACAGAGGCGTTAGCGCCGGGATTGACAACGATCGTGTTTTGACCATCGCTCTGAACATTGATGAACGCCGTGCCGGAGAGTTGATCCTGCGAAAAGCTGACGCCCTGCATGTTGACCTGCTCGCGTGTCAGGCGCTCGAAAAGCTGCTTCCCGTACAAGTCGTTGCCGAGACGTCCTACCATAAATGCATCCGCTCCAAAGCGGCTGACACCGATGGCCTGGTTGGCTCCTTTGCCACCGGGCCATGAACTTTGCCCGGAAGCAAGAACGGTTTCCCCGCTGTGCGGTAGCCTCGTCACATTCAGTGTGACGTCCATGTTGATACTGCCCACAATGACAATCTTATGCTTCGGCTTCGCGTGGCGCTTAACACTCTCACGCCGGATCAGCTGCACAGGAAGGTTGGTAGCAAACGCAGGGGCCTGGTTGCCGTTGATCTGAGAAATGAGTGTTTCAACGGCAAGGCGCGCCAGCTCGTTCACATCGGTTTTCACAGAGGTGACTGTCGGAGAAAGTTGCTCCATGAGGGGGCTGTCCTCCAGACAGATAACCGAAATATCATCCGGGATCTTATATTGTTTCTGAGAAAGAATGCGATAGGTTTCACCGGCCGATGCGCTGTCCTGGCATACAACAGCATCAATCCCCGCGTCAATTAAGTTGCCAAGCTGATACCCAAATTCATCACCGGTCAAGACCAAAAGCTGATCGTCAAATGGAGCTCTGTAAGAAGAGAGCCCGGTTTTATACCCGGAAATAACTCTATCTCGTGTATCAGAGGAGGTGCTGCTTTGCAGGACAAGTGCGATTCTACGATGATTATTCTTCAATAGATACGCTGTGCCTGTTTCTGAGGCAGCAGCAAAATCACGGCTTAACTGCGGAAAAGGAAGATTGGCATACGCAGAATCCAGCAGAACTACGCTGCCGATATTACAATCGTCGTTACACAGAAATGAAACGCTTTCGGGATCGCAGGGGAAAACCAGCATTCCAGCAATATACGCCTCGCTCAGTTCGGAGAAGATCGTCTTTTCGTTTTCTGACCGGCCAGAGGAGGATTGTACCGTTAAGGCAAAGCCTTGGCTCCGTGCAAGGCTTTGAACTCTGTCAGCAAAATCAGAAAGAAAGGTGTCCTTTAACGAGGGCATAACAAGAGCGATCTGATTGTTTTGAGAGAGCAGCCTCCCGCGGACACCGGCATAGGGGATATAGTTACTTTGCTCTATGACCTGCAGCACACGCTGCCGCGTTTCTTCGCTGATGCGGGCGTCCTTCTGGTTAATAACCAGAGAGACCGTTGACGGGGAAACGCCTGCTGCTTTCGCTATATCTTTAATCGTCACACGAATGCCCCCTTCAAACCATTGGGAAGTCTGTTCTTTTGTATCATCTTACATGAACTTTCTGCACTTGTCGAGATGATTTTTAAATCATTGGGCAAAATAAACAATTTTATTAGATGGATTTACTTAAAAACATAGAAATTGAGGTCGAGACTGAAATCGTACTTGAAAACAACGTCGCAGTTTGCTAAATTGAAGATGTAAAATGATTTTAATAAAATAATTTAACAAGAATTACTGAGGAAAGGATGCCTGCCTATGAGAGTCCTTGTCTTTGGATCAGCCAATATAGATCGCACATATGCCGTCGAGCACTTTGTAAATGCAGGAGAAACGCTTTCCGCAGATAAGATGGACTTACACTGCGGCGGCAAAGGATTCAATCAAGCCATTGCCTTTGCCAGAGCCGGGAGTGATGTGTACTTTGCCGGTGCGGTCGGAGAAGACGGCGGCATGCTCATCGACACATTAAAAGAAAATGGCGTCAATGTCGATCATCTGAAGCAAGTCCCAGGGCCGAGCGGCCATGCAGTGATCCAAGTCACACCGGAGGGGCAGAACAGCATCATCATTCTTGCCGGAGCAAACGGCGAGATAACACACGAAGATGTTGATCAGGTTCTCAAAGCGTTTTCATCTGGTGACCTTGTCGTATTGCAGAATGAGATTTCAAGCGTCGATTACATCATTGACCAGGCAAAAGAACGCGGCATGATCATCGCTCTGAATCCCTCCCCGTTTAATGATAGAATCAAAACCTACGATCTTTCAAAGGTTGACTATCTGCTGGTAAATGAGGTCGAGGGCGCGCTTTTGACAGACTGTGACGATCCGAAGAAGATGGTAGGCGCAATTCATGCGAAGTATCCTAATGCGAATGTCGTTCTGACACTTGGCTGTGCCGGATCCGTTTTCGTGAGTGCAACCGGAACAGTGCTTAGCTCAGGAATCTATCAGACTGAAGCGGTGGACACAACAGCTGCCGGTGATACATACACAGGGTTCTTCCTTTCGGAAGCGGTAAAAAGCGGAGATATCAAAGTGGCTTTGAAAACAGCGGCGATTGCAAGCGGCATATCCGTTTCCCGACCCGGAGCCTCGCAGTCTATTCCTAGTATTCAAGAGGTCATGAAAGCGGACGAAAAAAAACTTACCGCTTTTTCTGCATCAACCTGCAAGGAGGTCAAAGTATGAGTGAAGGAAAAAACAACGATATTGTCCTCCGAGTAGAAGGAATATATAAAAGCTTCGGACCTACGAAAGCACTTGTGGATGTCAGCCTTGATCTTCATAAAGGCGAAGTCCTCGGCCTGATTGGTGAGAACGGCTCTGGTAAATCAACTCTATCAACCATTATCGCTGGTATCCAGAAAGCAGATCAGGGAAGTATGTTCCTGGAGGGCGAGCCGTATGTTCCTACTGACATTACAGACGCAATCAGCAAAGGTGTCAGCATGGTTGTGCAGGAGCAGGGTACGCTGAATAACATCACTGTTGCATCCAACATATTTGCCGGTAAGGAAAGCGAGTTTACCAGGCATGGCCTTCTGGATATTCACAAAATGAACAAGGCTGCTGCCGAGCTTCTTTCCTCTATCGGCGTTGAAGGGATCAACCCTGCACAGCTCGTAAACGGAATGTCGTTTGAAGAGCGTAAGTTGTTGGAGGTTGCTCGTGCAGAGTACACAAATCCCAAGGTCCTTCTGATCGACGAAACGACCACAGCCCTCGGTAAAGAAGGGCGCGATGTCATGTATCGCTTGATCAACACCATGCGTGACTCCGGACGCTCCGTCATCTTCATCTCTCACGACATCGAGGAGCTGATGGCGATCTGTGATTCCATTACGGTTCTCCGTGATGGACACCTCATTGGCACGCTGAGTCGTGATGAAATGAATATTCACACAATGCGCCAGATGATGGTCGGCCGTGAGATTGCGGAAAACTTCTATCGTACCGATTACGATGGAACGACTGATGGAGAAGTTGCGCTGAAAGGTGAGCATATCACCTTTGGCTCTCTGCACGACGTAGGGATCGAGCTTCGCAAGGGTGAGATTCTCGGCATCGGCGGCTTGACAGACTGCGGTATGCACGATCTCGGTAAAATTCTGTTCGGAATCATCACCCCTGACTATGGCTCAGTCACACTCGCCGATGGGACCAAAATCAAAAACACAAAGCAAGCTGTTGCCCATCACATGGCCTATATCTCAAAAAACAGAGATACCGAGGCCCTGATGAGCGCGGGAAGCATCACGGACAACCTTTGTTTGGCCTCACTACCACAGATGCAGAAATTCGGCTTTGTTGCGCCGAAAAAGGAAAAAGAGATGGTCGCCAAGTGGCGCGAAACACTTAGTATCAAGATGCAGAATGAAAAGCAATTCATTATGTATCTCAGCGGCGGCAACAAGCAGAAAGTCAGTATTGCCAAGTGGCTGGCAAGCGATGCGGACATCTATATCTTTGACTGCCCGACACGAGGAATTGATATAGGCGTTAAAAGCGAGATCTATAAGCTCCTAACCAATCTAAAAAACGAAGGAAAAGCAATCTTGATGATATCTGAGGAACTTCCGGAACTGATTGGTATGAGTGACCGCATTCTGATTTTCAAGGACGGTACAGTCAAGGGCAGCTTTATGAGATCGGCGGATCTGACAGAGCACGATCTGATCGACTACATGATTTGAGGGGGGCAGCGAAGATGATCGGAAAGACATTAAGAGACAGAGATAATGCCTCAAGCATATGGCAACAAGCTGCCCCGTTTTTTGGTTTGCTGCTGGTGTGTGTCTTCTTCCAGATTGGAACAGGCGGGAAGCTGTTATCAGCGTCAAATTTTAAGGCGTTCTCAAATTATGCATTTCAGATGGTTATTCCTGCGTGCGGAGCCGTATTCCTTATGTCTCAAGGGCAGTTAGATTTCTCAATGGCAGGAAACGTCTGTGTATGTACTATCATTGCTGCAAAAGCGTCCTATCTTAATCCTTGGCTCGCTATTCCAGCTGCAATAATCGTTGGACTTACAATTGGATTTCTGAACGGAAGCGCACATGTGTTTCTTGGTGTGCCTTCTTTTGTCGCTACGATTGCAACCTCTTTCATGTACACCGGCCTAGCTAATTCACTTCTGGGAGGCGGCGCTATTACATCAGATTTTGCGCTAAAAAAGGCAGATACGCTGTTTGTAAAATACGGCATTATTGCTCTGGCCCTTCTGGTGACATGGGCAGTTCTTAGCTATACCCCTTTCGGGAAACACTGTCGGGCTATTGGTGCAAAGGATGAAGTTGCACACCAATCCGGCGTTAATGTGAGGCTTGAGAAGCTGGTTGCATTCCTAATCTGTGGTTTGTCGTGCGGCATAATGGCATGTTTTGTTCTGTTCCGTACATGCAGCGCATCTACGAACAGCGGCGGCCAAACCCAATTGAATGCGGTTCTTGCACTTCTTCTTGGTGGAATTCCGTTCTCAGGTGGCTGGTCTGCCAAATTTCGTTGTGTCTTGGTAGGAAGCATGCTGATGGCTGTAGTAACCTCCGGACTGACAATTATGAATATATCAGCTAACATGCAGCAAATCGTAAAAGGTGTCCTGTTTGTTATCGCCGTAGCTATTTCTTTTGACAGGAAGAATACTGCGGTGATCAAATAAAAAAAGAAAAATGGAGGATAAGAATGATGAAAAAGTTTGTAGCAGTTCTCCTGTCAATGATCATGGTACTTGGTCTTCTTACCGGCTGTGGTAATACCGCTCCGGCGTCAAGTACTCCCACACCTGCTCCGCAGGAAGCTGACACTCCGGCCGCTCCCGCTCTCCCCGAAGGCTATAAGCTCGGTGTTATTGACTGGTCCGCCCTTGGCTTGCCCCTCTATGTCGCTGCACTGGGAATGGAAAAAGACCTGTGTGCAACTACGGGTGCGGAACTTGTGACAACAACCCTGTCTGGATATGATGATGCTGCTTTTATGGCTGCTTACGAGTATCTTATTGACCAGGGCTGTAACGGTTGCGTTGTTACGACGTTCTCTGAAGGCCCCATTTCCCTGATTGCAGATATGATGGAAGAAGCCGGTGTTGATTGGTTCCTCGCCAACAGACAGATTTCTGATCCCGATCTGAAAGCTAAAGTATTCGGAATGGATCATTTTGTTGGCAACTGCTTCTGCAGCGAAGAAGATAACGCGTATGACATGGTTCGCCAGCTGCATGAGAAATACGGTGTACAGAACCTTGCCGTTCTCGGCCTGACGCAGGGCGACCTGAATGGTGATCTTCGTGATAAGGGTATTGCACGCGCTTGCGAAGAGTTTGGCGTTACGCTTCTTACTGAAACCAGAGGTATTAAGACTGTTGATGATGTCACTAACTCCGTTGAAGGTATTATCGCTTCCTACCCCGAACTTGACGGAATCTTCATCGTTGGCGGTACTGTGACCAACGGCGCCCTTGCAGGTGCTGCCCAGGCTCTGGCCAACCATGGTATGTCTGACAAGGTATCTATTGCCATGATCGACATTGCGGGCGGCATGAGCGCTTATATGGGCGAGGGGCAGCCTTTGAAGCTTGTTGCTGGTGGCAACACCATTATGGACGTCTTGTTCGCTACCACCTCTCTCATTAATCATGCAATGGGTGTTAATGTTGATGCAGAGCCGTATGTTATTGGCACTCACATGATGAACATCTTCTCCATCGAAGATGCAAATGACTATGACGAGTACATTGAGAACACTTCTATTCCGATGATCGCCGGTGAAAAGTGGTTTGAAACCATTGTCGGAAAAACTGTAGATGAAATTCAGGCTTTCTCTGACAACTTTTCCATTGCTTACGCAAAGAGTCTCCGCGGATAATCAATCAGTTACTTCTCAGAGGCAGAGAACTCTCTGCCTCTGAGAAAAAACAGTGTATAGGAGAGAGACCTATGAAGAACAAACAACTTCCACCATCAATTCTTAATGCTGGCAAAGCATTTCTGATCCCGATTGCGTTGTATTTTGTGCTTCTGTTGCTGATCCGCGAGAGAATTGGTAACTGGAATTCCATCGTGACAATGCTGGTCCTCTCTGTCGTACCAACGATTACGGCCTATGGCCTCTCTTTTGGGTTTGTCAGTGGGATCATGGATTTTTCCATCGGGTCGCTCATGATTATTGCTGGTGTATGCTCGTCGCTGGCAGGACATTATTTTGGGCTTCCCGGAATGCTGATAACTGCAATTGTTGTTGCTGTATTTCTGGAACTAATTGTAGGCGGTTTGTTCGCCTTGCTGAAAATTCCGTCTCTTGTGATTACTGTAGGAACACTAATGGTGTTTGAAATCATAGGCGTGCGGCTGTGCGTTATTTTCGGAGAGTTGTTTCCCCAAATTTCAACAGGTCAGTACGTAAAGACAGCAGAAAATTTGACTTTTTTAGGAGCTCCGCCTTGGAACTTTGTCGTTTTGATCCTTGTTGCGATTGCGTACAGGATGGTATACTATCGTACCAAATTTGCAACTCAGGCACGAATGATCGGAAGCGACGAGCTGATTGCGAAAAACATCGGGATTAAACCACTAAATGTAAAGTTTGCAACTTTCCTTGTCGGAGGTTTCTTTCTTGGAATTGCGGCAATGGTATCTGCCTGCTATTCATCTGCCGTCGGCTATAAAAGAGAACTTGCCAGTTTGACAATGGTGTTTAAGCCTATGATGGCTGTAATCATCGGAATGTCGCTGGAACGGTTTGTTAAGATGCATGTTGGTATTTTTATTGGCTCTTTGTGCATCAGCATCATCTTTACAGGGATTATTGCATTGGGTTGGCCGGACAGTTTGCAGGATATTATCCTCGGAATCTTTATGATCGTTGTCCTTGCTTTCCCGACCATACGTAAGAGTATTGCTGATGCTTCTCGGCGCAGAAATGCGCGCCATTTATTCGAGCAACAGCAAGAGAATGCTTAGAACTGGAGGCCGATAGTTTTGAATACCTTATTCCCGAAATTGTCAGAAGAAGAATTGAAAAGTAAGCTGAATATTCCGGCCGGACGCATCCACCTCATCATTGATACAGACGCCAAAAACGAAGTAGACGACCAGTTCGCGGTGTCTTGGGCATTGCGTTCCCCAGAGCGTTTTATCGTCGATGCTGTTTATGCGGCGCCCTTTTCCCACGATTGCTTCAAGAAACTGGCTGGCTCCAAGGAGTCGATGGGGGCTGTTGGAGGTGTAACCTATGCCTCTGATCCCGGCGACGGAATGGAAGCAAGCTATCAGGAACTGCTTAAACTGTTCTCTCTGCTTGGTGAAGATCCCGATGGACGTGTGTTCCGCGGATCAAAAGCCTATATCAGCGACACCGGAAAGCCCGTTGAGAGTGACGCAGCAAAAGATCTCGTGCGGCGGGCGATGGCAAGTGACGAAACAATTTATGTTGCCACTATTGGTGCGCCGACTAATATTGCCTCCGCACTTCTAATGGAGCCGGAGCTTGTCAAAAAGATCGTCGTTGTTTGGCTGGGTGGCCAGCCCCAATATTTCGGGCATGGTGTAGAGTTCAATCTAATTCAGGACATTGAAGCCTCAAAGGTGCTCTTCCATTCCGGCGTACCGCTTGTCCAGATCCCTTGCATGACCGTTGCTTCTCAGCTTACGCTCACGAAACCGGAAGTCGAGCAGTTTATGGTTGGCAAAAACGATATTTGCGACTACCTTGCTAAAATGGTTCTTGGTGCCTACGGCACGCCGAAGTCTGCAGCTATGACTGCTGCGTTGATGCGCAAATCGTATCTCGCATACCGCGAAGATAGGGACGATGCGTATCTGTTCCAATTCCCAACTCTTTATACAATGCCATCGAGAATTGTGTGGGATATTTCCACGATCGCATTTTTGAAGAATCCTGGATGGACGCCCTCCAAGCTGGTGGATGCGCCGGTGCTGAATAACAACTTCACCTGGGCCCCAAACAGCGGCGATGGCCATAAGATCCGTGTTGTAAACTTTATTTATCGCGACCCCATCTTTGGCGACATGATCGCCTGTTTGACGAAGTAAGATTTAAAGAAAAAATATAACTCCGAGTTAGCTTCCTTGAAGCGGACTCGGAGTTATATTTTGAGGATGATCGTAGGCAAACACGGTACCGTAATAGCTATAAAACAATTTCGTTATTTCTATTGCGTATTTTCAGAGGGCGAGAGAATTCGGTACTGTCAAGATAATTGCGCAAATTTGTTTGCAGTCTCTGTGAATGGCGTCAGCCGGCAATGGAGGCATCGTCCAACATTACCTCCAAATGCTTCATACTCATGTACTTCTTGTTGCCCCACTGGGCATGGATGGCCTTCAGCATTTGCGACACTGCTTTCACCTTTGACCTGGGA
>CAMKGX010000005.1 GCA_946412355.1 uncultured Clostridia bacterium
GGTGGGCCGGGAGATCGGCGACAAGTACTACCGGGAGGACTACGACACCTCCCACTCCGAAGAGGTGGCTCTGGAGCTGCAGGACGTGTCCCTGGGCAAGATCCGGCACTTCAACCTGACGCTGCACAAGGGCGAGATCATCGGCATGGGCGGCCTCTCCGGCTGCGGCATGCACGACATCGGCCGCATCGCCTACGGTCTGGAAAAGCTGGACGGCGGCAAGGTGCTGCGCAACGGCGTGGAGATAAAGACGCCGCTGCAGGCCATCAACAACGGCATTGGCTACATCTCCAAGAACCGCGACACCGAGGCGCTGATCCTGGACGGCCCCATTCAGGACAACATCGTGCTGCCCTCCATCCCCGCGCTGGAAAAAAACACGTTTATCCGCCCCAGGGACGAGAGGAAGCTGGGCGACGGCGAGATTGACAACTACCGCATCAAGTGCCACAGCGGCAAGCAGTACGTCAGCACCCTGTCCGGCGGCAACAAGCAGAAGGTCTCCTTCGGCAAGTGGACCGCCAAGGGCAGCGAGGTCATTATCATGGACTGCCCCACCCGCGGCGTGGACATCGGCGTGAAGCAGGCCATGTACGCCCTCATTGAGCGCATGAAGAAAGAGGGCAAGGCCATTTTGATGATCTCCGAGGAGCTGAGCGAGCTCATCGGCATGTCCGACAAGCTGATCATCATGAAGGACTTTGCCGTGACCCATGAGGTCATGCGCAGCCCCGAGCTGAAGCAGACCGACCTCATTGAGTACATGATTTAAGGAGGCGCAGCATGGCAGACGTAAAAGAAAAGCAGACAATCGGCCAGTGGCTGAAAAAGAACAGCTCCTCTGTGGCCTCCATCGGCGGACTGCTGTTCTGCATCATCTTCTTCACCATCGGCACCGGCATCAAGGGCGAGAGCATCTGGTCCGCCGCCAAGCTGGCCAACCTGATGAGCAACGTCATCGTCACGGCACTGATGAGCGTGGGCGCGGTGTTCATCTACTCCCTGGGCAACATGGACGTGTCCATCGGTAAGCAGATCGGCCTCTACGCCACGCTGCTGGTGCTCATCGGCAACGCCACCGGCAAGCTGTGGCTGGCCATTCTGGTGTGCCTGGCCATCGCCGTGATCATCGGCGTCATCAACGGCGCCGCCGGCGAGATTTTGCACATGTATTCCGTGATCTCCTCGGTGGTGTTCATGATGATCCTCACCGGTGTATCCACCATCATCTACGCCAAGATCGGCACCCGGAACATCATCCTGCGGGACATCGACCTGCACCTGTTCAAGTCCCCCTGGTTCATGCTGCTGGTGCTGGTGATCGAAACCGCCGTTATCTCCTATTTCTTCTATTTCACCAAGTTCGGCAAGTACGCCCGGGCCATCGGCGCCAACCAGACCGCCACCAGCCAGAGCGGCGTGGACGTCATCAAGTACCGGGTCATCCCCTATGTGTTCCTGGCGGTGTGCCTGGTGGCGGCGTCCCTGTTCCAGATGGGCTACACCGGTGCGGCCTCCGACTCCACCGGCACAGGCTTTGAGATGAACGTGATGGTGGCCCTGATTCTGGGCGGCATGCCCCTCAACGGCGGCATGAAGTCCCGGGTCTCCTGCGCCATCATCGGCGCGTTCACCTTCTCACTGCTGGCTGTGGGCCTGCCCATCATCGGCGTGCCCGCCCGGGTCACCTTTATCATCAAGGCCGTCATCTTCCTGGTGGTAGTGCTCATCACCTGCCGCAAGAAGACCGGCGTGCTGCCCCGCTGATTCGTTCCCCCACAGGCGGACGCCTGTACCATATTAATCTATTTTATCAAAGGAGAACAAAGATGAAAAAAGTTATCGCACTGCTTCTGGCGCTGGCTATGGTCTTTGCTCTGGTGGCCTGCGGCAGCTCCGACACTGCCGCCACCGGCAACGATGATACCAGCAGCGTTTCCGCCCCCGCCGAGTCCAAGGGCAAGATCCTGTATCTGTCCAACCTGAACTCCGGCTGCTCCTATGACTTCTACGTGTCCTATCTGCCCATGATCTGTGAGCAGCTGGGCTACAAGTTTGAGGTCGTGTACGGCGATATGTTCAACGATCCCGCCGGCAACCTGGCGGCCGTGAAGAACGCCTACACCTCCGACGTGGTGGGCCTGATCGCCTGCGAGGACGGCGGCCTGGGCAGCATCATGGAGGAGTATCCCGACCTGTACGTGGTGGGCTGCCTGAGCGACATGGACAGCGTGTTCGGCGAGAATCCCGTCAACGCCGCCCTGCTGCAGAACGACCACTTCCTGGGCAACCTGTCCGACGGTCTGGTGGATCCCGTTGCGCAGGCAAAGGGCTATTTCGACGAGGTCGTGGCCCGCGGCTACAAGAAGATCTCCGTCATGAACTTCCCCGTGTACGCCTATCCCAAGCAGACCGCTATCGTGGCCAACCTCATGCAGATGATCGCCGATTATAACGCCACCGCCGCCGAGCCCATCGAGGTCGTGGGCGAGCCTGTGGTGCTGCAGTTCAGCCCCCTGGAGGACTCCTACTTCATGGAGGCCGCCAACCAGGATCTGGACGCCATCGTGGGCGTGTGCGCCGGCACTACCTTCATCTATCCCACTATGCTGGCGGCCAAGGCCAACGGCACCATCAACCCCGATATGCAGCTCATCACCGGCGGCTTTGAGAACGACCCCGACCTGCTGGCGGACTGCGGCGATGACAAGACCATCGTCTACCTGAGCATCTCCACCGTGGAGAGCGTGCTGTGGCCCGTGGCCATGCTGGACGCCGCCATCTCCGGCACCATGTATCCCGACTTCACCGGCCCCGAGAGCATCGATCCGGGCCTGTGCGTCATCAACTCCACCGCTGAGTTCGAGGCCATGGCCAACAGCAGCCCCATCGGCCTGACCGTTGACATCAGCAAGGCCCAGGTCCAGTGGGACGACATGAAGGATCTGTTTATCTCCGTGAACCCCGACGCCACCTATGCAAACCTGGTGTCCTTCGTGCAGAGCCTGGCCGTGGACGGCTACATGAAGTAAGCCGCGCACGGTTTACCCTCTCGTTTCCCCCGCAAGACTGAATGAATTAATGGAGGCTGACTTCCATGAAAAAAGGTACTGATCTTCTCAAGCGCATCGCCGGTACGCTGATGCTGCCGGTGGCGATGTTCGTCATCATGAAGCTCATCTGTGACGCCAACGGCAAGACCTACTTTGGCACCCTTGCCATGTGGCGGACGCTCATCGTGGATATCGCGGTGTCCGTCTCCTGCGCCATGGGTATCGGCCTCCAGTTCAAGAACGGTCGCTTCGATTTCTCCGGCGGTGCCATCATGCTGGTGGCGGCCATCGTGGCGGGCACCGTGTCCCGCGCCAACAGCTCCACGCTGCTGTTCTGCCTGCTGTGCCTGGCGGTGTGCGTGGCGCTGAGCGTGGTGGTGGCGCTGGTGTACGTGTACGGGCGGCTGCCCATCATGATCGCCACGCTGGGCATGGCGCTGCTGTATGAGGCCATCACGCCGCTGATTTTCGGCGGCGGCGGCGTCAACCTGGTGTCTGTCAGCTTCATCAAGAAGTTGTCCACCTATCCCCTGGTGCTGATCCCCTTCGTCGGCGCGGTGGCGGTGTACGCCGTTTACAGCTACATCACCACCACCGGCAAGCAGAGTCTCCTGCTGGCCCAGAACCAGCAGGCGGCGGTGAACATCGGCATCAACGAGGACAAGAACGTGATTTTGTCCTACGTGTTCTCCGGCCTGATCTTCGGCTTTGCCACCATGATCTGGGCCTCCACCGGCAAGCACGACGCCTCCTACTCCTCCCTGTCCACCGTGGGCGAGCTGTTTTCCAACATCCTCCCGGTGTTCGTAGGCCTGTACATCGGCGTCTTCTGCGGCGACACCATCGGTATCATCATGGGCTCCCTGTCCATTTGCATGATGACCTTCGGCTTGAAGGCAGTGTTGCAGGCGGAAATGGGCTCGGCGGTGTCCATCGCCATGATGGGCGTGTTCGTGTTCCTGGTGAACCTGGTGGCCGGACAGGCGGGCAATATCAAGAGGCTCTTTGCCATGCTCTTTGCCGTCCATAAACCGGCAAAGGTGGAGAGCTGAGCCAAACAGTACTCCATACCATGACACTTTGTCGACAGCTTATCGTAGACAAAGGTTACTTGCAGACAGAGTTCGACACGCATGGGGGATTGTGAAGGGGGACGGGAATCCCCCTTCACGTGAAATCCATGCAGCTGCATGAGCATTATGAATGCTCATGCAGCTGCGCCACAAGCTGTCGACACTTTGTCGACAGCTTGTGGCGGGAGGCGGCAACTACCGCCTCCCGCTTTCTCGCAAAGGAGAAAAACCATGATCATTTCGGAAATCAAAATCAACGACATCCGCGAGCCGATGGGCTTTGCGCTGCCGTATCTCACCGCCTCCTGGAAGGTGGGGGATACGCAGAGCAGACGCCCGTGCAGGGAGAGCTTCACTGTGGCCGCGGACGCGGATTTTACACATATTCTGTTCAAAAAAGAGGACAAGGCGCTGCCCCGCCACGCGCTGAGCTTCGAGCTTGCGCTGCAGCCCCGCACACGCTATTTCGTCCGCGTGGAAGTTACCGGGGATGCGGGCGACAGCGCCGTGGGAGAGAGCTGGTTTGAAACCGGCAAAATGGATGAGCCCTTTGCCGCGTCCTGGATCACCACCCAGCCGGAGGACGACTTCCACCCCCTGTTTTTCCGCCGCTTTACGCTGGCGCAGCCGCCTGTGTCCGCCAGGCTCTACGTCACCGGTCTGGGGCTCTATGAGGCCCTGTGCAACGGCGAGAAGGTGGGCGACGAGCTGCTCTCCCCCTTCTGCAACGACTATAACGAGGCCGTGCAGGTACAGACCTACGACGTGACGGCGCTGCTCCGGGGCGGCGACAACTGCCTCGCCATCGCCTGCGGCAACGGCTGGTACAAGGGCCGTCTGGGCTACGAGGGACACCGGGAGGTGTTCGGCAGCCGCTTCCAGGCGCTGTGCGAGCTGCGCCTCCTGTTCCCCGACGGCAGCGAGCAGGTGCTGGGCAGCGACGAGTCCTGGCGCTACCGGGGCAGCGACATCGCCGGGAGCGACATCTACGACGGCGAGACCCTGGACCGCACGCTGTGGCAGGGCCGGGAGAACCCGGAGAAGGCCGTGGCGGCAGCGGAGGCGAAAAGTACGGTGGACCGTTACAGTCTGCCCGTCATCGTCAAGGACAGTCTTCCCGTCAAGGAGGTCATCCACACCCCCGCCGGGGAGACGGTGCTGGACTTCGGGCAGAATTTCACCGGCTATGTGTCCTACACGGCGGACTTCCCCAAGGGCACTAAAATCACCCTGGATCACGGTGAGATCCTGCAAAACGGCAACTTTTACAACGACAATTACCGCACCGCCAAGGCGCAGATGATTTACGTTTCCGGCGGCGAGAAGGAGACAGTCCGGGCCCACTTTACCTATTTCGGCTTCCGCTACGTCCGCGTTACCGGCTGGCCCGGACAGGTGCGGGCGGAGGACTTCACCGGCCGGGTTGTGTATTCCGACCTGGACACCGCCATCCAATTACAATCCTCCGATGAAAAGCTGAACCGGCTGGCGGCCAACGCCTTCTGGGGCCAGCGCTCCAACTTCCTGGATATGCCCACCGACTGCCCCCAGCGGGACGAACGGCTGGGCTGGACGGGAGACGCCCAGGTGTTCTCCCCCACCGCCTGCTACCAGATGGACACCCGGGCCTTCTACCGGAAGTTCCTGGTGGATCTGGCCGTGGATCAGCGGAAAAACGGCGGTGCCGTGGCCAACTATTTGCCCAATTTCAGCGGTATGCCCGGCGGCAG
The DNA here is from genome assembly GCA_946412355.1 of uncultured Clostridia bacterium. Classification (GTDB taxonomy): domain Bacteria; phylum Bacillota; class Clostridia; order Oscillospirales; family Oscillospiraceae; genus Vescimonas. Next base: position 5,857 of record CAMKGX010000005.1, read on the forward strand.
CAGCGTATGGGGCGACGTGGCGAGCTTCCTGCCCATGACGCTCTTTGACGCCTACGGCGACAGGCAGGCACTGCGGGAGAGCTATCCCCTGATGCGGGACTGGCTGGCGTGGATTTTCCGGCAGGACGAGGAAAACGGCGGCCACCGGCTGTGGAACTTCGGCTTCCATTTCGGCGACTGGCTGGCCCAGGACGGCGTGACGCCTCAGAGCATGAAGGGCGGCACCGACGACTACTTTGTGGCCAGTATGTACTACTTCGCTACGGCGGGCAAGGTGGCCCGGGCCGCCGCTGTGCTGGGCAAGGAGGAGGACGCGAAGCGGTTTACGGCGTTGCAGGAGGAGATTCGCGCCGCCATTCTGCACGAGTACTTCTCCCCCGCCGGGCGGCTGTGCATCGACACCCAGACGGCGTATCTGCTGTGCCTCAACTTCGGCGTGTACGTGGAAAAAGAGCGCATTATCGAAGGACTGCAAAAGCGGCTGCAAAAGGACTGCTGGAAGATCAAAGGCGGCTTCGTAGGGGCCACCATGATGTGCCGCGTGCTGGCGGAGAACGGCATGGAGGATCTGGCAGCCTACTATCTGTTCCAGCAGGGCTTCCCCGGCTGGATGCACTGCGTTAACCTGGGGGCTACCACCATCTGGGAGCGGTGGAACTCGGTGCTGGACGACGGCACCATCAGCGGCACAGAGATGAACTCTCTGAACCACTATTCCTACGGCTCCGTCATGGAATACGTTTACCGTGACCTGGCGGGCATCCGCGGTCTGACTCCGGGCTTCACCCGGGTGCAGTTCGCCCCCCAGCCCACCTGGCGGCTGCGGGAGCTGGACGTGCGCTACGACTCCGCCGCAGGCGTGTGGCGCAGCCACTGGCGCATCAACGAAGACGGCACGGTGCATCTGCGCTTCGAGGTGCCCTTTGGCTGCACAGCCCAGGCGGTGCTGCCCGACGGGCGGCAACTGGAGCTGGCCGCCGGCACGTTTGACGAGACGGTGCAGCCTCTGCGGGACTACCGGGTGAAATACAGCATGGAAAGCCGCCTGGGCGAGCTGCAGGGCGACAGCGAGGCGCTGGCCCTTTTGCAGAGCGATTTCCCCGCTGCCTATGATTTAATTCAGACCGGGGGCGAGGAGTTTCTGGCTATGCGCCTGGGAGAGCTGTCATATTTGTTCTTCCGGGGCTTTAACCCCCAGATGGTACAAGAGGGCACGAAGCGGCTCTTTTCCTTAATGATTTGACGGATTGGGAGGAAAGACGATGATTGATCTGAAAGCGAGACCCTTTTACCTCAACGATGCCCAGGCCAAGTGGGTCAGCGACACGCTGGCGTCCATGACGCTAGAGGAGAAGGCCGGGCAGGTGTTCTGCCCCATGGGCTTTGCCAGCGACGAGGGCGCGCTGCGCCATTTCGTGTGCGAGATGGGCGTGGGCGGCATGATGTACCGTCCCGGTCTGAAGGCGGAGATCCAGGAGACACACCGCCGGATTCAAAGCATGGCGAAGATTCCCCTGCTGCTGGCGGCCAACACCGAGGCAGGAGGCAACGGCCTGGCCGTGGAGGGCACCAGCTTCGGCGCGCCCATGGCGGTGGCCGCCGCCGACGACCCGGAATTTGCCTACCGCATGGGCTACACCGCCTGCGCCGAGGGCGCGGCACTGGGCCTCAACTGGAGCTTTGCCCCCATCGTGGACATCGACAAGGATTTCCACAATCCCATCACCAACACCCGCACCTTCGGCTCCGACCCCGACCGGGTGCTGGCCTGCGCCTCCCGCTATCTGGACGCGGCGGACGAGTGCGGCGTGGCCGTCTCCATCAAGCACTTCCCCGGCGACGGCGTGGACGAGCGGGACCAGCATTTGCTGACCAGCGTCAACTCCCTGTCCTGCCAGGAGTGGATGGCCAGCTACGGCAAGGTCTACAAGACGCTGATCGACCGGGGCGCCAAGACCGTTATGGTGGGCCACATCGCCCAGCCCGCCTGGGCAAAGCGCATCAACCCCGCAGCCGACAAGGCCGCGTGCCTGATGCCCGCCTCTCTCAGCCCGGAGCTGCTGACGGGCCTTTTGCGCCGGGAGCTGGGCTTCAACGGCCTCATCTCCACCGACTCCACCGCCATGGTGGGCTTCACCGTGGCCATGCCCCGCAGCCGGGCCATCCCCCTCAGCATCGCCGCGGGCGCGGATATGATCCTCTTCAACAAGAGCCTGGAGGAGGATTACGCCTATCTGATGGACGGCATTCGCAGCGGCCTTTTGACGGAGGCGCGGCTGGACGAGGCGGTGACGCGAATCCTGGCCACCAAGGCATCCCTGGGCCTGCCGGAGAAGCAGAAGAACGGCAGCCTTGTCCCCGGCCCCGAGGCGCTGGACACCGTGGGCTGCGAGAAATTTACCGCCTGGGCGGATGAGGCCGCCGACCGGGCTGTGACGCTGGTGCGGGACAGCCAGAACCTGCTGCCCATCTCCCCCAAGAAGTACCCCCGGCTGTATCTCAACGTGATTCAGAAGAGCACCGACCCCAACGATCCCTTTGTGCAGGAGTGGAAGAAACGGTTTGAGGACGAGGGTTTTGCCGTCACAGTGCGGGATCGCCGCGTCAGCATCGGTATCTCCGACTTCACAGACCCCGATCTCAGCCCCGAGAAGCGGTATCTGATGTATGAGCTGTATCGCAGCGTGGAGGAGATGAAGAAGAATTACGACCTCTACGTCTACGTGGTGAACATGCAGAACGCCTCCAACAACACTACGCTGCGGCTGAACTGGAACGTGGCCTTCGGCATGGGCGACGACGCCCCCTGGCTGGTGTCGGAAATCCCGGTGATGATGATCTCCACCGGCTACCCCTACCATCTCTTTGACGCGCCGATGGTGAAGACCTTTATCAACGCTTACAGCAATACGCCGCGGTTCAACAGCGCCGTGGTGGAGAAGATCATGGGCCGCAGCGCGTTCAAGGGCGTCAGCCCCATCGACCCCTTCTGCGGCAAGGACTATCTGCGGGACTGAGGAGGATACGATATGGCATTCAGAGCGATTATTTTTGACCTGGACGGCGTCATCTGCTCCACGGACGAGTACCATTACCGGGCCTGGAAGGCCCTGGCGGACAAGCTGCACACCCCCTTTGACCGCATCATCAACAACCGGCTCCGGGGCGTAAGCCGCATGGCCAGCCTGGACATCGTACTGGAGAAGTACACCGGCCCCGCCCTGACGGAGGCGGACAAGGTGGCCCTGGCCACGGAGAAAAACGACATCTACCGGGAGTCCCTGAAGGAGATGAGTCCCGCCGACCTGAGCGATGAGGTGAAAAACACCCTGGACGCCCTGCGGGGCAGGGGGCTGCTGCTGGCCATCGGCTCCTCCTCCAAAAACGCGCCCTTTATTCTCCATCAGATCGGGCTGGAGGGGTACTTTGACGCCGTGTCCGATGGCAACAACATCACCCGCTCCAAGCCCGACCCAGAGGTCTTTCTCAAGGCTGCGGAGTTCGTGGGCATGGCCCCGGCGGACTGTCTGGTGGTGGAGGACGCGGTCTCTGGCGCCGAGGCCGGACACAACGCCGGCATGAAGGTGGCCTGCGTGGGCGACGCCGCCAAAAACGGCGCGGGCGACTGGAATCTGACGAGCTTCCGGGAGCTGGAAGACGTGGTGGACGGTAAGAACGCATGAGGACAGAGACTTTTGTGCTCAATGAAGCGCGGAGTGTCACCCTGACGAGCTATCTGCAGCCTGTGGGCGGCGAGTTCGGCGCGCTCACCAAGCGCCCCGCCGTGCTGATCATTCCGGGCGGCGGCTACCATTTCTGCTCGGACCGGGAAGCGGAGCCGGTCGCCTACGCCTATCTGAAGGCGGGCTATCACGCGTTTATTCTGCGCTACTCTTTGAATGAAAAGGCTGAATGGCCCAATCCGCTCTGCGACTATGAACAGGCGATGGGTATGATCCGCGCCAATGCGAAGAGCTGGCATGTGGCAAGTGACCGCATCGCGGTCATCGGCTTTTCCGCGGGCGGGCATCTGGCCGCCTGCGCCGCGACCATGAGCAAGGAGCGCCCCAATGCCGCGATCCTGGGTTATCCGGTGATCGACGGAGACTGCGCCGGGGACTATCTTCCCAGCGCGCCGGACGTGATCGCGGCGGTGGACGAATTCACCTGCCCCTGCTTTGTCTTTGCCACCCGCACGGACAATCTTGTGCCGGTGGGAAACAGCATCCATCTGATCGATGCGCTGTGCCGTCATGACGTTGCCTTTGAAAGCCATATCTATTCCAACGGCCCCCACGGCCTGACGACCGGGGACGACAGCCTCGGCGTACAGGACTGCTGCAGCCGTTACCCCCACTGGGTTGACGACAGCATCACCTGGCTCAAGGACATGCTGGGCGGATTTGATTCGAACGGGCTCACAGCGCCGCGTTTCGGCGCCATCATCAACGGCAACCACGAGGAAAAGCTGAATTTGAACTGCACCGTAGCCTATCTGCGCTCTCAGAGCGCAGCGGCGGAGCTGCTTTCTCACCTCATCCCGGAGAAGCAGGAGGGCATGTCCCTTCCCAAAAGCGCCGAGAAGGTCATCTCTTTGGGCCAGATCCTGGCCTGGGGCGGCGCGGATGAAAACACGATCCGTGCCATCGAGGCGCAGCTCATGTCTATGCAAAAAGAAGTCAACTGACAGGAAGGAGGAAAACCGATGGAATTCAGAATTCCCGCCGACCTCCCGCGTATCCCCCATAAAAAACACTGGCAGTTCTGCGTGGGCAGCGGCCACGCGCTGCTGGCCCTGCGGACGGATTATGTGCAGCAGCTTCGCTTTATCCATGACACCCTGGGCATCCGGCGGGTGCGATTTCACGGCATTTTTGACGATGATATGCGTACCGTTTGCCGCCTGTCGGAGCTGTTCCCCGCTCCCGGGGCGGAGAAGTTCACCGAGGAGAATTTCCGGGCCTGCGGCCTTGCCTACGACAATGTGCTGCGCGCCGGGATGAAGCCCCTGGTGGAGCTGAGCTTCATGCCCAAGGCCATGAGCCGCAACGGGGTGGACGGCGTGTTCTACTACAAGCCCTGCATCGACACCCCCGCCGACCATGACGCCTGGGCGGGCTATGTGCAGCGCTTCATCCGCTTCCTGCTCCACCGCTACGGCGCCGAGGAGGTGCGCTCCTGGCTCTTTGAGGTCTGGAACGAGCCGGATTTGCAGGTGGTGTTCTTCTCCGAGGACCGGGAGGCCTATTTTAAGCTCTATGAGACCACCGCCCGGGCCATCAAGGCGGTGGATCCGCAGTTGCAGGTGGGCGGCCCCGCCACCAGCGGCAGCAAGTGGGTGTCCTCCTTCCTGGCCTATTGCCGGGCGCATGACGTGCCGGTGGATTTTGTCACCACCCACCAGTACGCAGGCGACCCCATCGGCGGCGTGGAGAGCACGGGGGACGACCTGGAGGCCCAGGGCGCCGGGGGCGGCGAGAGCTGGCCTGAGCGGATGCAGCGCATGGGAGAGCGCCTGGCGGCGCTTCACGATCACAGCGTGCTGGCGGGCCTGCGCGCCATCAACCCCGACCAGACGGAGGAGAGCGACCTGCCGAATGACAACTTCCGCCGCAACGCCGCCACCGTGCGCCGTCAGGCGGGGAAGCTGCCCCTTTACTACACCGAGTGGAACTGCAACGCCGGCTTTGGCTCCTACACCAACGACACCCGCAAGGTGGCGGCTTACGACGTAAAGGCCGCCCTGGACGTGGCGGACAGCGTGGACGGCAGCTCCATCTGGTGTTTCAGCGACATTTTTGAGGAGCTGCATCCCTTCGTGCAGGAGTTCCACGGCGGCTTTGGCATGCTGACCCAGAGCGGCATCCCCAAGCCAGTCTATTACGGCATGAAGCTGCTGGCCGACGCCCCGGCACAGCGCATCGACCTGGGCGAGGGCGCTGCCGACGGAGAAATCGGCATCGCTGCCTTTGACGGTGGGGACGAAACCCATGTGATCCTCTTCCGCCAGAAGATGAAGAACCTGGATCTGCCGGAGGAGGAAGCAGTTGTTCGGATCGAGCTTCCGGAGAAGCCCGAGAGCGTGACCGTCAAACGCATCGACGAGAGCCACGGCAACCCCCTGAAGCTGTGGGAGGAGATGGGCAGGCCCGATTATCTCACCCCCACCGAGGTGGAGGATTTGAAGCGCCGCAGCGCTGTGGAGCCGGAGGACTGGCCCTTTACCTGGGAAGGCGGCGTGGTGACCATCCGGGCGGCGCTGGGCGTCAACGACGTGTACGGATTTGTGATCCGCTGATTTCTATCCACAAGAAAAAAAGGACGAACCGCATCGGTTCGTCCTTTTTTTCAATAGCGGTTACTCCTGCACGGGGATGGTGACGCTTTCGCCGTCCACATGGATGGTCAGCTCCCCCGCCCTTTCGGAGCGCACCACCGCCAGGGCCTGGCCGTAGTAGGTGGTGAAGGTGCCGGTGTCGTAGCGCTCCTCCGTCCGGGGATTGGCGCTGCCGAAGCCCAGCAGTGTGCCATTCTCCACCGTGACGGTAAGGGGGCGGTCACTGTTGCGCTCGATGGTGCCCTCGTCGTCCTCGATGGTGACGGGCACATAGACCACCTGGCCGGGCCGGGCTGCTTGCACTTCCGGATGGATGCCCACGCGCAGGGCACCGCGACAGGAGGACAGGGACGCCCGGCCCAGCTCACCGCCGCCGGCATCATAACTGACGGCGGTCAGCGTACCGGGACGGTAGGGGACGGTAAAAACGGCCCGGCAGTCGGCAACGGCTGCGCTGCCCACCGGGGCACCGTTCAGCAGCAGCGCCACACGGGCGCCGTCGGTATACACCTCCACGGTGGCCTCCCGGCCCTCGCAGCCCTGCCAGGCCCAGCCGGGGATGGCGTTGGTGCCCCGCCAGGCGGCCTTGGCGGGAATCCTGTCGTGGTTGACGGGCTGCACGCACAGGGCGGGGGCGGTCAGCTTACCCCACACGGCACCGGCCCAGTACAGCTCGCCGGTGGGATTGCCCAGAATGTCGAAGGCGCCGCTGTCCGCCAGCAGCCAGGGATAGGGCTTGTTGAAGCCCACGCCGTCGGGGGTATAGGCCCAGGCACCGATGCCCGCCTCGCCGATATAGTCCCAGGCCGTCCACATGAAGTCGCCGATGAGGTAGGGATATTGCCGCACCATGTCCCAGTTTTTGGGCAGATCCTGGGGAAAGGTCTCGCTGCCCACCACCACCCGGTGAGGATGGGCCTCCTTTTCCAGCGGATAGCGGCCGGAGGCGTAGTTGTAGCCCGCGATGTCCAGTGCATCCAGCACCGGGGAGGTATAGCGGTCGGACTCGTCATCGTCCGCGCCGTGGTTCATACCGCTACCCACGCCGGCGGCGATCTCATTGAACCTGGTGCTGTCCATGGGCCCCTCCTCGGGGTGATAGCTGTCGCCTTTGGCGCAGCCCGCCAGGATCACAAGGTTGATGCCCGCCGTGACAGGCCGGGTGCCGTCCAGCCGGTGCAGGGTATCCACCAGCTTCCGGGCCGCCGCCACGCCCTGGGCCTTGGCCGGTTCCGTCACCTCGTTGCCGATGGAATAGAGCAGCACGGAGGGATGGTTGAAGTCACGGCTCACTATGGCCGCCAGGTCGGCGGCCCAGTTCTCCTGCCAGGAGAGAGCGTAGTCGTAGGGGTTTTTGTGGGCATACCACATATCCCAGCCCTCGTCCATTACATACACGCCCAGGGCGTCACAGGCGTCCAGCAGCGCACGGGAGCAGGGGTTGTGGGCCGAGCGGACGGCATTGAAGCCCGCCTCTTTCAGCTTTTTCACCCGGCGGTACTCGCTGGCGTCAAAGGTAGCGGCACCCAGAACGCCGTGGTCATGGTGGAGGCAGCCGCCCCGCAGCAGCGTCTCCTTGCCGTTGACGAACAGGCCCTTGGTGCTCCAGGTGATTTGACGGATGCCAAAGCAAATATCCGTTTCATCAAAGCCGTTTGTCACATGGGCCGTATAAAGCGCGGGGCTATCCTCGCTCCACAGTCTCGCGTTCGGGATCGTCAGCGTAAAGTCCGTGCCGCTGCCGGAGACGCCCTCCACGGTGCAGGTGACGCTCTCCCGGCTCTCCACCCGGATCACCGCCGGGTCCAGGGACAGGGTGCTGACGCGGACGCTCTCCGGGGCGATGCTGCGGCAGGGGCCCTCCCACAGCCAGACGGGGCGGTAGAGGCCCGCGCCGGAATACCACCGGGAATCCGGCTGATCCTCGTTCTCACAGGTGACACGGATGACGTTGTCACCCTCGGTGAGATAGGGGTCGGCCTCCACGAAGAAAGGCAGATAGCCGTAGGCCGTGCCCCCGGCAAGGCGGCCGTTGAGATACACCCTGGCATTTTTATACACGCCCTCGAATTGCAGCACCACGTGCTCCGCCGCCGGGCGGGGGAAGTGCTTTTCATAGCAGTAGCTGCCGCCGGGGAAATAGGCACCGCCGCTGCCGCTGGGGGCGTCCGCACGGCGCTCGCCGTGGAGCATGGCGTCATGAGGCACCGTTACGGCAGTGCCGTTGCACGTCCAGTTTTCACAAAAATCAAATCGATTCATCGGTTCATCTCTCCTGGTTTACCGGGGCAGAAAGGCGAAGGAGCGCATATCCAGCGAGCCCTCGCCGGTGAAGCGGAAATACAGCGCGCCCCGGCCCTCATGGGGCGCAATGGCCGCCGTCACCATCTGCCAATTCTCCACAGACAGATCCAAATCCAGGCGGCCCATGGGCTCTGTACCGTCCTCCCGGTGGGAGATTTCCACCCGGCCCTGGAAGGTGCCCCGCAGCTCCAGCGCCAGGGTGGCGGGGCCGGTGAAGGCAAAGTATTTATAGCCCACCACGGCACCATCGCCGACGCGGGTGATGAAGCTGCGGCCTGCCCGCTCCGTGACGCAGATCTGCCGGGCCAGGGCGGGGTTGGTATAGTCGATGGTGCCGCTCACGGTGGGGTCGGTGAGGTGGCAGGCGATGGCGGCGGGGTAGGCTCCGGAGGCCGCCAGAGGGCCGCCGTTGAGGCCGCAGGAGGTGATCTCCGCCTGGGGGATGGTGCCGTCGGGCCGCAGCGTCACCTTTTCCGCGCAGCCCTGGCGGGAGAACTCGGTGGCGTTGGTCTGGCGGTGGTAGAAGATATATACCTGGTCGCCAATTTCCACCAGGCCGCCGTGGTTGTTGCCGATGGGATAGACAGGCGTCTCCCGGCCGTTCAGGCCGATGTCGCCGTTGGACACCAGAATGCCGCCGAAGCGGAAGCCGCTGTCGGGCCGGTCGCTGACGGCGTAGCACAGCTCGTGGCTCTTGTGGCTGGAATAGACGAAGTAATATTTGCCCCGGAGCTTGCGGATGGAGGACGCCTCAAAGAAGCCGTGGCCCTCGAAACCGGTGCCGGCGGTGTGGTGGCCGCCGGGAATCAGCTGACGGGGCAGTTCCCTGGCCGTCACCATGTCCGGCGCAAGCTCCACCACCATGGCGTACTCGCCGAAGACGGTGGACATCATGCCGCGAATCTTCTTCTGCTCCTCCTCCGGCATAGCGGCAATCTCCTCCTCTGTGAAGCGGGGGAGAATTATCTCCTTCTCGCAGGCGGGGGCGAAGCCGTAGTAGAGGTACACCCGGCCGTCGTCATCCGTCAGCACGGCAGGGTCGAACACCATGCCCTCCTGGACGGTCTTGCCCCCCAGGATCTCCGGGGGATAGTGGACGTGGCCGTAAAAGGTGAAGGGTCCGGCGGGGCTGTCGCTGACGGCCACGCCGATCTCGGGATAGAAGGAGAAGCAGTAGTAGAGATAGTATCTGCCGTCGGTCCCCCGGGTCACGTCCGGCGCCCAAAGCTGCAGGGTGTCGGCGGCGTTGGTGGGGTCCTGGGTGCGCAGATAGCTGACGCCCTCGTTGCGCCAGTTTCGCAGATTGTCGATGGGAGCCGACCACACCTGATAGTGCTGCTCGCAGTAGGCCTTGCCGTCGGCCCTGTCGTGGGAGCCGTAGATGTAGACCCGGTCGCCGAACACGTGGGGCTCGCCGTCGGGGATATACTCCCACAGGGGGAGGTAGGGGTTGTAAATCTGTTCCATAATGGGGCCTCCTCTGATCAAAGTGTGATGGTAAAGGGTATGGCGGGAATGCCGGCGCCGTTGAAGATGGCAGCGCGGTAAAAGGGCGTCTGGGCGTAGGAAACGGTGGACGCGTCGCCGCAGCCGCGAAGCAGCAGCGTATCGCCCTCCACGGCTGCCTCCCCTGCCGCCACGGTGCGGCCCGCTCCGTCCAGCAGCGTCAGCGCGGCGGACAGGTCGCCCTGCAAATGGAGGCCTGCCCCGTGGGCGAAGCGGAGGCACAGTGCGCCGTCCCGCTTTTCCGCCCCCAGCAGCGACGGGGCGTCGCACAGAAGGTCTTTGCCGTAGACGTGGCCCAGGGCCAGCAGCGCCAGGCGCTGCCCGATGGGACGTTTCTCTTTCGGGTGGATGTCCCACTGCATGCCGGCGTCTCCGCTGGCGGTCATCCAGACGTTGGACACGGTTTTGCTCACCAGCTCCTGCTGGCGGCGGAGCAGCGGGAATGCCCGGCCGGTGCAGAAAAGCCACTCTTCAAAGGGGGCCAACTGCACGAACAGGAAGGGCAGCTCCTCCTGCCACAGGTCACGCCAGCATTGAATCATCCGGGAGAACACGGTGGCGTATACCTCCGGGTGGCGTTCGTCGCTCTCTCCCTGGTACCAGATGACGCCCCGGAGGGAGTAGGGGGCCACGGTTTTCAGCATGTGGTCATACAGTGTGCCGGGATTCTGCTCGCTTTTGGGGCCGTAGTTCATCAGCGGCGGCGCCTCCTCACCCAGGCTCTCCACCCCGGCCATGGCGCGAATCTGCTCCGTAAAGGCCGCCTGCTCCTCCCGGCTCAGGCCGTCCCGCATGATTTTGACGTTCATGGGGTCGTCCAGCAGTGTGACCCGGTTGTTATTGGGGTTTGCCGCAAAGGCCATTTCATAGGCGGCCATGTCCCGGGGCAGGTTCTCCTCATATTCCCGCAGCCACACGTCGCCTTCGGTGTTTTCCAGGTACCGGGGGTCCGTCCAGGCGGAGGCCATGGTGCCGCCCCAGTTGCAGCCGACGATGCCCACGGGCACGTCCAGCGCCGCGCCAACGGCGTCGGCAAAATAGTAACCCACGGCGGAGAACCAGGGCAGATCTGCCGCCGTCGCCCGCCGCCAGAAGCCGAACTGGGAATAGTCGAAATCTTCCTCCTCGCCGTCATAGGCGATCTCCGGCACGTCGTAAAAGCGGACGTCCCGGAGCTGGGACGCCACGGCAGCGTCGAAGTCCCGGTCAAATTTCATGTGGAATTCCATGTTGCTCTGGCCGCCGGAGAGCCACACCTCGCCCACCGCCACATGGCGGAAGGCAAGCTGCTCTCCGCCCGAGCGGAGGCGCAGCGTCAGCTCCGTCTCCGCCTCCCTGGGCGGCAGCGCCATGCGCCAGACGCCGCTGCCGTCGGCGCAGGCGGCGGCGGTGTCACCGCCCAGGGACGCCTCCACCCTCGCGCCCGGTGCGGCCTGCCCCCAGAGGCAAATGGGCTTTTGCCGCTGCAGTACCATGTTGTCCTGAAAAACCTTCGCCGCCGACAGCATAAAAGCGTCCTCCCATTATCATAGATACACCCATCATACCGAAAAAGCGCCCCTGCGTCAAAGCAGGGGATTCTCCGATTTGGCTATGTAAAAGCGAAAATAATCTTGTTCCTTTTTATCCCGCAAAATGGTACACTATGGGGGAGATAATAACGCGGAAAAACGCCGATTAACGGGCTGATTTACCAGGGGAGGAGCTATGAAAAGAGAGGACGTTTTATCCCGGATGGGCATACGCCTGCCGCTGCACAAGCAGATGCGGGTCATCGTGTCCAGCGACGTGAAAAACGAGGCAGACGATCCCTTTGCCATCGTCCATCAGCTTCTGACGCCGCTGTTTGACGTGCGAGGCATCATCGCCGCCCATTTTGAGACCAAGGCACCCGGCACGGAGACCACCATGGAGCAGAGCTACCGGGAGCTGGAAAAGCTGCTGGCGGCGGCGGAGATGGACGACGTGCCCGCCCTGCGGGGCTGCACCGCACCGCTGGCAAGCGACGGCGACGCTCCCCGCAGCGAGGGCGTGGACTTCCTCATCGCCGAGGCGCTGCGTGACGACCCCAGGCCACTGTACGTGACGGTGCAGGGGGCGCTGACCGACGTGGCGGCGGCGCTGAATCGCTGCCCGGCCATCGGGGAGAAGCTGACGGTGGTGTGGATCGGCGGCTTCCCCTACCCCCAGGGTGGGCCGGAATTCAACCTGATGCAGGACGTGTGCGCCGCCCGGGCGGTGATGGCCTCCGCCGCGGCGGTGTGGCAGATCCCGCTGAACGTCTACTCTGCCATGGAGGTCTCCATGGCGGAGCTGGCGGCCCGGGTGCGGCCCTGCGGCAGGATAGGCCGCTATCTCTACGACCAGATGGAGGACTACAATCTCCACAGCGATGAGCCATGGGAGCTGCGGAAGGGGGAGAACTGGTGCCTGGGCGACTCCCCGGTGGTAGGCGCGCTGCTGCAATGCGCCTGGCGGGGCAATTTCCACACCCAGGCGGCGCCGCTCATCAGCGACGACATGCGGTATCTCCCCAACCCCGGCGGCAAGGAGATACGGGTCTATGACGCGGTGGACGTGCGGATGATTTTGGAGGACATGTACGCCAAGCTGGCCCTTTGCAGGGCGTGAGGGGTAGCAGAAATACGACAGGAGGGATACGAATGCAGATTCCGAAGCTGGTACGGCAGCAGGAGAAAACCATTTTGACCGTGGACGGCAAGCCCTTTGTGGCCATCGCCGGCGAGGTGCACAATTCCGACACCTCCTCCCCGGACTACATGGAGAACATTTGGCGAATCGCCGACGAGCTGGGCATGAACACCCTGCTTTTGCCGGTGAGCTGGGAGCTGGTGGAGCCGGAGGAGGGCCGGTTTGACTTCTCCATTCCCCGGGCGCTGATATTACAGGCCCGGCGGTGGCAGAAAAAAATCGCCTTTTTGTGGTTCGGAAGCTGGAAAAACGCCGAGTGCATGTACGCCCCGGCGTGGGTCAAAACCGACCTTAACCGCTTCCGCCGGGGGCAGATCGACAAGGGGAAGAACAAGACGGGCAGGGCCATCTCCCCCTCCTTCCCGGTGAAGATGCCCTACACCACCATCTCCTACCTGTGCCGCGAGGCCATGGAGGCAGACGCCAGGGCCTTTGCCGCGCTGATGGCCTTCCTGCGTGAGTTTGACAGCCGGGAGGCCACCGTTATCGCCGTGCAGGTGGAGAACGAAACCGGCCTTCTGGGCGCTGCGCGGGAGGTGTCCGACGAGGCGGACGCCGCCTTTGCCGCCCCGGTGCCGGCGGATTTCGCCGCCTATATGCGCGCCCACACGGACACCATGGTGCCCGACGTGCGGCAGGCTGTGGAAAACGGCGCGGAGAACGGCAGTTGGGCGGAGGTGTTCGGCCCGGTGGCGGAGGAGCTTTTCAGCGCCTACCATGTGGCGGGGTTTGTCAACCATGTGGCCGCCGCCGGAAAGGCGGAATACCCCCTGCCCATGACCGCCAACTGCTGGCTGGACAAGGGCGATGCCCCGGGCTCCTATCCCACCGGCGGCCCCGTCTCCCGGGTGCACGAGGTATGGCGCTATCGCGCCCCCATGATCGATATTTTCTGCCCGGACATCTATGTGCCCCAGTTCCTCCAGGTGTGCGACGAGTACACCCGGCGGGGCATGCCGCTGTATATCCCCGAGTGCGCCACCCACAGCTATTGTCAGCCCCGGCTGGTGTACGCGGTTGGCCACTATCACGCCGTGTGCTACGCCCCCTTTGGCTTTGACGATATTGGCAAGCCCTTCACCGCCGTGCAGGGCTTCCTGTTCGGCATGGACGTCAGCGACCCCGCCCTGAAAACGCCCCAGGATTACAGGGAATACGGCGAGACCGCCAAGCTGCTGCAGGGCCTGCTGCCCCGCATCGGCCCCAAGCTGGGCAGCCGTGACCTGGACGCGCTGTGCGCCGAGGCAGGGCAGCAGGGCGTAATGACGCTGGGGGATTACACCGTAAGCGCCACCTTCCAGAGCCCCATGCAGCAGCGGGGCGACGGATACTGTCTGGCCCTGCGGGAGGGAGACGAGCTCTACCTGCTGGGCAACGCCTGCAACGTCACCTTGGGCTCCTCCGACCCCCAGAGGGAGAATGTAGATCTGCTGCTGGCGGAGGAAATCTTCTTAAGCGAGGACGGCACCCTTCGCGTGGGGCGGCGGCTCAACGGCGATGAAACCGCCCACCTGGCATTCGACCGGCCCGGCGTGCTCCATCTGAAGGCGTTTCTCTATCGGTAATCGGCCCTGATATTGTGCAAAACAGCACCCCGCCTGTTGGGCGGGGTGCTGTGAGCCTGTCAAAAAACGGCTATGCCGTTTTTTGACAATCTGCCCCGGCTCCCTGCTGGGAGCCGGGGCGGATTGTTATGCGATGGGCGCGGCGCAGGGCGGGTCAGGGGGTTGTCAAGCATTGGCAACTATGATACACTTCCGTGTATATCCTATTCCCCGGGGAATGGCAAGGGCATACTGCCGGCATCCGGCGGTGACCGGGGTCATCGCCGCGGCTTTTGTGTTGGGAGGATGGAAGCATGAGAGGAATTGCTTACGGCGTAGGCGTGGGGCCCGGCGACCCGGAGCTGATGACACAGAAGGCCATCCGCCTTATCCGGGAGTGCGGCGTTATCGCCGTGCCCGGTCGGGTGGCGGAGGAGTCGGTGGCGTATCAGATCGCCGCCGCCATGGTGCCGGAGCTGCGGGACAAGGAGCTGGTGGCCGTGGATATGCCCATGGTGAAGGACCGGGCCCTCCTGGAGGCCCAGCACCGCCGGGGCGCCCAGGTGCTGGAACAGTATCTGGCCCAGGGCCGGGACGTGGCGTTCCTCACGCTGGGGGACCCCACCGTCTACTCCACGTTCAGCTATCTCCAGCACATTTTGGAGGCCGACGGCTATCGGGTGGAGCTGGTGCCGGGCGTCCCCTCCTTCTGCGCGGCGGCGGCGCGGCTGGGGCTGCCGCTGGTGGAGTGGGACGAGCCGCTGCACATTGTGCCCGCCGTGCATAAGACGGAGGAGCCCCTGTCCCAGAGCGGTACCTACGTGCTGATGAAGTCCGCCAGCCACATGGCGGAGGTGAAGGCGCTGCTGCGGCAGAGCGGGCGGGACGCGGCCTGCGTGGAGAATGGCGGCATGGACACGGAAAAGGTGTACCGCGGCGTGGAGGAGATTCCCGACGACGCCGGGTATTTCTCTCTGATTATCGCAAAAGAGCGCCGCGATTGAGCCGCGGGGCATAGGCCCCGGCAAACAGAACAATCGACACAGCACCCTGTCAAACAGGCAGGGTGCTGTGTCGATTATTTATTGGTTATTGGCTTTGCCGTTTATGACAGCCGGTGGGTCCCGGCGGCAAGGGTCTGTTGGACGCCGTCGATGGTGACGGTGGCGGTGCAGTTGGCGGGGACGGTGACGGTGTACACCGTTTTGCCGTCCGCCCGCTCCCAGCCGGAGGTCACCGTGCCGTAGACGCTGTCATAGCTGGCCCGGGCGAAGGTGAAATGGCCGCCGGGGCGGGGCGCGATGGTGAAATGGTTTTCCCCGTCCACCCGGATGCCGCACATGGTGTGGAACAGCCAGGCCACCACGGCGCCCTTGGAATAGTGGTTGAGGCTGGCGATGCCGCCCTGGGCGGCGGTGCCCTCCCAGCTCTCCCAGACGGTGGTGGCCCCGGACTTGGGCATAAAGAGCCAGCCGGGCATCTTCTCGTTTTCCAGCAGGCGGTAGGCCGCCTCGATGTCAATGTTCGAGAGCACGTCCAGAATCAGCGGCGTGGAGAGGAAGCCGGTGCCCAGCCGCCAGCCGTAGTTGTCCAGGGCCCGGAGCAGACGCTTTTTCGCAAAGGCGGTCTGGGCCTCGTCCAGCAGGTTGAAGGCCAGGGGGCGCACCAGCATGGCCTGGCGGTCGGTGTCCAGATGGCCGCCGAAGGTTTTGCCGTAGGCGGCGGCGCATTTCTCGGACACAGCGCGGTATCGGGCCGCATCCTCCGTCTTGCCCAGGGCCTGGGCCACCTCCGCCATGCAGCCCAGCACATAGGCGGTGTAGGCGGTGCTGACCTCGGGGTGGGGCAGCACCGTGTCCTTCCAGTCGTTGGGCTTCACGTCCGCCGGCTCCGCCCACTCGCCATAGCTCTGGCCCCGGCGCACCACGCCGTCCCGGGACACCCGGCGGATCATGAAGGCGGCGTAGCGGGCCATGCCGTCATAATACTGCCGCAAGATGGCCTCGTCGCCGTATTGCTTCCAGAAGCGGTAGGGCATGAGAATGCCCACGTCCGACCAGCCCACGGAGCCGTTCAGCGTCCACATATAAAAGTCCACGCCGCCGTAGGGGGCGATCTGGGGCAGCCGCCCGTCCTTTTTCTGCCAATCGTATACGTCATTAAGGTATTTTCGGGAAAAGGCGGCGTAGTCAAAGAGCCAGGAGGCGGTTTCAAAGAAAATCTGGGCGTCGCCGGTCCAGCCGTGGCGCTCCCGGGTGGGGCAGTCGGTGGGGACGTCGAGAGAATTGGATTTGGTAGACCATTTGGTGGCGGCCACAAAGCGGTTCAGCAGCTCGTTGGAGCTTACGAAGCGGCCTGTCTCCGCCATGTCGGAATAGACGGCGATGGCGGTGAAGTCCTCCGGCTGCCACGGGGCGTCGGTCTCCAGCAGCGCATAGCGAAAGCCGAACACGGCGAAGCGGGTCTTGTAGTCGTTCTCCCCCTCCCGGCAGCGGTAGTCCACCTGCTGCAGAGGGGAGGTTTTTTGTTTGCCCACGCACTGGATGTTTTTCTGGGTGAATTCGCCGTCCCTGTCCAGCATTTCGCCAAAGCGGAGGAACACCCGCTGCCCCGCCCTGGCCCGCAGGCGGAAGGCGATGTAGCCCGCCATGTTCTGGCCGAAGTCCAGCACCGTGCGGCCGCCGGGGGTGGTGAGGACGGTGGGATGGAAGGTCTCGTGCTCGGTGACGGGCACGTTATTGGCGGCGGTGGGGGTGACGGGATGGACGGTCACACGGGCGGCGCCGCCATAGGAGGGAACGCGCCACGCCTCCACCACCTCGCCGTCCTTGTTGTCGGCAAAGCGGACGGGGCCGTCGTTGGACCACTGCCAGGTATCGTCGGTGGCCACGGTCTGGCGTGTGCCGTCGGCATAGGTGATCTCCAGCTGGCACAGCACCTTGGTCTCCTTGCCGTACTGGTTGGTGAGGCCCCAGGCGCCGCAGCTGCCCCGGTACCAGCCGTCCGCCAGGTCCACGGTGATCTCGTTGTCGCCGCTGTGCAGCAGCGCCGTCACGTCACAGGTCTGGTACTGGACACGCTTGCGGTAGTCGGTATGGCCGGGGGCCAGGCAGAAGCGGCCTGCCTTGGCGCCGTTGAGCCTGGCCTCGTAGAGGCCGCAGGCGGTGGCGTACAGCCGGGCGGACCGCACCTCCCCGGTGACGGTAAAGCCCTTGCGGAAGCGGTCCACGGGATAGCGCTCTTTTTTACGCGGCGTATAGTCGCCGGTGATCCACCGGGCTGTCCAGTCGGTTTTTTCCAGAAGGCCCATTTCAAAATAGGCCTCCGCCCACTCCCCTGCCGCGCCGCTTTCATCCCAGAGGCGGATTTTCCAGTGCACCCGCTCCCGGCTGCGGAGGGGCAGCGGATAGACCGCGTGCATGGAGGCGCTCTCCACCTTGCCGCTGTCCCAGCTTTCGGTGACGATTTGATAGGCGGTTTGCTGTACGCCGCCGTCACAGTTCCACTGGAGGCGGGGCTGCGGGACGTCGATGCCCAGGGGGTCGGTCAGATAGTCGGTTTTCAGCCGGATCGCTTTCATGCCTGCTCCCTTCTGGCCTTAATTTCGGCCTGCTCCTTGCCGATGCGCTTTTCCACGTCCACAAAGAGGAGAATCACCGCCAGGGCCACGCCGGTGAACACCTCCAGGCCCACGAAGGCGAAGGTGATGGCGCCGTTGACGGTGGCGGACTGCTGCATGGCCACCGTCAGCACCCCGTCGGCGGCGGGCTTCAGCGCTTCCAGGGGCACCTGGGGCGTCAGGCCGTGGGCGGAGAGGTAGTCGGCGGCCTGGGCGGCATTGGCGGCGCTGATAGGAGCCACATAGCCCGCCAGGGCCAGCAGCCGGTTGAACAGGCCCGTCACCACGCCCACCATAGCCACGGCGATGATGTTATACACGCTCATGGCGGCGCCGTCCACCCGCTTGTCCCACTTCCATTCCAGGTGGTCCAGGCAGTCGGCAAACAGGGCCATGAACACGTAGGCGCTGGGCAGGCCGCCCACGTTCTTGATGAACTGGCCCACCAGCACCAGCACCAGGTTGGTGGGGAACAGCCAGCACACCAGGCTGCCGATGGCGTAGATCACGAAGCCCACCATGGTCACGTTCCGCTTGCCGAAGCGCCGGGCCAGGGGCCACACGGCGAAGATGCCGATGCCCATGGGCACACCGCCGATGACGGACACCAGCATCTGGGTGATGCCGTCGTTATAGGTGCCCAGAACGTAGTTGCAGTAGTACACCAGGGCCAGATTTTTGAACATGGTGCCCACGGTGCTGATGAGGAAGTAGGCATAGAGCAGAATCATGTACTTATCGGTGAAAATCATCTTCATCTGCTCTTTCAGACTGAGGCCCGTATCCTCCCCGGCGCTCTCGGCGGTGACACGCTCACGGGTGAAGAAATACTCCACCACCGTCAGCGGCAGGGCCACAATGGCCAGCACCGACATGAGGGTGATCCACTTGCCCTTATCCACGCCGATCATGGGCATGATGACCATGGGGAACACCAGCGCCACCAGGATGCCGGACATCATAATGGTGGTGATCTGGTTAAAGACGCTGAGGCCGCCCCGGGCGGTGGTGTCACGGGTGGAGAGGGGCACCATCAGGTTGTGGCTCATGTTGAAGATGGTGTAGGCGAAGGAGTAGAACAGGTTATAGGACACCATGATCCAGATGGCCTTCACCGTGTCATTGGATTCGGGGACGGTGAAGAGGAGGATGGCGGTGATCGTCACCAGCGGCGCGGAGACCAGAAGCCAGGGGCGGGCCTTGCCCTCCCTGGTGCGGGTGTGGTCAATGACGTAGCCCATGTACACGTTGGTGACGGCGTCGATGACCTTGGACACAATGGGGAAGATGGTGAGGAACAGGCCGCCCCACAGGGGCGTCAGGTTCAGCACGTCCGTATAATAGACGTTGAGATAGGTGGCCAGCACCGCGTTTAAGAGCAGCGCCCCGGCGGGGCCGATGAGGTAGCCCAGCCACTTTTCACGGGGCGTCACGGCGTCGGTGTGGATTTTGCCGGCAGGCAGGTTGTCAAACAGCTTTCTCATGGTTCTCTCCCTCTCTTATCTATTTATGGAGCCGCAGGGCCAGCGTCAGCACGTTTTTCGCCGTGCGGTGCAGCTCGCCCAGGGTGAGGCCGTCGCGCCGGCCCAGGGTGGGCAGCAGCGTGCCGTCGGACTTGTACTGCTTCGCAATATGGCCCATGTCGCCGGGCATCAGCACGTCCACCTGGGCGCGGACGCGGTAGGCGTTGTTCCTGAGCTTCGGGAACTCGGGGCTCTTGGCTTTGCGCATCCACCAGTCGGTGATGACGCAGCCGTCATAGCCCCACTCGCGGCGCAAAACGGTGGTGACAAGATCGTAATTGTAGTGGCTCCACACACCGTTGACCTTGTTGTAGCTGGTCATGATGGTGAGGGGCCGGGCCTCCTTGACCACGATCTCAAAATTCCGCAGGTAGATCTCCCGCAGGGCACTCTCCGACAGGCGGGAATCGTTGCGGTTGCGGTTGGTCTCCTGGTTGTTGCAGGCAAAGTGCTTGGGGCAGGCGGCCTTGCCGTGGCGCTGCACGCCCCGCACCATGGCCGCCGCCATCTTGCCGGAGAGCAGCGGGTCCTCGGAGAAGTACTCGAAGTTGCGGCCGCAGAGGGGGTTGCGGTGGATGTTCATGCCGGGGGCAAGCTGCACGTCCACGCCGTAGTGGACCATCTCCTCCCCCACCTTGCCGGAGAGGGCATCCAGCAAATCCGCGTTCCAGGTGCAGGCCAGGGCTGTGCCGCAGGGCAGCAGAGAGCAGTATTTTTTCAGCCGCAGCCCCGCAGGGCCGTCGGAGGTGATGATGGGGGGCACGCCCTTTTTCCGCAGGCTGTCGGTGACGCCGCCGAAGGCGCCGGCGTTGCCCGCCACGCCGTAGCTGCTGCCCATCATGCCGTGGCCACGGCTGAGGGCCTCCAATTCCTCGTGGGACAGGCCGGCAATGAAGTCCTCCAAGGACGCCTTGCCCGTCTGTACGTCTGTAAAGGTAATTTCCTTGTCAGTAGCAGTAAAAGGCTGGGGCAGGTTGTCCAGAATCCTTTGGCGCAGGGCATTTGAGGCGGTGCAGAGAGGGTGGCACTGCTCCACCGTAATCTCCTGTTGAGTTGTAAAGCCATCTACCTTTACATCGTTCACTGTGAACGAATACGCTCCCGCTTCCAGCACGAAGCGGCTGGCGGCCTCGTCGTAGGAGGCAAGGCACTTATCGTCGCAGCGCAGGGTCAGCGTCTCCCTCTCGCCGGGGGCCAGGGTTTTGGTTTTTCCGAAGGCGGCCAGCACGCGAAGGGGCTTATCCAGCCTGCCTTTCGGTGGATGGCACCAGAGCTGGACGATCTCCTTGCCGGGGCGGAGGCCGGTGTTGGTGACGGTGACGGCGACCTCCGTCATCCCCTTTTCCCGGCGCAGGCTGTCCGCCGTGAGGGCGAAAGTGGTATAGCTCAGGCCGAAGCCGAAGGGGTACAGCACCGTGTCCGGGTGACGGTCAAAGTGGCGGTAGCCCACGTAGATGCCCTCGGCGTAGTCGTTGTAGGCCCTGCCGCCGAAGTGGGCGGCGCTGGGGTAGTCCTCATACCGGCGGGCGATGGTGTCGGCCAGCTTGCCGCAGGGTGTTACGGCGCCGGTGAGCACGTCCGCCACGGCGTTGCCGCTCTCCATGCCGGCCTGCCAGACGATCATCAGGGCGGAGATTTTGTCGCCGTAATCTTCCGTCCACGCCAGGTCCATGATGTTGCCGATATTCAGCAGCACCACCACCTTGGAAAAGGCCGCCGTCACCGCGTCCAGCATGGCGCGCTCGGCGTCGGTGAGATAGTAGCTGCCCGGGGTGAGGGTGTTCTCCCTGTCCTCCCCGGCGGCGCGGCCGATGACCACCAGGGCCACGTCGGCGGCGCGGGCGGCCTCCCGGGCCAGCGCCTCGTCCACCGGCATCTCCGGGTGGTGCATGGGCCAGTGGCCCCACCAGCCATGGTCGGCCTTGTTGTCCTCATGCTGGGTCCAGGCGGCGTAGCGCTGCAAAAGGGGCTGATGGAGCTTTACCCCCGCGTTCTGCAGACCGTCTATTAGGTTAACATAATACGGTGCATGGACATCGCCCCCGCTTCCGTAGCCCACGTAGAACCAATCCAGCTGGCAGCGGCCGAACACGGCCACCTCCTGCTGTGGCTGCAGCGGCAGCACGCCGTCGTTTTTCAGCAGCACGCAGCCCTCGGCTCCCGCCTGACGGATCAGCTCCCCCGCCCCCGGCGTCACGTACCGCTGGCCCTCGGCGGTGGTCTCCTCCTGCATGAGACCGTTACCCATGGCCTTGTCGATGATCTGCTGGGCCAGCTTGCCCAATTTTTTCTGTAATTTGTTCACGCCTGTCACCCCTTTGTGATTATTCTACAATCAGTATACCAAAGCCCTTTCTGTTTGTCCTTGCATATTTGTTTGGTATTTATTATAATTTGTTTGAAGATGAAGGGAGGCGCCGGTATGGCTATCGACTTTGATTATCTCTGCCGCATTACGGCCCATCTCTCGGGCATCCCGGTGCGGGTATACGAGGGGGAGCGTTTGGCGTCGTTCCACTCCCCGGTGGCCCTGCCCAGGGACCCGATGGTGCTGTATCAGGCGTCCATCTGGCGCATTTCCGACCACGTGGGGTACTGTCTCACGGAGGATTTTTTCTGTTACGGCGTCCTCACCTCCGGGGAGATACGCTTCATCGTAGGGCCTACCCGGCAGGTTCCCGCCTCCGACCAGACGCTGCGGGAACTGGCCTTTCGCCTGGGCCTGGGCAAGGAGGAGGCGGAGGAGTGCTGCCGCAGCATGAAGGCCATTGTGCCGATGCCGGTGGAGAGCCTGCTGCTGATGCTGTGCGCCGTCAACTACATGGTGAACGGCGAAAAGCGGGAGCTGCGGGACCTGACCATCACCACCGGGCAGCAGGAGGATCTGGACAGCCTCCGGGCCGCCCAGGCCATGGAACGCTCCGGCAGCCAGCCCCCCGCGCCGATGCACAACAGCTACAGCCAGGAGCAGGCGATCCTGCGCATCGTCCGCAAGGGGGACACCGCCGCCCTCCACACCTGGCTGGGCAGCGCCCCCGCCATCCGGGGCGGCATATTGGCGCCGGAGCATCTGCGGCAGAGGAAAAACCTCTTTATCGTCACCGCCACGCTGTGCTCCCGGGCGGCCATACGGGGCGGGCTGGACGTGGACGACGCCTTTTCCCTCAGCGACGCCTACATTCAAAGCTGCGAGCGGCTGGACACGGCGGAGCAGATCACCAACCTGCAATACCACATGGTGCTGGAATTCACCCGGCGGGTGGAGCGGCTGCATCTGGGGGAGCATCCGGGGCGGCTGGCCCAGGCGGTGGCCAACTACGTGCAGCACCATCTTTCCGAGACCGTCTCCACCGAGAAGCTGGCCCAGGCGCTGTATATGGGGCGCTCCCACCTGTCCACGAAGTTTCACGCCGAGACCGGCGTTACGCTCAGCGAGTTTATCCTCCGGCAGAAAACGGAGGAGGCCAAGCGCCTTCTCCGCTACACCGACCGCACCGCCGCCGCCATCGGGGAATACCTGGCCTTCTCCTCCCCCGCCCATTTCACAAGGGTGTTCAAAAAATACGCGGGGGTCACCCCCAACGAATACCGGGAAAAGCACGGCTGAGACAGCTATGAACGGCACCCCACCTGTCAGCAGTATGCCATACTGTCTGACAAATGGGGTGCCGTTCATTGGAGAGAGACGCGGGTTTAATATGGTGCGAGCTTATTTCTTCATCAGTCCGGCGCCGGCGTTCCAGGCCTGGCCTACACGGTCGCCGGTGGCGTAGTAGCCGTGGGTGAACTGGTCGAACATGAGAGCGTGGAGCCGGGCGGGGTCCACCTTGCCCTTTTCGTTCAGCACAGATTCCTCCGCCTTTACGTTGACGATTTTGCCCACCACGCCGGACACGTGCTCCGTGTCCAGCATTTCCAGCAGCTGGCACTCCATCACCACAGGGAACTCCTCGATGATGGGGGCGTGCACCTTGTCGCTGCACACGGCGTGGTAGCCGGTGCGCTCGAATTTATCGTCGATTTTATTGCCGGAGGCGATGCCGAAGAAGTCCGCCACGTCCATGTGGGCCTCGTCCGCCAGGGCCACCGTAAAGGCGCGGCTGGCCTTGATGTTCAGCCACGTCCGCTTGCCCTCGCCGATGAAGAGGATGATCTTGCCCTCGTCGCAGATCTGGCCCCAGGCCACGTTCATCACGTTCACCTTGTCGTGCTCGTCGTAGGCCGCCACCATCAGCACGGGCATGGGGTAGACCGCCTCCAAAATGCCTAAATCCTTTTTCATGGGTTCATTCCGCCTTTCTCGATAATCCGCCCGGTGAGGCCGGGCTCAAAATGCTTTGTTAATGGTAACGGATGGGCCGCCTTTTGTCAAGGGCGGCGGCGCGCCCTTTAGCGCTGCCGCTGCTTTTTTGCGTTTTTGGGAAAAACACCCCCTGGCGTTAACAATACTTTAATATTGGCATGTTATATTGGCCCTTGAAAACACCTGTTGGAGGTCACGCTATGTTCAAGCTGTTGGTTGTGGAGGACGACCGGGAACTCAACCGCGCCGTCTGCTCCTTTTTGAACCGGAACGGTTACGACGCCCTGGGCTGCCTCGGCGCTAATGATGCCTACGACGCCCTGTACGGCGGCACGGTGTTTGACCTCATTATCTCGGACATTATGATGCCGGAGATCGACGGCTTCGCCTTTGCCAGCGCCATCCGGGACACGGACAAGAGCATCCCCATCCTCTTTATGACCGCCCGGGACGACTTCGCCGCCAAGCAGCGGGGCTTTCGCGTGGGGATTGACGATTACATGGTCAAGCCCATCGACCTGGAGGAGCTGCTGCTCCGCGTGGAGGCCCTGCTGCGGCGGGCGGGCATCGCTGCCAGCCACAAGCTGGCGGTGGGCGCCCTGGTGCTGGACGCGGACGAGAGAAGCGCCGTGCTGAAGGGCGAGGAGGTTCCGCTGACCGTGCGGGAGTTCAATCTGCTGTACAAGCTGCTGAGCTATCCCAAAAAGGCATTCACCCGCAGTCAACTGATGGACGAGTTCTGGGACGGGGAGACCGGCTCCGGCCCCCGCACGGTGGACGTGTACATGACGAAGCTCCGCCAGAAATTTGCCGGTTGCGACGACTTCGAGATTGTCACCGTCCACGGTCTGGGCTACAAGGCGGTGGTCAAATGAAAGCGGAAAAGAACCGGAAGAGAGTGGCCTTTTTGCAGTTGTTCTGCATTTTCTTCCTGCTGATTGCCTTCGTGCTGACCAGCTCCATGATTCTGTTTATGACTTATCTGAAGAACTCCACGGAGATCAGCCTTGGCGACGCCAACATCCGCATGGCGGCCATTGTCACCTTCGGCAACGTGTTCTTCCTCAGCCTCATCTGCGCGGCGGTGGACACGCTGCGGCGAAAGGTCACGGTGGAACGCCCGGTGAAGAAAATCATCGAGGGCGCGCGGAAGGTTATGGACGGCGACCTCTCCGCCCGGATTGAGCCGGTGCGGGGCGTGGACGCGCTCTTCAACGCCATCATCGACTACTTCAACCGTATGGTGGAGGAGCTCTCCGGCATGGAGACCCTGCGCACGGACTTTATCGCCAACGTCTCCCACGAGCTGAAGACCCCGCTGGCCGTGATTCAGAACTACGGCGCCCTGCTGCAGCAGCCGGACCTGCCCGAGGAAGACCGCAAAGACTATGCCCGCACGGTGACCAACGCCGCGGCGCGGCTGGCCAGCCTCATCACCAACATTCTCAAGCTCAACAAGCTGGAAAACCAGCAGATTTATCCGAAAAAGGAGCGCTTCGATCTGGGGGAGCAGCTTTGCGGATGTCTGCTTACGTTTGAAAACGCCTGGGAAGCGAAGAACCTGGAGATTGAAACGGAGATTGAAGACGGCGTTACCGTGGAGAGCGACCCGGAGCTTCTCTCACTTGTCTGGAACAACCTGTTTTCCAACGCCATTAAGTTCACGGAAAGCGGCGGCACGGTGGGCCTGAAGCTGTACGCCGACGCAGGTCACGCGGTGGTGGAGGTCTCGGACACCGGCTGCGGCATCCGCCCCGAGGTGGGGGCCCATATCTTTGAAAAATTCTATCAGGGCGACACCTCCCACGCCACCCAGGGCAACGGTCTGGGTCTGGCGCTGGTCAAGCGGGTGGTGGACATCATCGGCGGCGAGATTGGCGTAAAGAGCGAGCCTGGCAAGGGCTCGACCTTCACGGTGAGGATGAAACGATAGGGGGAAGCAGCTATGAGCAGCCATTTTGAATACACCTATTCCGCCGAAGTCCAGAGCGAGATTGAGGCGATTCGCAGGAAGTATCTGCCCCCGGAGGAGCGGGAGGATAAGCTGGCACAGCTTCGGAAGCTGGACGCAAGTGTGGGAACGAGAGCCTTGATTGCCTCCATGGCTCTGGGCATTCTCAGCGCACTGGTTTTTGGCGCGGGGATGTGCTGTTTCCTGGTGTGGAGCCTGTGGGCGCCGGGGGCGCTGCTGTGCGTGGTCGGCGTAATCGGAATGCCGGTTGCTCCCTGGCTGTACCGCAAACTGGTGGAAAAGCGAAAACGGGAAATTGCCCCCGAGATTCTTCGTCTGGCCGGGGAATTGAGCCGGAAATAGAGCAAAAAGTCTCGAAGAAATTCGGGACTTTTTTATTTTAACAATTCCCAAACAATTCGTGAAAAACACGCAAACATCCACCGGGTATGATGCAATCGTTCCAAGGGGAACGCGAAGAATACTATAATCAATCATTGAGGTGGAAATAACAATGAAAAACAACAATAACAAAACGCTGTATCTTGTCACCAGCGCCGCGGGCTTCATGGGCGGCATCGTCTGCCGACAGCTCCTGGACCGGGGCGACCGCGTCCGGGCCTTCGTTCTCAAGGGGGATCCGGCTGTAAAGTACGTCCCCCGGGAGTGTGAGATTGTGGAGGGGGACGTGTGCGACAGGGCTTCCCTCCGGGCGTTTTTCACCGTGCCGGAGGGCACCGAGACCATCTGCCTGCACATTGCCAGCATCGTGTCCATGGACCCTGGCTACAACCAGAAGGTCATGGACGTGAACGTGGGCGGCGCCAAAAACATCATCGAGATGTGCCTGAGTCACCCCGAGTGCAAAAAGCTGGTATACGTCAGCTCTACCGGGGCCATTCCCGAGCGGCCCAAGGGGGAGAAGATACGGGAAGTGGATGCCTTTGATCCCGACGCGGTGCTGGGCTGCTACAGCCGCAGCAAGGCCCTGGCCACCCAGGCGGTGCTGGACGCCGTCCGTGAGCGGGGGCTCAACGCCTGCGTGGTGCATCCCAGCGGCATCATGGGCCCCGGGGACAACGCGGTGGGCGAGACCACCGGCACCGTGCTGCGGATTCTCAACGGGGAGATGCCCATGGGAATCGACGGCTCCTTCAACCTGTGCGACGCCCGGGATCTGGCCGACGGGATTATCCGGGCCGCGGACAGGGGCCGCTGCGGGGAATGCTACATCTTCGGCAACGAAGAAGTCACCTTCCGGGAGTTCGCCGCCATTCTGGCGCGGGAAGCGGGCATCAGGCCCATGCGGCTCTTCCTGCCCATCCCCCTGGCCAACGCCATGGCGAAAATGATGGAAAAGAGGGCCGTCCGCACCGGGGAAAAGCCTTTGATGACCACCTTCTCCATCTACAATCTGGCGAGAAACAACGTTTTTGACTCCTCCAAGGCAGAGCGCGAGTTGGGGTATCACACCCGGAGTTACGCCGAGACCATGCACGACGAGATTCAGTGGCTGATACAGACCGGGAAGTACACTCCGGCGGGGCGCGGGGGCGTAAAGGCTTTTACCGGCAGGGCAACGGCCGCGCCGGGGCATGCGTAAGCGACGCGGCGAGAGGAAACGCACGATTATGGCAAAAAACACCCGGCGGGAGGCCGGGTGTTTTTTTCGTGTCGGGTGGGCTAACGGTCGGCGCGGAGGAGGGCGTAGCAGCAGGCGTCGCCTACGCCCTGGTTGCTCCGCACCGCGCTGCGCAAGGTGCCCTCATAGCGCATGCCGCACTTTTGCATCACCATGCCGGAGCGGGGGTTGCGCTGGTCGTGGCAGGCCGCCACGCGGTTGGCCTCTACGGTGTCGAAGAAGAAATCCATCACGGCCTGCAAGGCCTCCGACGTCAGCCCCCGGTGCCACCAGGGTTTGCCGATGCAGTAGCCGATTTCCACCGCGTCAAGGTCGTCGTCCACCTTTACGGCGGAGATGCTGCCGATGGGCTCGTCGCCGTTTCCTTGCAGCACGATGGCCCACTGGTAGTAGTCTTGGCGGGCGTAGGACGCCGCCCAGTCCTCCAACAGGGCCCGGGTGGCCGACGGGCTTTCATGGGGCGGCCAGGTGAGGTACTCCGTCACCTCCGGGTCGGAGGCCCAGTTGCGGTACATGGCCTCCGCGTCCTCCGGTGTAAACCGCCGGAGCACCAGGCGCTGTGTTTCCAGGGTCTGCGTTCCGCAGTGCTTCATAGGCTCTCCCTCCTTTTATGACAGCGCTCCCCCCATAGCGGCAGTTTCCTTTCACTATGGGGGGAGCGCGTTACGTTATGTCCGGGCGCTCAGCCGCTTTTTACAGCCTGCCGCAGCGCGCCGTATGGATGCTTACCGACCGAACTGGCAGTCGTTGTTGCCGGACACGGTGGTCCACATCTCCAGCATGTTGATGGGGTCGTTGAAGTCGGCGATCCAACCCTCGCGGGCGAAGTCGAAGTTACCGGCCTTGCGCTCCTCCAGGAACACGTTCCAATCCTGCTGCTGGATGCTCAGCTCGATGCCCACGGCGGCCAGATCCTGCTGGATGGACTCAGCGATGGCGATGTGGCCGGAGGTGGTGTTGGTCAGGTACTCCAGCTGGATGGGGGTCTCGGCGGACAGCTTGCCGTCCTCGCCGAACTTGTAGCCGGCGGACTTCAGCAGGGTGATGGCCTTGGCCACGGTGGCGTCGTAGTCATTGTTGATGGCGTAGGGATCGAAGTAGCCCTGGGCGGTGGCGTCGGACTTGAAGATGCCGCCGTTACCGTCGGCCATGCCCAGAGGAATGAAGGCGTTGGCCGCCACCTGACCGGTCTGGCCGATGTTCTCGCAGATGTAGTCACGGTCAATCAGGATGGTGAAGGCGGTACGCATGGCAGCGGCCTGCTCGGGGGTCTTGCCCTCGAAGATGGCGCTCTTGGCGTTAAAGGCCACGTAGTAGGTGCCCAGCTCGTCCACGATGTGGAACTCGGGGTTATTCAGCAGGGAGGCCACCTCATCGGTGGGAACGGAGTCGGCGAAGTCCAGGTCGCCGGCGTTGTAGGCGGCGTAGATGGCGGTGTCGTCAGCGGAGAGCATGTACTCCAGCTTCTCCACGGTGACCTTGTCGGCATCATACCAGTAGGGGTTCTTCTCATAGGTCATGGAAGTGTCGTGGTTCCAGCCGGTGCAGACGTAGGCACCGTTGGACACGAAGCCGGCCTCCTGGCACCAGCCGCCGGGGCTGGTCTGCCAATCGGCATAGGACTCAACGGCAGCCTGCTTCACGGGGAAGAAGGTGGGGAAGGCCATCAGGTCTTCCATATAGGCGCAGGGGGCGTTCAGCTCGAAGACGAAGGTAGTGGCGTCGGGAGCGGAAACGGCCAGGTCATTGGGGAAGCCCTTGATGTTGTCGAACATGTAGGCGTAGTCGGCGGCAGTCTCATCGGAGGCGGCGCGCTTCCAGGAGTACACGAAGTCGGCGGCGGTCAGGTCGCTGCCGTCGGACCACTTCAGGCCATCCTTCAGGGTGACGGTGTAGGTCAGGCCGTCGTCGCTGACGGTGTAGCCGGTGGCGCAGGCGGGCGTGGTCTTGCCCTCGGCGTCATAGGTGTACAGGCCGGAGAAGGAGTTGGCAGCCAGGCAGGCGCCGTCCACGGAGCTGTTCAGCGCGGGGTCCAGATAATCGGGCTCGCTGGCCAGGTTCAGGCGCAGGGTGTCGGAGCCGTTGGACAGGGTGCTGTACATGAAGAACTTGGTGGCATAGGGGTTGGAATAGATGCCGCTGACATAGTCCTTCATCAGGTAGATGTCGTTGTAGTAGTAGATGGGGATGACGCAGTTGGTGGCCATGAGGATATCCTCGGCCTGGTGCATCAGCTCGGTGCGCTTGGCAAAGTCGGTCTCGGCCTTGATCTGCGCGATCAGAGCGTCATACTGAGACCAGTCGGCCAGGGGATCGATGAACGCCTCGCTGACCAGCTCGGCGGCGTCGGGGGTCTCCTCGTCCACCGGCTCGGTAACAGGCTCGCTGTTGTTGCCTGCGCCGCAGGCAGCCAGAGCGAGGACCATTACCAGTGCAAGAAACAGTGCAAGAAACTTTTTCATACTTTTGGTACCTCCATTTTTTTATTGTATAGAAACCCCAAAGGGGTACTATCTACTTGTTCCAGCAGGCCACCTGGTGGCCGCTGCCCCGGTCGGTGAGGGTGGGGCACTCCGCGGCGCACTGCTCGGTGGCGTAGCGGCAGCGGGTGCGGAAGGGGCAGCCGCTGGGCCGGTGCAGGGGGCTGGGCACGTCGCCCTCCAGGATGATGCGCTGGCGGGCACGGGTGATCTCCGGGTCGGGGATGGGCACCGCCGACAGCAGGGACTCGGTGTAGGGGTGGATGGGGTGGCTGTTGAGTTCGTCGGCGTCGGCGATCTCCACGATCTTGCCCAGGTACATCACGGCGATGCGCTGGGAGATGTGGTGGACCACCAGCAGGTCGTGGGCGATGAAGAGATAGGCCACGCCCAGCTTCTCCTGCAGCTCCTCAAACATATTGATGACCTGGGCCTGGATGGACACATCCAGGGCGGAAACGGGTTCGTCGCAGACGATGAACTTGGGATTCACCGCCAGGGCACGGGCGATGCCGATGCGCTGGCGCTGGCCGCCGGAGAACTCGTGGGCGTAGCGGCGGGCGTGCTCGGCGTTGAGGCCCACGTAGCTCATCAGCTCCAGAATCCGCTCACGCCGCTCCTTGCGGTTGGCGCACAGATGGTGCACGTCCAGGGGCTCGCCGATGATGTCCTCCACCGTCATGCGGGGGTCCAGAGAGGAATAGGGGTCCTGGAACACCATCTGCATCTGCTTGCGCATGTGGGTGATGTTCTTGGCCGTCACCGGCTCGCCGTCGAAGATGACCTCGCCGCCGGTGGGCTCATACAGCCGCAGCAGGGACCGGCCCGCGGTGGTCTTGCCGCAGCCGGACTCGCCTACCAGGCCCAGGGTCTCCCCTTTGCCCACGGTGAAGGAGATGTCGTCCACCGCCTTGAGATAGACCGTCTTGCCAAAGCCGGTCTTGACGGGGAAATACTGCTTCAGATTTCTGACTTCCACCAGAGGTTCACTCATTTGGCAGACACCTCCTCATAAGCGGCCTTCACGTTCATCCAGCAGGCCGCCTTGTGGTCGCTGTTGATGACCAGCTCCTGGGGCACCTGGGTGAGGCAGATTTTCATGGCCGCGTCGCAGCGGGGGCAGAAGGCGCAGCCCTTGGGCAGATTCAGCATATTGATGGGCGTGCCGGCAATGGGCACCAGCTTCTGCTTCATGTTGCCTGTGCTGGGGATGGACCGCAGCAGCCCCTTGGTGTATTCATGGTGGGGATGGTAGAAAATCTCCCGGGCGGTGCCCCGCTCGCAGATGCGCCCGCCGTACATGACCACGATGTTGTCGCACATGTCGGCGATGACGCCCAGGTCGTGGGTGACGAGAATGACCGCCATGCCCATCTTCTTCTGCAAGTCCTGAATCAGCTCCAGAATCTGGGCCTGGATGGTGACGTCCAGGGCGGTGGTGGGCTCGTCGGCGATGAGGATATCCGGCTCGCAGGCCAGGGCCATGGCAATCATGACCCGCTGGCGCATGCCGCCCGACAGCTCGAAGGGATACTGCTTCATCCGCTTTTCCGGCTCGTTGATGCCCACCAGCTCCAAAAGCTCCTTCACCCGGCCGTCCGCCTCGGCGCCCCGGCGGGTGGTGTGGAGCACCACGGCCTCTTTCAGCTGGCTGCCGATGGTGAACACGGGGTTCAGACTGGTCATGGGGTCCTGGAAGATGATGGAGCAGTTCTTCCCCCGGAAGCTCTGCATCTGCCTTTCGCTCCAGGTGGAGAGGTCCTGTCCCTTATAGAGGATTTTGCCGCCGGTGATCTTGCCGGTGTCGGCCAGAATCTGCATGATGGAATAGGCCGTCACCGATTTGCCGGAGCCGGACTCGCCCACGATGCCCAAAATCTCACCGGGGTCAAGATCAAAGCTGACGCCGTTCACCGCCTGCACCTCGCCGGCGTCGGTGAAGAAGGAGGTGTGCAGGTCCTGCACGCTTAACAGTTTTTCGCTCATGTCACGCCCTCCTTACCGCTTCAGCTTGGGGTCAAAGGCATCCCGCAGGCCGTCGCCCAGCAGGTTGAGGCTCAGCACGATGAGGCAGATGATAATGGCCGGGAAAATCAGCTTGTAGGGGTAGCTCTGCAGGCCCTCACGGGCGGAGTTGGCCAGGGAGCCCAGGGAGGGCATGGGCGCCTTGACGCCGATGCCCACGAAGCTGAGGAAGCTCTCCGTAAAGATGGCGGAGGGGATTTGCAGCGCGGTGGAAATGATGATCACCGACAGGCAGTTGGGCAGGATGTGCCGGCGGATGATGCGCCCGGGCTTGGCGCCGATGGAGCGGGCCGCCAGGATGTACTCGTTCTCCTTGATGGAGAGGATCTGGCCGCGGATGAGGCGGGCCATGCCCACCCAGTACAGCAGGCCGAACACGATGAAGAGGCTGATCATATTGGTGCCCAGCCGGGCGAAAATGGTGCCGCTTTCAAAGTGGAGCAGCTCGTTGAGCACCACCGACAGGAGGATAATCATCAGCATGTCGGGCAGGGAGTAGATAATGTCCACGATTCGCATCATGATCAGGTCCACCCTGCCGCCGAAATAGCCGGACACGCTGCCGTACAGCATGCCGATGATCAGCACGATGATGGAGGCAAAGAAGCCGATGAACAGAGAGATGCGGGTGCCGTAAATGACACGGATGAAGTAGTCGCGGCACTGCTCGTCGGTGCCGAAGAGGTGGGGGAAGCGCTTGCCGCCGTTTTCGATGTACTGCTGCTCCATCTCGCTGTAGGTGAAGGGGGCCAGGTTTTTCGCGCCCTTGTCCCGCTTGCCGTTTACCGAGAGAATCTCCTCGTAGCGGTAGGGGACGATCATGGGGGCCACGATGATGGTGACCAGGATGATGGCCAGCAGCACCATGCTGCAGGTGGCCAGGGGATTCTTGAAGAGCTTGCGCATGCCGTCCTTGAAGAAGGTGGTGCTCTCGCTCATCACGTCCTGCTGCCGCTTCTCCTCCTCAGTGGCGGGGGCAAAGGAGGCGTCCGAGAACTTGCTCAGGTCCAGCTGCATGCTGAGGGGATTTTTCTTGGGTGTATTGGTTTGCTCCATGGTAATCCCCTCCTTTACTCATACTTGATCCGCGGGTCTACCAGCTTATACAGCAGGTCGCAGATCAGATTGGCAATGACCATCAGCGTGGCCAGGAAAATGGTGGTGGCCATGATCATGGTGTAGTCCCGGTTGTTGATGGCGCTGACGAACTTGCTGCCCAGGCCCCCCACGGTGAAGATGGTCTCAATGACCATGGAGCCGGTGATGATGTAGGCAATCTGGGGGCCGGCGTAGGTGATGACGGGAATGAGGGAGTTGCGCAGCGCGTGCTTGAAGATGATTTTCAGCTTGCTGACGCCCTTGGCCCGGGCGGTGCGGATGTAGTCCTGGCTCAGGGCGTCCAGCATACTGGTCTTAGAAAGGCGGGTGATGTAGGCCATGGGGTAGGCGGACAGGGCGATGACCGGCAGCAGATAGTTGTTGCTGTTGGCGCTCCACACCGGCACCCACTGCAGCTTGATGCAGAACACCAGCAGCAAAAGCGTGGCCAGGATGAAGCTGGGCACGGCGGTGAACAGGGTGGAGAAGAACACGATGAGCCGGTCGGGCAGCTTGTTGCGCATCAGCGCGGCGGTGGAGCCGAAGATGGTGCCGCACACCAGCGCCACAATCATGGCCGCCACGCCCAGCCGGGCGGAGATGGGGAAGGACTCGCCGATGATGTCCTTGATCTCACGGCCGTTTTTCAGCGAAACGCCGAAGTCGCCGTGGAGCAGATTCTGCATGTACAGCAGGAACTGCTCTCCCACGGGCTTGTCCAGGTTGTATCGTGCGTTCAGCGCGGCGATGGTGGCCTCGCTGAGGGCCTTTTCCCGGTTGAAGGGCCCGCCGGGTACGGCGTGCATCAGGAAAAAGGTAATGGCGCAGATGACAAGGACTGTCACAGCCGCCAGAAGAATACGTTTTATAATGTATTTGGTCACGCTTCCATCTCCTTCCAAGGGGTGAGCCGCGTCTCCCCGGGAGACACGCAAAAGGGCGGCGCTGCCGCCATGCCATTGCCGCGGAGCGTACACGCCACTTTATCGGTTTAATGACTTAATTATACATATCCATGTAAGATTATGCAATAATTTTTGCATAAAAATTTGAATAAAATCGCCAATTTCATGCCCCCTGTTTTTGTGATAATCCACAAGGGCCATGGCGATGGGAAAAGAAACCACCCCCGGCGCAGACGAACGGCTTCGTCTGTGCCGGGGGTGGGGTTGTTCGGTTTTTCTATTCCCCGTCGATGAGGCCCAGGTACAGGTCGTTTACGTTGGTGCCCGTGGGGCCGGTGACGATGAGGCCGTCCACCGCCTGAAGGGCGTGGTAGGCGTCGTTGTTCTGAAGCGTCTCGTGGAGGGAGATGCCTTTGCCTTCGAGTGCGTCAAAGGTGTCACCGTCGGCATAACCGCCCGCCGCGTCGGTGGGGCCGTCAGTGCCGTCGGAGCCTACGCAAATCACTGCGGCGTTGGGGAGCCCCCGCAGCCCCAAGCCCAGCCTGGCTTATCTGGGGACGTATGCCAAATAAGGCGCAGATGCAGTGAAGCGGAAAGACCTCAACCGGGGCCGGGCGGCCACCGTCTTCTTCTCTGCAAAGGGCAGGCCCGCTTGACCGTGAAAAGCGCCCTCTTCGACGAAAGCGAGATGGAGATTCGTTTGATCTGATCTTATGCGGGCGTCCGCCCGGAAACCGCAGCCCGGTCATGGCAGAGCTGTCCTTCTTCAAGCGGAGAGGAATCGTCCAAGAGAAAAGCACCGCCTCCGAGCCGACGCGGCTTGGAGGCGGTGTGCTGTAAATGGGAGCGGGCCGAATATGCCGGAAGAGCGGGTACAGCCTCGGGCCCGCTTTCTCCTCAGGCCTTCAGGCGGATTCAGTCATTACCTATTCTTTCCGTCATTTTCCCAGCGCCATTCCTTTTGCCAGCGGATGACGGGCTTGTCGCCCTCCCAGTCGATGGGCAGCCACACATAGCGGGAGCAGCAGGTGTTTTCATTGTGCTTCTGCAGCTCGCCGGGGACGGAGGTGATCTCCTTGGGCCGGGTGTCGGGCTTGTAGTCCTTGAAGTGCCGCGCCATGCCGGACTGAATCGATTTCGCCAGGGGCTTTATATACCACTGGGGCATCCAGCGGTCGGCGCAGGCGATATACCTGTCCGTGCCCGGCAGGCGAATGACACTGGTGATCTGGCTGGAAAAACTGGTCTCGCTCTTATCGCCGATGTTGGGATCGCCCAGGCTGCGGTATTCCCCGTGGTAGTCGTCGAACACGCAGACGTCGGACTTGTTGGGGTAATACCCGGAGGTGCCGGAGGTAAAGAGATACTTTTTCCCGTTGCGCTCAAAGAAGGTGGGCGCCTCCCGGGTATAGGGCGGCAGCAGGCCGTCATAGTGGACGCTGTATTCCTCGGTCACTTCGGTATAAGTGTCGGAAAGGGTGGCACAGATCATCTGAAAGTGGGGCCGCTCAAACCAGATATAGGCCTTCTTCGTCTCCTCGTCCACGTGGAGGCAGAAATCGCCGCAGTACATTTTGAGGGGGTTGTAGAACCTATGGACGTACTCGTATGGCCCCTCGAAGCGGTCTGACTGCATGACGATCATGAACTGGGCGACCTCCGAGGCCATCACCTTGATCCAGCAGACGTACTTGCCCGTTTTCTCACAGAAGATGATGTGGGGCCGGTCGATGCAGTAGGTGGGGTGCAGCGGCTCATTCAGGTCCTCGCCGGGTGGGATCAGCAGCCCCCGGTCGTCCCAGTTGTAAAGATCCCCGGAGGTGTAATAGCGGATGCCCCAGGTCCAGACCGTGCCGCCCTTTTTGGTAAATTCCTTGTTCTCGCCGTACCAGTACCACAGCTTCTCCTGCTCGTTCCAGAACACGGAAAAGCCATGGGCCTGGATGGGCTTGCCGTTGGTGTCCAGCCACTCCCGGCCCGGACGGATGCTGTTATATCTCATAGTGATACCTCCCTGCGTTTACCGTCTCCGTCTTCCCGTCGGGAAGGGTGATCGTCGCCGTGGTGTTGGCGGGTATCTCGAATGCAAAGCGGGTCCCGTTCTCCGTCCTGTCCCAGGAGCTCTTGACCTCGCCGTAGGGGCTGACCCAGCTGGCGGATGCCTGCGTCAGCGTGCCGCCGGGCTGCGGGGCAATGGCAAAATGGCCCTCGCCGTCCACGCGGATGCCGCAGACCGTGTCGTATAAAAACGCGCAGACGGCGCCGGGGGAATAGTGGTTCATGGAGCTCTGCTTGGGGTGACCGTCCGCGTCGAACATCACGTAGTTTTCCCACACCGTAGTCGCGCCGCCCTCCACCATAGCCAGCCAGCCGGGGGCCCTGGTGTTCTCCAGCATTTTGTAGGCCGTATCGAGATAGCCGTACTTCGTCAGCACGCCCAGCACATAGGGCGTGGAGAGGAAGCCCGTGCCAACGGTGTAATTCCGCCTGACCGCGTCGGCGTTCAGATCGGCGGCCACGGATCTGGCGGTCTCCCCGTCCAGCAGTCCCAGGGCCAGCGCACGCACCATCGGCGCCTGCCGGGGCGCGGTGATATGGCCGTCTTTTACAAAAAATGCATTGTAGGCCCGCTTTGCGCCGTTGGAGAATTCTTCGCAGGCTTTGGCCTCGTCCTCCCGGCCC
This sequence comes from uncultured Clostridia bacterium, assembly GCA_946412355.1. Classification (GTDB taxonomy): domain Bacteria; phylum Bacillota; class Clostridia; order Oscillospirales; family Oscillospiraceae; genus Vescimonas. The sequence goes on from CAMKGX010000005.1 coordinate 42,488, forward strand.
AGGGCGTGAAGCATTTCCGCCAGCAGCCCCATGGAGTAGTGGGCATAGGCGCTGGTCAGCTCCGGCTTGGGCCGGCGCATCTCGCCCATGCTGTCGGCGTCCGGCTCCAGCCACTCGCCCCAGTGCTGGCCGCATTCGATCACGTATTGTTCCAGCGGGTGCTTCGGCACGTAGTAGGGGCCGAACATCCTGTTGGCCGGCTGGAACACGGAAAGGCGCTTCATGGTCTTGTTCTTTGCCGCCTTCTCCACATAGGCCTTCCAGCCCAGCATCAGGTCAAGATTCTCCGTGAGAAAGCTCTCGTCACCGTAGAGCTTCCAGAGGGTATAGGGAATGATGATGGCGGCGTCGGCCCAGCCCACGGCGCCGCTCAGGGGCTCCCGGTCCTGATACCGGTGGGCGCTGGGCGAGACGTTGGCCACTCTCCCGTCCTTGCGCTGGCAGTCGCGCAGATCCCGCAGCCATTTGCGGAAGAAAGCCGCCGTGTCGGTCATATACGAGGCGGTGGGCAGAAACACCTGTGCGTCGCCGTCCCAGCCGCTCTTTTCCCGCTGGGGGCAGTCGGTGGGGATGTCCACGAAGTTGGATTTGAGGCTCCACAGGGTGTTCCGGTGGAACTGATTCAGCTTTTCGTTGGAGCAGGTGAAGCTGCCGGTAAAATCCAGTTCGGAATACACGGCCACCGCCGCAAAGTCCGCGGGGTCGACCTCGTCCAGGCCCTCCACCAGAGCGTAGCGGAAGCCGGAGTAGAAGCCTTCCGGGTGGAAGCGCTGCTTCTCGCCGCTGCAGGTGAACACAATCTCCTGCCGGGTCTCGGGCGTGCCATCCTGCAGCAGCGTTGCCCGGGAGAATTCGCCGTGATCCAGCGTTTCGCCAAGCTGCAGCCGGATCTCCTGTCCGGGCCTGCCCTGTACGGTAAAGCAGACGTAGCCCGCCAGATTCTGTCCAAAGTCCAGCACCTTTTTACCGCTGGGCGTGAGCAGGAGTTTCGCCGGAAAACGCTCATGCTCCACGATGGGCGCGAGGGCCGAGGCGGTGGGCATGACTGTGTGCTTCGTCACGACGGCCTTCTCGCCGTAGCTGGGCGTCATGCGGGAATCGTAAATCTCACCGTCCTTGAGGTCGGCGTAGCGGATGGGGCCGTCGGCGCAGCAGGCAAAGGACTCGTCCGTGCCGATCGTCTCCCGGCTGCCGTCCGTGTATTCCACTTCCAATTGCGCCAGCAGCTTGCGCTGATTGCCGAAGCGGTTGTGCTGCCCCAGGAAGCCCAGCTTGCCCATGTACCAGCCGTCCAGCAGCGTAAAGGCCAGGGTGTTCTCCTGCCGCAGCAGGGCGGTCACGTCATAGGTCTGATAATACAGGCGCTTGGGGTATTCCGTGGTGCCGGGGGCCAGGACGCCGGGGAGCCGCTGGCCGTTGATGGCGGCGGTATAGACGCCACAGGCGGTGGCGTACAGCCGGGCCCGCTTTACCTCGCCCCGCAGGAAAAAGTCCTTTTTGAAATACTCGGCGGGCAGGCGCTCCTTCCCGGCCTTTCGCCCGGTGGTGATCCACTTCGCCTGCCAGTCCTCCGGGGCAAGGCCCATTTCAAACCACGCGCTCTCGGATTCCTCCGTCGCGCCGGTTTCATCCCAGAGCGTGACGGCCCAGTTCAAACGCTGGCGGCTCCGCGGGGCGAGCAGCGCGGCAGCGTGCATGGCGCCGCTCGGAACCTTTCCGCTGTCATAGACGGTGTCGCCCGTCTCGTTCCAAACCCGGAGCTGATGCGCCGTCTGTGTTACGCCGCCTTCGCAATGCCAGGTGAAACGGAATTGCGTATCGTCAATGCCCAGAGGATTTGTCCGATGATTGACTTGCTGTCGGATGGCTTTCATCTTATCCTCTCATTTCCTCAAAGAAATCATAGACCAGCTTGGCAGCCTTCAGCTTTCCCTTGGGGGCGAAGCCGTGATCCTCACCTGGGAGGATTTCCAGCCGGGCGTTCTCATAGGCCGCCTGCGCCCGTCTGCCATAGGAGAGATCCACGGTCTTGTCCGCGTCGCCGTGAACGATAAGAACGGGCTGTTTATACTTCCCCGCCTCGGCATAGGCGTCAAAGTCCAGCAGGCCTTCGTAATACTTTCGGCTGATGGGGACGCCCATCCACCGCACGCTCTTGGGCATGTCCGTCAGCGTGGCATACTGCTTGAAGAAATCATCCTCCAGGCAGAAGGCGGGATAGAACAGCGCCATTGCCCGCACGTCGTCCGTGTGCTGCGCCGCCGTGATGGCGGTGACAAAGCCGCCCTGGCTTTCGCCCCAGAGAAACAGATTGTCCGTGTCGCAGAAGGGCTGCTTCTTGATGAACTCGATGACGTCGTGGAGCTGCTCCCGCTCCGAAAAGACGCTCATTTCCCGGGTGTCGCCGCCGCTCCGGCTGTGGACACTGCCCGCGTAATAGTCAAAACAGTACACGGCATAGCCGGACATGGCCAGGCACATGCCAACACCGTCCCGGAAATAGTGATAGCTGCCGTTGAAGCCGTGGCTGCAGATGATCGTGGGGCGCTTTTCCCTGCCATCCTTCGGCAGCATCAGTTGCCCATAGAGGCAATGGCCGTCGGAGGGGATATCGAACCGCTTTACCTTTACGTCAAACTTCTCTGATCCCATGGCAACAGGCTTGGGGAACAGCATGCCTTTGACCAGATGGACGTTCAGCGCGGTAAGGGCGGCAAGTCCGGCGGCACCCGCCGCGATTATGATCGGTGTATTCATCCACTCAACTCCCAAGCAGGGCGGCGGACTTTTCCGCCGCCCTGTATATTCTTTACTTCTTCCGTCTGGCGGCCTTGGCCTGGGCTTTGGCCTGCTTGGCGGCGACTTTGTCCAGATACTTTTGGTTTTCCGCCTCGAAGTCCAGTCCCTTCTTCTCGCACTTTTCCTTCAGATCGGCGATCCGGGCAGCCTCCATCTCCTTGGCGGCGGCCTCCATCTCCAGGCGGTCCTGCTCCTCGGGGGCGATATAAACCTCGCCGCGATCCTCGGCGGCCTTTTTGGCGCGCTCGCGCAGCTCGGCGTGGATCTGGGGCAGACGCTTCTCCATGTCAAAGAAGATGCACACCACAAAGATGATGATGGCCAGGATGGCGTAGGCCCCGTAGTAGGCAAAGAGGATCCAGCGGTTGACGGCGGCGTTCTGCGCGGCGGCACCGGCCACATAGCCGTTGAGGGAAAGGCCCGTTTCATACACGGCGTTCAGCGGGGTCATCACGGCGGTGATGATGGTGTAGATCACGCTGTTGGCCAGCGTACCCTCCGGGCGGTAGCCGTAGCGGTACTCGATGTCGTCGTTGGCCTGCTGGCCGAAGATGGCGTTCATGTTGGTGATGGCGAAGATACCGCAGGCGAACACAAAGCCGCCCGCCACTGCCACCAGGAAGCTGTAGGGGTTGATCATGGCGATGGCGATGCCCGCCAGGGTGATGACCGAGGAGATCTGCATGATGCGCCGGGCGGAGAACTTGCCCGCCAGGATGGGCACCACCACCGCGCCGATGGCCATGGGCTGCATGGAGGCCAGGAGATAGGTGAACTGGAAGTTGTTCTCCGCGTTGCCGCCTAGGATGTAGGTGATCATGTTCACCCGGGCGTTGCCGCCCTGGAGGTTATCGTAGAAGGTGACGCCGATGAACACCACGATGGCCAGCAGATAGTATTTGTTGGTGATGACGTTCCTGAACTGCTGACGGAAGGGCACGGTGATGGCACTGTCGCCGGTCTTGTCAGCCAGCACCTTCTGGTTGTCCTCGGTGACGCGCTCGCGGGTCCAGAAGTACTCCACAAAGGAGAAGGCGATGGCGATGACGGCGCAGACGCCCATGGTGATGAACCAGCTTCTGCCGGAGAGGTCCTTCTGCAGCACATTGGGGTACAAAAAGCCGATGATGCCGAGAGCACCGATCAGGCCCGCAATCATTACCGTCACGGCGGAGCGGATGGTGGTGACGTTGTTGCGCTCCAGCACGTTGCGGCTGATGGTGGAGAGCACGTTCGATCTCATGTTCCACAGGGGAAGACCGACGGCGGTGAACAGGATGTTGAACACATACAGCCACACCAGTTGCGCCGCGCTACCCGGGGTAAAGGGAGACCAGAACACGAAGAAGCCCGCGATGGCCATCACCCAGGTGCCCATCAGCACATAGGGGCGGAAGCGCCCGGCCTTGCAGACGGTCTTCTCCGTTACATGGTTGAAGTAGAAGCCGGTGAGCATACCGATGATGGTGGTGACGGTGGTCATCACCAGATAGGTGTAGGCGCTGCCGAACACCTCGTTGATGCGGAGGATGTCCATGTAGAACAGCTCCCGTAGCCCGGTGAAGGTGGAGTAGAAGAAATACACCATGCCGGGGCCAATCATGTGGCCCAGGACGCGCTCTTTGGTGGTGATGCGGTTGGTTTTGACGTGGGTCTGCCATTGCGGGCGGTCAAACATGCTGCCCTTTAAGTACTCTCTTGCCATGCTTCGCTCTCCTTATATTTTAATGTTATAGTTGCTCTCCGTTGGTGCGGATGATCTCCGCGTAGTGCTGCGCGCTGTCCTTGAGGGTGCGCTTCTGGGTTTCATAGTCTATGTGGATCAGGCCGAAGCGGGGCGTATAGCCCTCGTTCCATTCAAAGTTATCCATAATGCTCCAGTGCTGATAGCCCAGCACAGGGATGCCCTCATCGGCGGCGCGCTTGAGGTTGGAGAGGAATTCGTCCAGGAACGCAATGCGTTCGCCGTCGTGGCAGGCACCGTCGGCGGAAACCTTATCGTCCGCCGCCATGCCGTTTTCCGTGACCATAACGGGCAGATGGTAGCGCTCCCAGTACTGCCGCACCGTCCAGTAGAGGCAGCGGCCGTCAACCACCCAGCCCATGCTGGTTTTGGGGTGATTCTCCGCCTCCCTTGCCCCCTGCCGCCGTTATGACAGGGGTTATTATGATTTCGACTCTATTGTACTTGATTATTTTGAAAAAATCATTTACTATATCCGTCATGATATTTCTCTTTTCAGGACATTTGAAAGGAGGCGGCGGTCTATGGAACAGGGCAGGGAACTTCTGTATCCCATGACCCATTTGGAGGCGCTGTTGAAGCGGTGCTTTCAGCAGCGGACGGAAATCGGCAAAAAAATATTGCAGCCCGGCGAGCTGACGGACTACATTAACTGGATGATTCAGACCTTTGCCTGTGACCCGGCGTATCAGTTGTCCGAGGCGGACCTGCCCCATTTCTCCGCCGTGCAGATGGAGGCCCTGGGGCGGCGCATCATGGCCGACCCCCAGGACAGGCGGGCGGTGTCGACCCTGGCGGGGGGCTATGCGAGCCAGCAGGAGGATCGCTATATCCTCTCCGACAGCTTCATCGCTGTGGGCCGGATGCTGCGGTATATGCCGGCCCACTGGCACAAAAATGAGTATTTTGAGGTGTATTACGCCTTCTCCGGCGACTGCCCCATCTATTTCCAAAACGAGACCATCACGCTCCGCCCCGGTGCGGCGCTGATCATCGCGCCGGGCGTGATCCACGCCAGCCCCTGCTATGAGGACGACCGGGTGCTGGTCTATTACATGCTCCGCCGCAGCACGTTTGATCAGGTGTTCTGGAACCAGATCCCGGCGGAGAACCTGATGTCCAGCTTCTTCCGTCGTGCCCTCAGCGGTGAACAGAGCAATTCCTATCTGCACTTCGAGACCGGGGATGACGGCGAGATCCGGGAGTTGCTGTTCAAGATTGCCCGCGAGTGTCAGGAAGAAAAGGCCTATGCGCCGCAGCTGATGAATTCCATGATGACGACATTCTTCCTCCTGCTCCTGCAGCGCTATGAGGGCACCGCCAGGCTGCCGCGAAGCGAGAATTTCTATTGGAAGCACCAGTTCTCCGCCATTTTAAGCTATATCCAGGCCAATTACAGCCATGTAAAAATCAAGGAGCTGGCCCAGCGCTTCCATTACAGCCAGCGGCAGATCACCCGCATCGTGCAAAACTGCACAGGCGAGAGCTTTGAAGCGCTGGTCTCGAGGCTGCGCATGGAGCGCGCCGCGCTGCTGCTCAAAAGCACAGACACGCCGATCGCCAAGATTTCCCAGGACGTTGGTTATGCCACCCTCAGCAGCTTTTACCGCATTTTTTCCGCCACCTACGCCTGTACCCCGGCGGCTTATAGGGCGAAGCACAAGACGGCATGAAGGATGCGCATAAGGGGGGTTTTGTTCGTCCATCCGGCATCAAAATGCCCGCCAAAATCCACGGTCACCTTGACGCAGCCGGGAAGCAGCGCATCGCCCACCGCCTCTCCGGCAGCCTTGCGGAGAAGCGGTAGAAAAAGGCAGAAAATAAGCAGAAAAAGGGCGGCTTTTGCCGCGCCGGAAAGACGAGCAAGCCCCCCCGGCTCCCATGGGAGCCGGGGGGGCTTACGCCTGTCAAAAAACGGCGGAGCCGTTTTTTGACAGGCTGAAATGGGGAGAGCATACAAGCATGCTCTCCCCATTTGCGCCGCAAGCTGTCGGTGTGGTCGATGGCAGGGTGGGCTGTGAAAGCCTCTGCCTTTTATGCGCTTTACTTCGTCCCCGTCAGCGACACGCCGTTTACATACAGCGTGTAGCCGTTGGCGATCACGTTGGCCGCATCACCGTTGAACTCGGTCACATAGCTGTCGCCGGTCAACGTCCAGGTGCTGGTGTCGTCCAGCGTCACGGAAACGGTGCCGACCTCGGTGGAGACGGTGGTGCCGGAGGCATTCACGATGCTGCCGTCGATACTGCCCTCGAAGGAGGAGCCATCGGTCAGCATCAGGGTCAGAGCAGAATCGCTGCCCACCTTGATGGCGCCCGCCAGCTTCTGGGCAATGGCCTTGAGGGTGGCTACGTTGCTGCCGCCGCTCCAGCCGTCCGCGCAGACGGAGAGGAGGATATTGTCCCCGTCCTCGTTGACAATCTCCACGCCTTCCAGGGTGATGACGGCGCTGGTGTTGGTCACGTGGAAGACGTGGCCGTTTTTACTGGTGAGGCTGCCGCCGGTCATGGTGAAGCTGCTGGTACCGCTGGAGGCGTCGCCGGACATGGACTGGTAGATCATGATGGTGTCCAGGAAGGTGGCGTTGCCGTTGCACTTGGTATTGTTGGCCGTCAGATCGCAGTCCGTCAGCGTGATGGCGTTCAGGCCCTCAATGCACACGCCCTCGGAGAGCGTGGAGAGCAGCGTGGCGTTGGACACCGTGATGTCCGCCGTGGAATAAATGGCGGGGGAGCCCAGGCCGTTGCTGGTATAGCTGCCGCCGTCCACCACCACGGTTCCGCCGCCCCGGTCGGTGCGGATGGCCGCAGAGGACCGGCCGGAGGTCTCCACCGTCAGATCATAGGCATAGGTCACACCGCCGCCGGTAGTCATGATGCCGCCGGAGCCGTTGCCGGTGGTGGTGATGGCGGTGTCGTAGATATACAGAGTGGTGCCGTCGCCGGAGGCGCCGTTCTGCCCGCCGTTGCCACCGTAGCAGAATACGCCGTTGGCGCCCTCGGCATCGGAGGTGACGGTTCCGCCGGTAATGGTGGCCGTGGCGCCGTCCTTCACCAGCACCGCCGCGTTCAGGCCGTAGAAATTGCAGTTGTCACCGCCGTCAGAGTCGCCGGACTTGGTGACTGTGGGATTGGTGATGGTCACCGCGTCGGAGGTGCTGATGAGCAGGGCACTTTCGTCAGCAGTGGTGCTGGCATAGGTCTGGCCGATCTGGCTGTCGGCAGAGACGATCTCCACCGCGCCGGCATAGTCCACGTCCGCGCTGCTGCCGGAGCCGGGAGCGCCGCCGGGCATTTGGCCGCCGGGCCCACCCTGGGGCCTCGCCTCCGCCGCAGCGGTGTCGCCAGTATCGACAGTGGTGCTTCCGCAGGCGCAGAGGCTGCCGATCATCGCCAGCGCCAGCAGAATGCAAAATGCTTTTTTCAAATATTTCATAAGGTATTCCTCCCTTTCCTTGTATGGCGGCAGAATACCTCCGTTACCTTAAACCAACCTTAAACCGCCTCCGCCGAACGTTTTTTCGCAAAGGGCTTCGGCGGCGGGCTTTTTACCGCACCCGGATGGCCCGGCCCGCGCCTTGCAGCGCCTCCTGATCCAGCCTGTCCCCGTCCAGCACCAGCCGACCGTTGATAAACACCTTTTCGATGCCGAAGGACTGTTCTCGATCCGGCACGGCGTTACGCAGGGTCTCCTCGTCAAACACCGTGAGATCCGCGAAATACCCCTCCCGCAGGTAGCCCCGTTCCGGCAGCATAAAGCGGTCGGCGATGGCGCCAGTCATGCGGCGGACGGTGTTGGGCATGGTGTCGCCCGTACCCCGCAGAGAATCCCGCAGGAATTTGGGATAGCAGTCGTAGACGGCCGGGTTCTGCACACCGTGGGGCTCCACCCAGGCGTCGGTCATATAGAGGCAATACTCGTTGCGCTCAAACGCAGAGATGATCTCCGGCGTGGAATAGGGTCCCATGTTGACCCGGCCCTGGAAGTTGCTGCGCTCACACAGCTTCAGGTAGGCCTGGAGGTCGCTGAGCCCCTCCTCCCGGGCGATCTGATGGACGGACTTGCCCTCGTAACCCTCATAGCCGGGGCCGATGTAGGCCACCACGATGTCCTTGAAGCCAAAGCCCAGCAGCAGACTGCTGGCCTTCACCATCGCCGCCAGCTTCAGGCGGTTGAGGGGCTTTTTCCGTTCCTCCGCGCTCATGCCCTGGTACCAGCCGGGAAGGATCACCGTGATCACCGACACGCCCAGGCACTCGTTGTAGATGTCGAACATCACGTCGCAGCCGCTCTGGCGCAGCGCCTCCATCTGCCGTAAAAGCTCGTCCTTATCCTTAAAGGAACTGCGGCCCACGAAGATGGCGTGGGAATAGTGCAGCTTCAGCGGCGTGCCCCCGGCGATCTCCACCAGCTCGTCAAAGGCCCGCAGCAGATGGGATCGACCCAACAGCTGAGGATAGGCCATAGAGACCCTGGACTCGGCCCGGGGGTGGACGGTAAGGGGCCTGTTGTACTTGACGCACAGCGCCGCCACCTTTTTCAGCTCCTCCACGTCGGCGTACAGCCCCGGCTCGTACATCATGCCCAGGGACAGGCCCGCCGCCCCCTGCTGCAGCGCCTTCTCCAGGATGGCCAGCATGGCCGTCTCCTCCTCCGCTGTCAGCTTCCGGTTCTCGTTGCCGCCCACGGCGGCCCGGGCCGAGCAGTGGCCCGCCAGCTCCGCCATGTTGCAGGGCATGTTCCCGTCCACGGCGGCAAAGAAGTCCTCCAGCGTGCCGTATTCGCCTGTGGTGTCCCGGAAGCCAAAGAGGCCGCCGCCCAGCTTGTGGGTGGTGGTACAGCCCTCCTCAAAGCCGATGGCAGACAGCCCGCAGTTGCCCGCCACAAAGGTGGCGATGCCCTGGCGGATAAAAGGCTCAAAGTAGGGCAGCGGATCCTTTTTGATGGCGAACCAGTCATTGTGGGAGTGGCCGTCGATAAAGCCGGGGGCCACAGATCTGCCCTGTAGGTCGATGACCCGATCCGCCGGGGTGTCAATGGTGGGCGCCACACTCTCGATCCGGTCGCCGGAGAGCAGGATCTGGCCCATAAAGGGCTCACTCCCGCTGCCGTCATAGATTTTTCCATTGGTAATCAGTGTTTTCATAGCAAGCCACCCATCCTGTGTCCGTTTTCCGCTCATTGTAGCACAGCCTACGCCGCCGTGCAAGCCGCAGGCGCTTCTCCGGCGGAGAGCACAAGGGCGCCGGAATACGCCGTCCAGTCATCGTTGAGGTTGGATGACTGTTCGCATGTCTATTCCTCCTATTCCGCGTCGATGAGGCCCAGGTACAGGTCGTTTACGTTGGTGCCCGTGGGGCCGGTGACGATGAGGCCGTCCACCGCCTGAAGGGCGTGGTAGGCGTCGTTGTTGTGCAGCGCGTCATGCAGTGAAATCCCTTTTTCCTTCAGCTCGTCAAGGGTGTCGCCGTCCACATAGCCGCCCGCCGCGTCTGTGGGGCCGTCCGTCCCGTCGGACCCCACGCTGATGACGCAGGCGTTAGAAAGCCCCCGGAGCCCTTCCGCGGCGGAGAGGGCCAGTTCCTGGTTCCGGCCGCCGAGACCATGACCCGTGAGATGCACCACCGTCTCGCCGCCGGCCAGGAAGGCCAGTTTCTTTCCCTCTTTGGCATGGGTGCGGAGGACGGCGCTTAAGAAGCGTCCCGCCTCCCGGGCCTCGCAAGCCAGCCGGTCAGTGAGAAATACGGGTTCGTAACCCAGGCGCTGGCAGGCCTCCCCCGCAGCATGACACAGCTCCCCCACGCTGCCCACCACCTGGGCGCGGACGTTCCCCAGCGCTTTGGGGGTCTCGATGCGGAGGCAGGCTTCCGCCGCCGGGCTGAGCTGCAGGCCGTACTTCTCCGCAATCGCCAGGGCGTCGTCGCAGGTGGCGCTGTCGGGGCTGACGGGGCCGGAGGCGATCATATCCAGCGGATCGCCCAAAATGTCCGACAGGATCACGGCCTCCACCCGGGCGGGGGCGCAATGGGCGGCAAACTTGCCGCCTTTCACCGCCGAGAGTCGCTTCCGGATGGTGTTGATCTCCACGATGTCTGCCCCGCAGGCCAGGAGCTGGCGGGTAACGTCCTGCAACTCACGGAGAGGAATCAGGGGCTTTTCAAAGAGGGCGCTGCCGCCGCCGGAGAGAAAAAACAGCACCGTGTCGTCCTCCCGGAGATCTTCCGTCAGAGACAAGGCGGCTTCGGCGGCCAGGACGCTGTTTTCATCCGGCACGGGATGCCCTGCCTCAAAGCAGCGCAGCCCGGCGATGGGCCCGTCAAAATGGCCGTATTTGCTGATGACGATCCCCTCTGTCACCGTAACCGGGAGAACGGACAGCGCAGCCGCGGCCATACGGGGCGCGGCTTTGCCGGCTGCGATGAGAAACACCCGGCCCGGAAACCGTTTTCCCAGCAGCGCACGGCGCACCGCGCCCTCCGGCATTACGGCGTTGATGGCCGTATAGGCGGCTTTTTCTGCGTCGATGCGAAGTTTACGATTCATGGCTGACCCCTTTTTGGCGCAGCAGCCCCGGCAGAAGCCGGGGCTGTCCTGTTTCCTGTTTATCTGCCGATCTGAATCCCGGAGCGGAGACTGGTTTCAGTATCAACGATTACATCAAGATTGTCAAGGTGGAAAAAGCCAAAACCTTGCTGCTGTCCACGGATATGCGCATCCAGGGCATCTGCGACAGGCTTCATTTCGGCTCCCGCAGCTTCTTTGCCGAGGCCTTTACAGAAATCACCGGCATCCCCCCGGCGGCCTGCCGGGAGCAGAATATGCGATAGAAAAGCACAGCCAGTTGTTATGCGGCAGCGGTTCTTTCCATTCAACGGTTCTTCTCCACGTCCTGCCAGTTGGCATTGTGAAGGATCTCCGCGTTCTCTCCAACGAATACCGAGCCCGCCTCCTGGTCGTCGGTGAGCTGATACAGCATCCAGGCGGTCATGTAGCCATCCGAGCGCATCAGCATCTGCTCATGCTCGGCCCCGACAGCTCGTGCCCGGACCTTTGGCACGTCGTCCGCGATGCTGTCATAGTTTGCAATCAGTGCGGAAAGCGGAGAGACGCCGCCGTAGCTTGTTTCCGGATCATTGCCGGAATCGTCAGACTTGCCGGTACCGGCAGCCATGAAATACGGGATCGCGACCTTGGACACGTCATACTCCCAACCCATGTTTTTGGCCAGTGTGGGATAGGCGGCACTCCCCGTAAACATAGCCTTGTATCGTGCGCCGTTTTCATAGTTCGTCACGGCGCAGATCGCACCGGCGCCGCCCTGGGAATAGCCGATAATGCCCATGCTGTCATAATCGATCTTACCGGAAAGGACGCTGTCCGCAGGAATGCTCAGCATGAAATCCAGGGTAAGGGAGGCTGTTTCCCCGTTTCCGGTCTGTCCGTCCTCATTGCCGACTACGATAAAGCCCCAGCTGGCAAGCCGCGGGAAGAACGGCTCATAGGAGGCGGCAGGCGTACCGCTGGCGTTGACCACCAGAATCATCGGCCAGGTTTTTTCGCTGTCTTCCAATTCCTTCGGATACCAGACGCGCACTTTTCCGATAGTCGCGTTTTCAGAGGCAAACTCTGTATAGGCAGTTTCAAAACTACCAAGCTGGGAATATTTCATTTCCAGTGCAGCATCAGATTTGAAGTTTTTGTAATAGCCCTCGACAATATCATTGTTCCCATCGCCGCTGGGCATCATGGACTTGATGTAATGGAACGCAGCGACGCCCAGCACAAGGAGTATCACCGCCAGAATCAACACAATTTTCAACACTTTCTTCATTTTGAACCCTTTCTGCGCTATTTCCTGTCTATTATATTCCCATGGTCACCTGCACGCTTGCTTTCACCCGGCCGCTCAGAATGGATTCTGTCAGCAGAGGCCCGTTCTTCAAGTCGATTTTTTCGCCGGCAACACGTATTTCTTTGACTCCATGCTGGACGTGATCGGGGTTTTCCACTTTGATTGTCAGCCGGCAGCCGCGAAAGCTGCGCTCCACGGTGAAGCCGTCCCAGTCCGCGGGGATCGAGGGATCGATCAGCAATCCTTTCAGCGTGGGGCGGATGCCCAGCAGGTACTGGGTCGCCACTACGTCCATCCACGCCGCCGTGCCGGTAACCTGGGAAACGCAGCCCCAGCCGAACTTCTCGTTGTCCTTGCCCAGCATGGTGGAGCAGTAGGCGTAGGCTTCCGCGTGATAGCGTTCCACGCCGACCTTTTTGATGACCTCATTCGGCATGATCTGCTTGTAGTATTTCCAGGCCCGATCGCCGCGCCCCAGCAGGGCTTCGGCCATGATGGCCCAGCAGTTGGCCTGGCAGAACACACCGCCGTTCTCGGAATACCCGGCGGGCAGACCGTTGACCATGGCTGCCTCCTTGCTGGGCCAGCCAGGATAGCCGGGGGTGTTGAGCAGCAGGCCCATGCCGGTGTCCAACTCCCGGGCGGCGCTGTCCATGGCCTCGATCTGATGCTCCCGGCAAGCGTCCGCGATCACCATCCAGCTTTGAGCGTTGAGCCAGATCCGGGCGTGCTCCTGGGTGTGGGTGCCGATGGGCTTTGCCTCGTCGTCCAGACCCCGCAGGAACCATGCGCCATCCCAAGCGTATGCCTCCAGCGCCTTTTCCTGCTTTTCAATGAGCGTGCGGAATTGATCCGCGCTCTCTCCGCGTGCCTCGGCCAGCTCTGCAAGCTGACGCAAAGCGAGAATATGCTGCTGGGAGACCATGATACTCTCGCCCTTCCCTTTGCGTCCAAAGGGGCCGAGATGATCGTTCCAATCGGAAAAGAGGATCAGCGGCAGGCCGTGTTTACCCAGGTGCTTTTCCGTGAAGTACACGCCCCGCAGCAGATGCTCCCACAGTGTGGCGGAGCCAACCGGCGTTACCAAATCCGTCCCAAGGAACGGGATCTCTTTGTCCAGAAAGCGCAGATCGCCGGTCTCCGCGGCAATGGCATAGGCCAGATACACCATCCAGATATGATCGTCCGAGCGGGTAATGTCCTGCGGCGGGCGTTTTTCTTCCGGCCAGGCGGTGTGTATGGCGTGGCCGTCCTCCAACTGTTGGGAGGCAAGATACCACAGCATCTCCGTTGCCCACTCCGGCTTGCGGTAGGCCTGGGCCAGCATGTCCTGGGCCGTGTCCCGGAAGCCGATGCCACGCACGCCGGAGGCGTCCGAACTGATGGAGCGGGAATAGCGGGCGGTCTGGACACACTGCAGCGGGTTCCAGGTGTTGATCATCCGCCGGGCGTCCGCATCGGGAATGTCGCACTGATACACGGCAAGATGCTCGTCCCACCAGCTCTGCAGCTTTGCAAACTGCCGGTCTGCCGCGCCGTCTTTCCGGAGGGCGGTCAGCGTTTCTTTCGCGTCTGCCACAGCCTTGTCATAGTCGGACAGGGCCCCCTCGCTCACGCCGAGGAAGAAATGAAGCCGCTTCTCCTCGCCTTTGCCAAGAGAAACATGGGTGTGCAGCGCGCCGCAGGGCTCGCCGCCCTGCAGATTGGTATTGGAAAGGCGACCTTGCTCGATTTCAACGGGATTTCTCTCATCCCGGTAATTGCCGCAGAATACGTCCCGGTTACAGCAGAAGCTGTCGGTCTTCACATCCGAGCCGAAATATACCAGCGGGGACTCGTCCTTGCGCGGATGCATCCAGGCGGTGTAAGCATAGGTGATGGCCTGCAAGTCCTCGTCAAATACGGCGCGGGTGTTCCACTTGAGATAGTAACCGAGGATGTTCTCCTCCCGTGCCAGAAACTGGCTGAGCTCCACATAGGTGAAGACATCGCATGAGATTTCCGCGCCGCTCTCATTCGTGAGCTTCAACTCCCACACCAGCGTGTCATAGTCCTGTGCCATAAAGAGCTTCAGCGTGGCGGTCAGACCGTCTTTTCCTGCCGTAAAGGTGGAGTATCCCGGCGCATGGCTGGCCTCACGGAAGTCTACCGGTGTCTCACAGGGCCGAAACGCGGGCGACCAGACCGTGCCATCGGCCATCCGGAGATACACATAGAAGCCCGGCGAGTCGATGGGCATATTGTAAAAGCGATAGCGCGTCAGACGGAACATCATCGGGGACAGCCACCAGGCCATGCCGCCGCCCGCCTGGGAGACGAAGGCGTGCATCCTGCCGTTGGACAGATAGTTGATCCACGGCGCGGGCAGATCAAAGCGGTCAAAGCGGATCTCCCGCCGTTCATCGTGAAACTGATAAGGCAGCTTATCCATGGTATTCTCCTTCAAAGCGATAGGTTCCGGCGCGCAGCGTCTTTGTGCTGCCGTCCGGCAGGGTCAGGCGGGCCGTTGTTCCCTCCGGCACGGTGCAGGTATAGGCAAAACGCCTTCCCTCGCGTTCCCACCGGGAGCAGATCGTGCCGTACCGGGTCTTATAGCGGCCCTCCGCCCAAGTCAGGCTACCGCCGATGACGGGCCGCAATTCAAATTCCTTGAATCCCGGCGCGTCAAAGGTCGGGCGGATGCCCGCCACGTATTCAAACAGGAACTGGCAGACCGCGCCAAAAGAGTAATGATTGAAGCTGTCACGAAACACATCCATGCCGTTCCAGTTCTCCAGCATGGTCGTCGCGCCCAGGGTGATGGGGTGCAGCCAGCCGGGAGCGGTGGTCTGCTCCAGGACACGGAAGGCTTCATCCGCCAGCCCGTTGTCGCAGAGGGTGGGCAGCAGATAAACGGTGGATAGAAAGCCGGTGTTCAGGTGGTAGTCGGCGGCTTCCAGTTCACGTTTCAGCTGAGCGATCACCAAAGGTTTCTTCGCTTCGCTGACCATATCCAGCGCCAGGGCGCGGATATACGCCGCCTGATGCCCCGGCTGGATCGTGCCGTCAGGGCCGATCAGGTACTTGTCATAGGCGGATTTGATTTTCTCGGAGAGCGCTGCATAGTGCGCTGCGTCCTCGTCTTTGCCGAGGATGCGCGCCATATGCGCGAGATTGTCGCAGCTCCGTTTGGTATAGGCTGTGGCCACCTCGGGCTTTCCGTATCTGGCCATGTGGGTCACATAGTCCGCCGCCGTGCCGCCCTTGGCAAAGAGCGCAATGACCTCCGGGTCGGGAGGCAGGGGCTCATTCCACTCGCCGTAGTGGAAGCGGGTGTCATAGATGAGATCCCCGTCACCGTTTGCATACCAGGGCTTGTCCGCATACATCGGATTTTGTTCCTTCATACAGCGCAGGGAGAATTCCACCCACTTCTTCGCCGTGTCGTAGTGCTCTTCCAGGAACTCTTTATCGCCGTACATCAGGTACATCTGGTACGGGATCCACACGGCGGAATCGCCCCAGCCCACGCTGTCCTCGCCGATGTTGCCCTCACCGGAGGGCCCGGCCAGGGCCATGGCGGGATTGACCGCCTGCACCACTTTGAGCTCTTCCGGATTGTGTACGCTGGAGGTGGAGGGGAAGGTGATGCCGACTTTACCGGAGGCGTACTGCTCGATGGTCTGGTCTGGCAGCCACTTTTTGAAAAACTGCTGTACGTCCATGAAATACGCCGCCGTGCGGCAGTAGATCATGGCGTCGCCCGTCCAGGCGTTGCGCTCGCGGGTGGGGCAGTCCACCGGCACGTCCAGGAAGTTGCCCTTCTGGCTCCAGCGGGCGTTTTCCACCAGCTTATTGATGCGTTCATTGGAGCACTTGAAGTCTCCCGTCTCCCCCATGTCGGAGTAGACTGCGATGGCCTCGAAGTCCGCGTCCTCGATGCCCTCCACAAGGGCATAGCGGAAGCCAAACACGGCAAAGTGCGGCGTGTATTCCTCCACCTCTGCGCCTTTGCAGATGTAGGTGATCTCCTGAAATTCCGCACGGCCGCCGTCACAGTTGGCGGTGGAGAAGCAGCCGTCCTTGTCCAGCCCTTCTCCATGCTTGAGGTGTACGGTCTGCCCGCGTTTGGTGCCCCGAAGGGTCATGTGGACATAGCCCGCGATGTTCTGCCCAAAGTCGATGACCAGGTTTCCGGCGGCGTCGCGCAGGGGTCTCCCGGGAAAGCGCTCCTTTTCCCGCACGGGGACGCTCTGGTTTTCGATCCGCTTGCCCTCGGTGTGTTCGGTGCAGAGGGCCGCCTTTTTCCAGCCGTGGGGCTCCACGCGGGCGTCGTAGCTTTCGCCCTTTTGCAGATCCGTCCGCAGGTTGGGACCGAGGCCGACCTCCCAGCTTTCGTCCGTGGAGAGCGTCTCCACGCTGCCATCAGCGTAAAGGATCCTCAACTCGCCCCAGAGCGCCAGCGTATAGCCGAAGTTGTTATTCCAGCGCCACCAGCCGTCACCCACCGTCACGCACAGCTCGTTGTTGCCCTCTTTTAAGAGAGCGGTAACGTCATATTCCTGCACCTGGATGCGATAGTAGTAGCTGGTCAGCCCCGGCATGAACTTGTTCTCGGTAACAGGCACACCGTTCAGCTCCGCCTCATAAATGCCGTGGGCGGTCAGGCGCAAAAGGGCTTTTTCCACTACTTTATGGGCTTCAAAATGCCGCCGGAACACGGGCACAAGGTGCGTATTCCGGTTATCTCCCGGATGACAGATCCACTTTGCCATCAGCTCAACTCCTTGGAAAGTGCCAGGATGCGTCCGGCGCACGCTTCCAGCTCGGCGCGGGTGATCGTCCCGTCCTTTAAGCCTGTCAAAATGCCGTCCACATCTTCTTTGGTACCGGACATGATCAGATCGTTGCCCGCTTTGACGCAGAGCGCCGGGCTGGATGCGCCGTAGACGCCCAGATTAAACTTGTCGTTGGTGGTGCCCCAGTCGGTCATGACGACGCCCTCAAAGCCCCACTCGCCCCGCAGCACCGTTGTGATCAAATCGCCGCGGTTTGCGGTATGGGTGCCGTTCAGCAGATTATAGGAAGTCATCAGTGCCTTGGGAGCAGCTTCCTTCACGCAGATCTCAAAGCCTTTCAAGTAGATCTCCCGCAGGGCCCGCTGGGACACCACGCTGTTGGAGCCGAAGCGGTTGGTCTCCTGGTTGTTGCAGGCAAAGTGCTTGATGGTGACGGCGCACTTCTCGTGCTTCTGTACGCCGCGGGTCATCGCCGCCGCGGTTTTGCCGGAGAGCAGAGGATCCTCGGAATAGTATTCAAAGTTCCGGCCGCAGAGAGGACTGCGATGGATGTTCAGCGCCGGTGCCAGCCAGACGTTGGCGCCGAAGAGCGCCATCTCCTCGCCCACCAGATCGCCGCAGGCCTCCACAACTGTCGGGTTCCAGGCCTGGGCCAGGGCCGTACCGATGGGAATCGCGGAAGCATAATGATACAGCACGGTGTTTGTTTTGGCTTTTTCCTCATTCTGCCGCAGCTTCATGCGGATCAGCTGCTGGATCTCGGGCGGCAGGATGTTCAGGATGCTGTTAAAGGCGTCGGAATCCAGCCCCTCCTGGCCGTCCTCCGTTTCCATGTACCTGGTCGCCAGCCGCAGTCCCGCAGGGCCGTCGGCCATGACGATGGCGCCATAGCCCTTTTCGGCTACGACCGACGCGGTCTCACCCGCGCCGCCCGCCAGGCGGGAGGCGGAGTTGCCGATGATGGCCGCCATGCCCTCCGCTTCCGAGTGCTTACCGGCGCAGATCGTGGCCAGCTCCCGGTCAGAAAAAGCGGAAAGGTCCTCCAAACCGATCTTCTCCCGCGCAACGCGTTCCCGATCATAGTGCCCAATTTGGCCAAGGGAGGCTGCGGAAACCGGGATGCGCGGCAGGTCGCCGGGGATCTCGCGTGTGATCTGCGGCTTCCAGTCGTCAAAATCCGCCTCACCGCCGGAATGGCTGAGAGTCGCGGAAGCGGCATCCCCGTCCAGAGACACGATCCCGACGGCTGTCCCGCCGAGGGAGAACAGATACTCTCCCCGTTCCAGCAGCCAGCAGTTGTTTTCCATGTCCCAGCTGGCCAAGTTTTCCAGCGGAAGCTTCAGCATAAGCGTCTCGCTCTCGCCGGGAGCCAGTTCTTTCGTCTTGGCATAAGCGCCAAGCTCCCGCAGAGGCTTTTTCAGCTTGCCGTCCGGTGCGGAAAGATACAGCTGCGCGGTCTCTTTTCCGGGGAAGCGGCCGGTGTTGCGGATCGTCGCCTCTGCGGTCACGATCCCGTTTTCCACCGCAAAGCAGGTACAATCCGTCTCGAATTCCGTATAGCTCAGACCATAGCCGAAGGGGAAGATCGGCTTGACGGGCGCCGCGTCATAGTAGCGATAGCCCACGAACACACCTTCCTTGTAGCGGGTATCGTCCCGCTGGGCAAAGTCTCCGATGGTGGGAAGATCTTCGGCCCTGGCCCAGGTGGTGGTGAGCTTGCCGGAGGGGCTGGCTTTCCCCAGCAACACGTCCGCAAAGGCGTCCCCCGTGACGCTGCCCAGCTGGCTTAACAGCAGAACGTTTTCCACCTTGTCCAGCACCGGCGAGAGATCCACCGGGCCGCCCACATTCAGCACCAGCAGGAATTTCCTGTACTGCTCCGCGCAGCGCAGAATGTCCCGCTTCTCATCCTCCGTGAGCAGATAGTCGCCCTCGCCTCCGGGACGGTCCGCCCCCTCACCGGAGTTGCGGGCAAGCACGTAAACGCAGACCTCGCCCTTGCCGTCAAGGGGAAGCGCGTAGCGGGGCTCCGGAGGCGTCCGCCCCATGCCGACGAGAAAGACGGATTTGCCAAGCTCCTTGGCCTCCCGGGCGATCCCCTCATAAAAGCCCTTGATGGACTCGTCCCGGATGGCCTTATAGCCGTCCATCCACGCCTTTGTGGTAACGGTAAAGCCGGCATTTTCCAAGCCTTCTTCCACGCTGACAGTATGGCGCACGTTCACATCACCGCTGCCGGTGCCGCCCTTGATGGTCTCCCGCGCGCCCGCGCCGTAAAGGGCGATCTCGCAGGGGGAAGAAAGTGGGAAATCTCCGTTCTTTTTCAGCAGCACCATGCACTCCGGCGCAAGGGAGCGAAGCGTCGCCAGATGCTCTTTTTCAAACGCCTGTACTTCAGGAGAATCGATTCTGACCATGTTCGTTAACCCTCCAGATCGTTGACCATCTGATGCAGCGCTTTGTCAATCTCCGTGATCGCCGACCCGGGAATCTGCACCATTTCCATGATCTCCCGGGCAGTGTTGTTGCCCACAGCCGCCATCAGTCCCTCCACCGAGAACTGCCGGGCTTTGGCGACGGCCTCGATGGCCGCAAACAGGGGGGCCAGGACGGCCTTCGCCTCCTCGCTCTGTCTGCGCAGGTGGGAGAGCGTGCAGTCCACGCTGAACACCGGCGCGAAATTGCCGTTCATGGAGATCGCGCTCACCGGTTCGGTGAAGCCGCCGCGCTTCAGCTTCCCCATGACCTCGCCCAGCCACTGGATGCTGTCCGGCACCCAGCGGGGCAGGCGCGGGCAGACGGAATTGGTGTTGATCCAATCCTCGCCGGTGGAGAAGCCGTGTCCGCCGTAGGAATAGATATGGCTCTCAAAAGCCACGCCCTTTTCCGCCAGCGCCAGCTCCATGCGGAGCGTGTTGGAAATGTCCACGGTGCGGTCGTCCCGCGCCGCGGCAAAGAAGCAGGGGCAGGTCTCCGCCGTGACATGCTCATGGGGATAAGGCATCCCCGGCTGGCACATATCGCAGATGTCCTTGAGGATCGCCGGATAGACAAGCACCGCGGCGGCGGGCTTATGCTCTGCCACAGTCGCGGCGCAGGCCGCCAGATGACCGCCCGCGGAGAAACCGACCACGGCGATCTTTGTCTTGTCCAGATGCCACTCGTCCGCCCGCTCCTCCATGAGCGCCATGGCCTGCTCGTAGTCCTCCAGCGGCAGCGGCCACTTGCCCTTGGGCGTGCAGGTGTAGCGGAGAACGAAAGCCTGGTATCCCGCCTTGAGATAGGCCGCGGCCACGGGATCGGCCTCCCGGTCGGAGCACATGGCATACCCGCCGCCGGGAATCACCACCATGGCGGGCCGCTTGGAAAAGCCAAATTCGCCATCCACTTCCTGAATGTAGGCAGTCAGAGAAACGCCTCTTTTATCATTCAAAATGATTTCTTGCGCTTTCATGTCTCAATCTCCTTTCAGAGCAGTCCAAGCCCCAGCTTCAACACCTCACCGCTGACGCCGCGTATCATCCAGTCGGCGCAGCTCACGCCGTCCACGCTCGTTGTAAAGGCAGCGTTGGAGCCGCAGAGGCAGTGGACGGTCAGATCGGCTTCCTTGCTGCTTTTGTCCGGTGTATCAAAGATGAACGTACTCAGGTCAGGAATCTCCTTCTGCAGCTTTTCCAGCATTTCCTTGAGCATCCGCTGATAGCGCAGCCCCGCGGCCCTGTCCGGGGCCCATCGCCCGTCCTCCAGATACATCTCCATCTGGGTCAGCGCAGCATCCCGCACGGAGCAGCAGTACATGACCTTGATCTCGGGGTGATTTTTATGCAGTGCCAGCAGGCTGTCGGAGACGATCTCACCTCCGGTAAGGCGCGCCGCGATCTCCTCCGGCGCTTTCCAGACCTCCCGGGCCACCCGCTGCCAGTCGTAGTGCATCATGGCGCTGTCCACACAGGCGGTGATGTCCCGGCAATCCGGGAACGCAGCGGCAACCGCGTTGGTCAGCAGGGAGGTTGCGAAGGCTCCCGCCGAAAACCCGGTCACCAGGATCTGCTCCGGGTTCGGCACCAGTTCCTTGATCTTCTTCAGCAGCAGCTGAAAATTCGTATAGCCGTGGTGATGCAGCACGGCGGGTTTTCCATCCAGGTCCGTATAGGGATAGTCCCCGGTTCCGCAGTGGAAATCCCCGGTGGCGTAGGGCACGAACAGCAGGTTCCAGTCCCGGAAGGGATTCTTTTTTGACTGCCCGAAGGTTCCGATTCGGGGGATGATATCCCCGAAGCGCACGTCGTCGGAGTAGAACATCTCGCCCTTTCCGCCCACACGCTGGGGTCTGGCCGCAGTATGCTCGTCCACCGAAACACCGCCGCCGGAAAAACCGATCATCAGTTTGTTGGCGCTGCCCAGGCGGATGCAGCCGTGGTAGGGATTGCCGTTGGCGCAGAGGGCGCCGTCCGGCCAGTATTCGTAGTTTTTGCCCTGCTTTGGGCGCTCCGGCAGCTCCGGGAAGCGGGTCAGCTCGATATAGTCGGCCAGGAGCCTGTTGAACAGAGGCCAGCCGCGCCGATCCTCCTTATGCGTTTTCCGCTTTGCCATGTTTTTCCTCCCCGCTCATCGCATAGAGCTCTTTCGCCTTTTCCACCTTATAGCGGAAGCAGTCCTCCCGCAGCTTGTCCTGCTCCGGCTTTTCCT
>CAMKGX010000006.1 GCA_946412355.1 uncultured Clostridia bacterium
TGCCGATTTCATAGCCGCAGCGATAGAGCAGCAGCGTCGTCAACAGACGCGACATTCTGCCGTTTCCGTCAATAAACGGATGAATGCAGAGGAAGTCGTGGATAAAGCACGGGATGATCAGCAGCGGGTCCACTTTACCTTCACCGACAGCAAAGTTGAACGCATCGCACAGCTCGCGCATCGCCTCCGGCGTTTCATACGGTGCCAATGGCGTGAACAACGCATAGGTCCTTCCATCTGCCGTTGTTGCGCTGATATAGTTCTGTACGTTCTTGAAGGAACCACCGAAGGCGCTGTCGGTATGGCTGAACATGATCTTATGAAGCTGTAGGATATAGTTGGGCGTCAGCGGAATATACTCGAAATTCTCATGCACCGTGTTCAGCGCGTCGCGGTAGCCTGCGATCTCTTTCTCGTCGCGGGTGCGCGGCGTTGTCTTCTCGCTCATGAGCTGCCGCAGGCGCGTATCTGTCGTGCGGATTCCCTCGATCTCGTTGGAGGATTCCGTACTCTGGATCTTTGCGATCTCGATCAGCTTTTCCACGTCGGCAAGTTTTTGCCGCAGGTATAGCACCTGCTTTCCCTTCAGCTCATGGATCTGGGAAAGGTAACCTACAATTCCATTATCCCATGCCTTTTCTTTCAGAAAACTATAATCAAATCTCCGCATTTTACTCACCCTCGTCTTTATTCTCGTCAATTATATAATATTTGGCGAGAATAATCAAGCCGTTGAGGTAATTATTCTTTCTACTGCCTTTGCGGTCTTTCACCGATTTCCGCCTTGAAAGGGCATCTTCCATAACTTCGAGGTTAGAAGCGGTGCTTTTGTAACTACGTGTGAGGCGTGAGCTTCTGTGAAGCTATTTCTTATAAAGCCATACGTGAGATATGATATAGTAAATTCCCAGAAATCACTTCACATTGGCTCATACCTAACAGCACTGCCGGCAAAATCAGAATAGTTTGTAATTCGTGGCTGGAAAGATTATCAACTGAAAGTCGAAACCTGTACACTATCTGAATGGCAAACCGTTTGCATTAGATATAAGATATACTATTATTGACGTCGGGTAGCATAGTTCATCTTTGAGCTCTATGCTCAGAAAGGATGTAGTACTATGAGTGAAAAGCTCAAGGTCGCCCTGGCTTACATCGACAAAGCTCCGGCTATCCTTCGGAAACGATTATTTGTCATACGCCGCGAAAGTGGAGCTCGATTTCTTGTGAAAGCGTTTCTTTAACAAGCTCCAGATCGTGCTTCATGGCTCGCTTGTCCTGCTCACTGTAATTGCTGTTATCAACGCAGTTTTCGCAAAACTTGTGAAGAAGTTCATTCCCGTGTTTCGCTTCTTCATATCCTGTGTTCAACATTAAGCCCATTTGGATTGCAGCTATGTAGCTGTTTTTCAGATTCAGATAATCAATCATTCTTCTACCTCATTTCAATTCATCGCACACAGCGAGGAGTTCGTTTACACGGTCAACGATGCGTTGCTGCTCGGCAAGGGGCGGTAGTGGTATGACAAAGTTTTCAACTTTTGTTGCGCTCAATCCTGGCTTATCTCCTATCTGCTTTGAAAACATTTGGTTTAGTACAATTGGAGCGCAAAGGCATAAGTGCAGATAATGACGCAGTGATTTTTTAACTAATCGAATAATCAGAACATGCTGATTTACATTGGCAATATCAAAATCATCTGGGACCAAAGCATTCCTGCCAATCGACCCACCAGTAATGTTCATAAGAATATCCTGCGCTTGAACGATGCTTCCTGCTTTTTGATTATTGGTTTTTTCGTCAATGAAAGCGACTCCTTCCAGATGTAGCCCATCATCGTGGACATTCTGTTCCCGTAAGAATTTAATCCCATGTGGAACGTAAACTGCAGCTCCACCAGTAGGAGTACTGCCTGCGCCGACTTTTTGACAAAGCCACCCCAGTTTTGCCCAAGACCAGTTTTCAGGAAGATCAAAAGTTAGCTCGTCCTCATCTATCGTTTCTGTCGCTTGACTCTTTTTCGCTTTTTTGCCTTTTTGCATCTGTTGGCGTTCGGCGCGGATGCGTTTCAAGAGTTCGGAGGCGGGCTCGTCGGCGGGATCGCGCTCGGTAAGCTTTCCCTGAATCGCCTGCTGCAGAATGGATTTGCGGAGCTTGTCCGGGAACTCGGCGTTCAGCGCGGTCAGCCGTTCTTCCGCTTTTCCGTATTTCTCCACCAGCGGCATCAGTTCTTCGATTTTTGCAACAATACGCTGCTGTTCAGCAAGCGGAGGGAGCGGCATCATCAGATTGCTCAGTGACGTTGCATTGAGCGTTCTTCCCTTTATTGCGTTTTTAGAATCTCCGCCATTTGCCACCAATGGCAGAACCTTAAAGAGGTAATCCTTCAAGGTGGCATCATCAAGAAAGGGGAAAATGCTAATAATAGCTTCGTTATGGACAGCATCAACGCCCAATACCGAAATCTTGCCAATCGTGAGTTTGAAACTCATTATCATTGTGCCTGCGGGACTCATTTTTCCTAAAAAGCAGTCTGACAATGCAGTTTTAGTGATCTTTTCTTTTGTTTCAACGGTAATGCCGTCAGCAACCATATCTGCAATTGACACCCATGTGCATTCACCGTTGTTCCAGTATTCTGCGGTATGACGTTCTGGAGTTTTTCCAGAGTAAAAGGTAACAATATCTGCGAACTTAACCCAACACCATGTATCCGGGATATCATACGGGATATCATCTTCGGCAATTGGTGAAGGGGTATGTTTTTTGTCTATACTTACTAATCCTTCTTTTATTAGCCGCTCTTTCTCCGCCTTGATCCGTTTCAGTAACTCTGATGCCGGTTCGCCGTTCATATTCTGCGGCACCAGCTTTCCCTGTACAGCCAACTGTAGAATGGCGTTTTTCAAATCCTGCGCTGTCATGCGTTGCCCTCCAGTTTTGCCGTAATGTCGGCAAGAATACGGTCGATACTGGCATTCAGCTCGGTGCGCTCCGCCTGATAGCGGGCAATCAGATCACCCGGCTCCAAAATTTCTTCTTCCTCGTGCGGAAACGGGCAGCATTTATCAAAATCATAGTTCAGATCGCGCAGCTCTTCCACGGTATAAAAGCGCGCCTTATCGAACCCGTCCACAACGATGGGCTGCTTATCCGCCCACCATTCCCGCACGGGATCGAAATGATGATCCTGCATCGGCTTTGTCTTGGTAAAGCTCTTGACGCCCTCCGGGTAATCCAGCCGGTAGAACCACACGCCGCGGCTGGTGATACCCTTTTGGAAGAACAGCAGATTCGTGTTGACGCTGGCGTAGGGCTTGAAGACCTGCGGCAGACGAATGATCGTATGCAGGCCGTATTCTTTGAGCAGTTTTTCTTTGATGGTCTTTTTCACTTTACTGTCAGGCTCAGTCCCAAACATGAAACCGTCCGGCAGCACCACACCGCAGCGCCCACGGTCCTTCAGCAGATTCATTATGAGCGCCATGAACAAGTCCGCTGTCTCGCTGGTCTGGAACTCTCCGGGAAAATTTTGCTTGACCGCCGCATCCTCCGCGCCGCCGAAGGGCGGATTGGTGACGATCACGTCCACACGGTCTTTGGCGGAATAGTCAGAAAGCGGGCGGTTGAGAGAATTCTGATGACGGATGCGCGGCACTTCAATATCATGCAGGATCAAATTGGTCATGGCCAGCAGATAGGGTAAAGGCTTCTTCTCCCAGCCGTTGATGGAGGTTTGCAGCTTTTCCAGTTCCTCCGTCGTGGTTACGCTGCCGATATGCGCAATGGTGCTGGTGAGGAAACCGCCCGTTCCGCAGGCGGGATCCAGCACCGTTTCGCCCAGCTTTGGGTTCACCATCTCCACGATGAAATTCGTCACAGGGCGCGGGGTATAGAACTCGCCCGCGCGGCCGGCGCTCTGCAGGTCTTTGAGCATACCCTCATACAGATCGTTGAAAGTGTGCTTCTGTGTGGCATCGATGAAATCCACCTTTTCGTTGATCCGGTTGATGAGCTGACGCAAATAAACGCCGGATTTCATGTAGTTGTTGATGTCCTCGAACACGTTGCGGACGACGAATTTACGCATATCGCCGTCGGAGGTGTCGAGCCGTTTCAGCTTGGTAAACAGCTTGTCTACGAAGGCGATCAGCGCGTCACCGGTAATGCCTTCCTTGTCCGCAGCCCAGTCGCGCCAACGCAGTCCCTCTGGGATCACACCGTGGTAATCGGGACGGAACTCCCATTCCATCTCCTTCGCATCAAAAGCTTTCAGGAACAGCAGCCATGTGATCTGCTCAATATACTGCGCGTCGCCGTTCAGACCGGCGTCCTTGCGCATGATGTCTTCCAGCGATTTTATCAGTGCGGACATTGCCATAACGTTTTCTCCTTACGCGGCGTAGATCGCCGACTCCAATTCTTTGATCGCTTCGCGGTATTTTGCAATGCCGCCGAAGATCGTGTTGATGATATAGACCTGCGTACCGTACTTTTTGAGGGGATCGACCTTCAGAACGTCAACATTCTCCAAATCGGTCAAGCCGCTGTCAGCATACTTTGTCAGCAGCGCGTCGAGAATCTCGGCAGCCTTTTCCCCGTATTTGGTGAAATAGTTCCGCTTACGGACATGCTCTACCCGCTCTTTCCTCGTCAGCGGGGGCTGGTCGAACACGATATGCAGAATCAAATCAAACGGGTCAAGGTCTTTTCCAATCTCATCGCAGAGATCGTCGAAGAACACGCCGCGCTTTTCCAGTTCCTCTACGACCGCCTGCTTTCTATCTGCGTCGTTCCATGCGGAAAGGAACTCGTCCAGTGAAGCATACTGATTTCGGACATTGCGCTTGGTGTAGTCAATCAAGCTCTCCGTGATGAGATTCCCGTTTTTATCGAGATACTGAACATGCTTCTGCGAGACTGTGACCGGTGTACCGCCAAGCACGTATTTCGGTTTTTTCTCTCCACCGGGAGGTGTCACCTTCGGCGGTGTTTCCGGGCCGGGACCGGGTTTGTGCGGTTCATAATCATCCTGCTGTTCAATGGGGCCATCGAAGTCCGGATCGTGGAACAGGCGCGTGACATCACGAAAATCGAAAATCGTGAAATACAGTTTTCCGAGATCCTCGCGTACGCGGGTGCCGCGCCCGATGATCTGCTTAAATTCGGTCATGGAACGGATATTGGAATCCAAAACGATGTATTTCACCGTCTGAACATCGACACCGGTGGAAAGGAGCTTGGACGTCGTGACGAGTACAGGATACTGGCTTTCCACGTTGCGGAAATTATCAAGCTGCTTCACGCCCTCTTCATCGTTGGCGGTGATCCGCATCACATAACGGTCGTCCACGGCGCACATATCGGCATTCTCGTTGATCAGCGCACGGCGCATACGGTCGGCATGCTCTTGATCTACGCAGAAGAAGATGGTTTTGTCCATCCGGCAATCGTGCTTTTTCAGGTAATCAGAAACCGTTTTTGCAACGAGTTTGGTGCGCCGTTCCAGTACGAGGTTTTTGTCAAAGTCGGTAGTATTATAGACGCGGTTGTCAATGACCTCGCCGTTATCATCGAGCTGCCCCTCATAGGGGACAAAGCCCTCGATATCGCGGTCGAAGAACACGCGGATCACGCGATAGGGGGCAAGGAAGCCGTCGTCAATACCCTGTTTCAGAGAATATGTATAAATCGGCTCACCGAAGTAATCAATGTTGGAAACGGTATTCGTCTCTTTCGGAGTGGCAGTAAGGCCAATCTGCGTTGCGGAGGTGAAGTACTCCAGAACCTCACGCCACTGGCTGTCCGCTTTTGCGCTGCCGCGGTGGCACTCGTCAACGACGATCAGATCAAAGAAGCCGGGGCTGAACTGCTCGAACAAGCTGTTTGCATCGTCATCCTCGCCCGTAAGCCCCTGATAGAGCGCAAGGTAAATCTCATGGGCAGTGTCGAAGTTCTGCTTTGTCACCCACGTCATTTTGTCTTTGAACGGCGCAAAATCGTTGGTGAACGTCTGCGAGATCAGCGCAGTACGATCGGCAAGGAACAGAATGCGTTTTTTGATGCCTGCTTTCCACAGACGCCAGATGATCTGGAACGCAGTGTACGTCTTGCCGGTACCGGTTGCCATAACCAGTAGAATGCGGCTTTCACCGTTTGCAATCGCTTCCACTGTTTTGTTGATGGCGTTCATCTGGTAATAGCGCGGCTGCTTATCGGGATTGTCGGAATAATACGGCTCGTCGATGATCTTGTCCTGCGCGGGTTTTACGTGTGCCTGCTCATGGTACATCTGCCACAGTGTTTCAGGCGATGGAAATTCATCCAGCGACAGCGTTACCTCAACGTCGCCTTCGGTGATGAATTTGTTGTGAAAAAGAAAACCATCGCCGTTGGAGGAGAAGACGAACGGAACGTCCATCATTTTGGCATAGTTTAGTGCCTGCTGCATGCCATCACCAATAGTATGATTGTTATCTTTTGCCTCGACAATCGCAATGGGCTTATTGGGCTTGTAGAAGAGAACGTAATCCGCTTTCAGCGGTTTTTCTCGCTTGCAGGTCTTGCCCCGAGCGATAATGCGCCCCTTTGTAATCGGATATTCTTCCCGCATCTGAGAAAAGGAACTCCAGCCAGCCTTGACAATGGCGGGCGTAATGTATTTTGTGCGGATGTCGGCTTCGGACAATTCTTTCTTGTTGAATTCCATTTTCTCCCTCCAGCGATTTAATAACCGTTCAAAAGCTATATAGTATGGCCAATTCAGCTTTACGAGCATCTACAAACATCGCTCCAGCCGATCTTAACCAGATCCCCCAATTTGAGCAATCACCAATCAGCATTTCCGGCGTTTGTCCGGCGGCTTTTTGATTTTCAGCAGGCAGTCTGGTCAAATCTCCGTGCTTTTGTTCAGAACACCAGAGCAACTATTCGGCATTTATTGATTGTCTCATCTCCGTAAACATTCTGCCAATCATGGATCTGCCAATGCACGTGCTCCAGGATCTCTTTGAAATGCACGAACCAGCCCATGGGATCGTCCCACTCGTAGTACTGATAGAGCTGCTTGCCCACATCGTCCAACTTTGCATATTCTTCCGGCGTGATCGATTCATAGAGATCCTCAACATCGCCGGATTCATAGGCAAACACTGCGTCTTTTAGCACGATTCCGTGATACTCGTGGGCTTGTCCCAACGGCATGCAGCTTCGCATGGCGTCGACTTCGGCGGACAGGATTCTTACGAACTCATCGTCCCGGCAACTCTCATAGCGCCCTTGCAATTCAGCTGACAGATCTTCGAATCGCAGCCTCCCGCCGATCTCCTCGATCTTGTCTGCGGTCTGACCGAAATAGCTCCTTGACCCGCTCTCATACGTCATCGCAAGGCGCCGCTTCCCGTCCATATCAAAGCCGGGATTGATGCAAATCCATTTATCGTCGATATAGGCTTCAGTATATAAGAAATAGCTTGTTGACATGGCTCCTTGTCCCTCCTGGTTTCCGACTCGGCATCAAGCTTGATGATCCGGGACGATTTCGACGATGTCGTCCATCGTGCAGCCCAAAGCGGTGCAGATCTTGACCAGCACTTCACTGGAAACGACAGCGCCGTCTTTTCCCATTTTCGTAATGGTGGCTATGCTTACGCCCGCCGCTTCTGCTAATTCCTTTTTCTTCATTTCCCGGTCGATCAACAGCTTGAAGAGCTTTTTATAACTTGCGGCCATTGGCTTCACCCCTGCAATATATATGATTTAGTATTATACCACGCTTTCCGCAATTCTCAACCGTATTCAGCAAAAATACTGCGATTTCATTATTTTTCGTTTTACTGTTTAGAGCAGTGAGAACGAGTCCATTATGGTGCTGCCCGCACGCCCCATTTCTTTGTCTACTGCAGCTCAAAAAATGACCCGTCTGCACCTCCCTTTCCGCTGTTGACTTCTTCCAAATAGGCCATTAAACTTATAGCAGGATCTGAAAGGCGGTGAGGCTTTCATGGGCACAAAAGATTTCTTGAGAAACGCCGTCTCCTTGCTGGAGCGGATAGATAATTCCCCCGAATTAAAAAGCTGGTGTAGACATTATTCCGTATATGCCCCTCCACAGGATCATCCTCTTCTGGAAGCGGAGCTTTTGTCTTTTATGGATCAGGCTTTTCGTGAAAGCCTTGTTATCGTGAATTACGGGCAGGTTATTGAGAAGTGGGAACTGCATGATCAAGACATTGCATCCGTCAGTCCAGAATGGTTATCTGTACAGCCATATATTTGCGTTTTGGCCAGTATCGCATGGCACTTCCGAAGGGATCATTTTCAAAACGGTGCGTTGATCAGTGAAAGCATCGCAAGCGGTGCACTCTTGCGTCTCTTCCGGCGGTTAAATGAACTCTGTATCTGGCCATCCGCTGCCACGACGCTGCAAACGCTGTATTGCGAAGATTGTCAAAGCATCCCAAACGATTCCGGCGTATATCAGATTCTTGTCCCATCTGGCATGTCTATTCGCTTTACAGAGCAGCAATACAACCATTTTGCGCCGCTTTATACAGCTGAAAAGCTGGCGGATAAGTACGCACAATGCACTGATAAGGAGATTCTCTATATCGGCAAAGCAGCAGGCCGAAACGGATTGCGTCAGCGGCTGCGCCAATATATGAAATACGGCTGGGGCAACGGAAAGAACCATCGTGGCGGCCGCGGGATCTGGCAGGTAGAAGATGCGGGCATGCTTCTTCTGACATACGAAATATGTGATAACGCCTCCGAAAAAGAACGGCAGTTGATTGAGGCTTATAAGAAAAAGAACAATTGCTTCCCAGTGGCAAACTGGAGGAAATAATGTTTGCCAATCAAGCAGAGAGGAGGCCGCATCTATATGTCCAAAGAACAGTGCTATCGGGAACTCATTTCTGATGTAAGCCAGTACTATAAAGCACAAGAAGAGTTAAATAAGAATGATCCCGTATACTTAACCTGGTGCAAGGATTGCAAAGAAATCAATCTCTGGACATACTGGCAGGGACGGGGAAATCTGGACGCCAGAATTATGCTTGTTGGTCAGGACTGGGGCTGCCCTGAAGAACTGTCATCCAGCATTCAAAACATTCAAAGCATCAATCTTGGCGAAACAGAAGAATACCACTACGATACAACAAATCCGACAGACAAAAACCTTGTTAATCTCTTTCAGTCCATCGGCATTGACATATCAAATGGGCGCAGAGACGACCGTCTCTTTTTCACCAACTTTGTTCTGGGTTATCGCAGCAAAGGATTAACTGGAAATTTCAAGGCACGGTGGGTCCGCGAAAGCATTTCCTTTTTCCGCAGGCTTGTAGACATCATCGAGCCGCAAATAATCATTTGTCTCGGGAAAAACACGTTTTGTGGCGTCCTCCACGCATTTGAACAGTCAATCAAGATTCGAAGATATAATGATTTCATCTCCAGTCAGCAAAACCCTATTCATATGAAACTGCCGTCAGGTAAACCTATCAGCATATTTGCCGTGGCACATTGCGGCGCTATCGGCACATTGAATCGCAATCGGCCCAAAGATAGCCGCGGAAAAGATGGGATGGACCTCCAAAAAGAAGACTGGGCAAAGATCCGAGTGGCTTTAGAATCCTTATCTTGACTTTTCCCTTATTCTAAGCTACCATACCGAGAACGCTCCCGGGGAGCGGCAAATCTGCCGCCGCCACGGGAGCGTTTTCATACGACCACATGTTTGACCACAATCGCCTTCGGAGGACGTGGAAACAGCGGAGAAAAGAGCGCCGGAGAGCAAGTTTCCCGGAGCGGAAAGGACCAAATGGTTTTCGTGCACATGTAACACCAGGTTCGAACCCCTTTGGGATGTCGAGGTTGGGTGTTCAAGTCACCTCACTCGGACCACCAAGGATGTAAAGGATAATCCCTTTTCAGCCGTGGTTACTTTTATATTCCCAGCTTCTCCGTCCACTGGGCCTCCTTGAAGCCCACCAGAACGAAATCCTTGCCCACCAGCAGCGGCCGCTTCACCATCATGCCGTCGCTACCCAGCAGAGCCAGCATCTCCTCCTCGCCCATCTCCGGCAGCTTGTCCTTTAGCCCCAGGGACTTATACAGCAGCCCACTGGTGTTGAAGAATTTCCGCAGCGGCAGAGCGCTCCGCTGCTGCCACGCCGCCAACTCCCGGGGCGCCGGGTTTTCCAGTTTGATGTCCCGGAAGTCATACGCCACGCCGTGCTCGTCCAACCACTTCCGCGCCTTCTGGCAGGTGGAACACTTGGGATAGCAGATAAAAGTCATAGTTGCACACTCCTATTATCATAATATGATTTCTTTTGCCCACTCTGTACAGGCATCAGATTCTTTTAAACATAGTTCCTGCCAAATACCCGCATAATATATCCCACTGCGGGGATCTTTGGCACTATTGATACGATTTCCGCAGATTTGATTTACATCGTATACTGGGTTTTTTACCCATGTAGCCTTGTTCTCGCCTTCTTTGGTCAGTACACGTTTTATGTCAAAGCGTAACAGTCCAGCGCCTGGCAGCCTGTCATCAAAGGACAGCGTTTCAGCCGCCTTATAAATGACATTTAAACTGCTGGCTGTGTATGCATCAGAGGCGTGCGGATGCCACCATGCGTTTTTTTGCTGTACGGGTGTGTCCAGAATATCTCCTATTTGCAGATATCCCCAAATCACCTGCAAATCCTTTCCCTTATAAAAATCTTTTCTGTTCCTCGCGTAAGAAAAAGAACCGTTCCTATTCTCAACACAGTGAAAATTACCGAAGAAGAGAAATAAATCGCCTTTTTCAATGCCGTTGTTTTTCAGATAGGCAGCGGATGAGCCCGTTTGACCGAACGCGGGAAACCATCCCTCAATCATACTGCCCCTACGCTGCTGATCTAAATCTGGGTCAACGTGACAATGATTGCCGCCCTTGTAACGTAAATCCCGTAGGATTTTAGAGTAGGGAGTACCGTCATAATAGAGCGAATCGTATGTATCGCCGTCATAACTTGGGATTGGAAACGAAATCATGGAGCCGTTTTCAAAAAAAGGACTAACAATGCCGCCGTTGGATGAATCAAATCCCTTCCGGCTTAATATCACTTTCATTGATTTCACATCCTCAACATTATTTTCGACCATTTCAGCTGTTTGCCTCCTTCATTATACATAATTTGCCCCAAAACACAATCCGCAAATCACGCCCTTGCGCACCCCTGCCACAATATGATATAACACTACTAAAGAAATCCAACACCACACTCCAAGAGAGGCCCCTACAATGAATGAAAAAGAACAAAACTGCGGCTTTTGGCGCGGCAATAAGACGTTTCGCTATCGCGCCGCCGCGATCATCGTGGAGGATGGCTGCGTTCTCTTCGCCACCAACGAACTGGACAACTATTACTATTCCGTAGGCGGCGCCGTCCACCTGGGCGAAACGGCGGAGGACGCCGTCAGACGGGAAGTGCAGGAGGAAACCGGGGTGGCCTACGAGATAGACCACCTGGCCGTCGTCCATGAGAACTTTTTTCAAGAAAAAGACGGTACCCTGGCGGGCTGCGAGGGCCATGAAATCACCCTGTATTTCCACATGAAGCCCCGTGGCAGCCGGGAGCTCCACAGCGAAAGCCGCACCGCAGGCGTCCGGGAGACCATGCACTGGCTGCCCATCGACCGGCTGCACGAATACAGGGCCTATCCCACCTTCATGCAGACCTATCTCCAGTCGCCCCATACCGGCATCGAACACATCGTCACCGACGAGCGGACATAAGCCCCGCCGTCCAGAAAGGAGCGCCTATGTCACCCATTTACCGCAATCGTGACCAAAAGGACGAAAGCAGCGTCATCGTCCTTCGCCAGACCAAGCCCGGCATCTGCGGCGGCACCGACGCCACGCTGGACACCGCCGCCCCCAAAACCATCCTTTCCCAGGATATGACCCTCTTTTCCGCCACTTCCGCCCTTCGTGGCGCCAGCCATTCCCTGGGCTACGTCTCCGCCTTCGCGGTAGGGGCAGGGGAGGGGACGTTCCTGTTTCTGGAGACGGGAAATAGCTTCCGCTATCGTGATGAAAAACAGCGTATCATCGGCGTTGTAAAGGAAAATCCCTTCCCGGCTCTCGTGGAGTTGGCCCGGGACTGCGACCTGGCAAAGGACAACGGCTTCCACTCCACCACCCACGGCCTTGGGGAGAATTACGGCGGCGAGATCGACGTATGGTACGCCTCCGGTGAGACCATCAGCGTGTCCAATAACCAGTCCCCGGTGCTGACCGACGAGGCCGGCGCAAAAATCGCCGCCCTGTTCCGCCAACTGCTCCAGGGCCCCGCCGTCTCTCTGCCGAACCCTGCCGATCTCCAAGCCCTCCGCCTCCGGGAGGAGCGCCCCAACGGCAGCTTCACCACTGTGGATATGACCGTCACCCCCGACGACGCCGCACTCCGACGCCACTACCATCCGGAAAACGGCCATGACAGCGAGACGACAGGTATACTGACAGCCGATGAACTGTCCGCCATCCGCGGCGTCATGGAAAAATGCGCCATCCTTGCCTGGGCCCACCTGCCGGGCGACGGCTTTACCCACCGGGAAAAGCGAACGCTGACTTTCACCTTCACCGACGGTCGGGAGATCACCGTCCCTGACGACCGCCTGCTGCCCCAGCAGTTTTGCGACGCCTTCAACGACATCCGTCATCTCTTGACCTCCCACACATAATGAAAAGGCCATCCCGCCGGGGATGGCCTTTCTCGCTATAAGCCGCGTTCACTCCTGCTGCTCCGCCGGGTCCTGGAAGCGGATCACCATGGCGGGCACGCCGCCCACCACGGCGTAGTCCGGCACGTCGTGGGTCACCACGGCCCCCGCCGCCACCACGGCGTACCGCCCCACTGTCACGCCGGGGCACAGCGTCACGTTCATGCCCAGCCAGGCGTTCTTCTTCACCGTCACCTTGCCGTAGGTGTAAATGGTGTGCCGCCGGTTCATATCGTGATTGATGGTGGCGATGCGCAGCCCCGGTGCCGCCATGGCTCCGTCCTCAAATTCGATGCCGCCGGAGGCGGAAAAGATGGCGGAATGGTTGATAAACACGTTTTTGCCGAACTTCACACGATTGCCGAAATCGCAGATAAACGGCGTCAGAATCCGCACGTCGTCCAGCTTTCGCCCAAACAGCTCCTCCAGATACGCCACATACCCGGGGTCGTCGGGCATGGCGGCGTTGGCCTTGGCGCACAGCGTCCGGGAGCGCATCATCTCCTCCACCGCCTCCCGGAAATAGGGCTCCCGGGTGTCGGTGGGGCCGCCCTGGTCCATCAGCTTATACACGTATCCCTTTTCGTAGTCCATCATGGCCACCTTACAGCACCCCGTTGTCCTTGAGCCACCGCCGCACGCTGTCGCCTGCCGACGCCGCCTGGCTGCCCCGGACGGACAGCCCCTTGCGCACCTCCGCGCCGGGGGCGTACTTGCGAATGTCCGCCTCGCTGCTGCCCATGCCGCTGCCCTCGTTGGTGCACAGGGGCAGGATCACCTTGCCGCTGAAGTCGAACTGCTCCAAAAACGTCACCACCGCCATGGGCATGGTGCCCCAATAGTTGGGGTAGGCCAGCACCACCGTGTCGTAGCCGTCGATGGTGTCCAGAGTCTCCGCCAGCTCCGGCCGGGTGCCGGTCTGCAGGTCGTGCTTGGCCTGGTCGATGCAGGTCATGTACACCGGGGAATAGGGCTGGGCCATCTCGATCTTGAAGCTGTCGGCGTCCAGCATCTCCGCCATCTCCCGGCACACGATCTCCGTGTTGCCCACCTTCACGTAGCGCATCGCGCCGCCGAAATAGTTCTCATCCGCCCGGGAAAAATACGCAATTAATGTCTTTGCCATGGGTAATAGCCTCCTGTTCAATCCATTTCTGCCTCTATTGTGCCACAATATTATTGCAAAGTCCAATCGAAATGATATATAATTAATCAAAATATTTAATCAAAAGGCGGCGAGGCAATGACTACCAAGCAAATGGAATACTGCATCGAGCTGGCCCGCACCCGGAACTTCAGCCGTGCGGCGGAAAACCTGTTTGTCAGCCAGCCCACCTTTTCCTATCAGATTCGCCTGTTGGAGGAAGAGGTTGGCTTCGCCATTTTTGAGCGCAGCGGCAAGGGGGCGGCCCTCACCGCGGCGGGGGAGCAGTTTGTCACCGCCCTCACCGCCATCCGCCAGGACATTCAGCGGGCGGTGGAGCAGGGTCAGAACTTCGGCCAGCGCTACCGCGACAGCATCACCGTCACCATGATGGTGCGCCAGGCCCTCCACTTTTTGCCGGAGGCCATGGAGACCTTTGGCCGCACCCATCCCCAGGTGCAGATCGTCCCACAGTTCCGCTATGAGGGCAGCGTGGAGGCCTTTCTCCGGGGCGAGGCCAACATGGTGCTGGCCCTTGCCGAGCAGGTGCGCCACGTCCCCGGCGTGGACGTGTATCCTCTGTATGAAAGCCGCATCTACCTCATCACCCGCCGCGATGACCCCCTGGCCCGGCAGGACAGGGTAGGGGAGGGCGACCTCCGGGGCCGCACGCTGATGGTGGGCGGCGGCTCGCCTCCCGCCCTGCGGGCGGTGCAGAACCGGCTGCTGGCCACCGGCATCGCCCATTTCAACAGTCCCGACCACGACACCACCCTCACCAACGTAGCCGCCGGTCGCGGCGTGTGCCTGGCCCCCGGCTTCCTCAACGACCACAGCGGCCAGTTCGCCTGGATTCCCTACGACTGCGCCGAGCATTTCTCCTGCGTCCTCTGCACCCATCGGGAGGATCAGCGCCCGGCGGTGCGGGACTTCGTGACCCTGCTCCAAGCCTTGTACCGCAGCGCCGTGGCCTTCCCGCTGTAATCACCTTTGACCATCCCATAGAAATATGGTATGCTTACCCTGACCAATCAAAAAGGAGAATCCGCCCATGCCCTCCGCCATTTTGAATATCCTCATCGCCATCCTCGTGTGCCAGGCGGTGGCCCGCCACATCCGAAAGCTGGGCGCCGTGGCCCTGCGGTATTTCACCGTGCTGTCCAATTTGTTTTGCGCCGCGTCCTGCCTGCTGGTGGCCGCCATGGGGTTAATTGGCTCGATTTGGCCCTGGGCGTTGACGCTGAAATTCGTCGCCACCGTGTCCGTCATGGTGACGCTCTTGACGGTCTTTGTGTTTCTGCTGCCCCAATTCGGCGCCAAATTCCTGCTCACCGGTCCGGATTTCTGGCTCCATCTGGCCTGCCCACTGCTGGCGCTGACCACCTATCTCCTGTGGGACCGCCCCACGGTGACCGCCCCCACCGCCCTCCTGGGTGTGGTGCCGGTGCTGCTCTACGGCGTCGTCTACATGACCCAGGTGGTGTTCCGCCACAAATGGGAGGACTTTTACGGCTTCAACCGGGGCGGCAAATGGCCCGTCAGCTTCGCGGTGATGCTCATTGCCACCGCCCTCCTGAGCCTGCTGCTGGCCAGCGTATAAAAGATAATAAGATACCCGGCAGGGAGCGTCGTTCGCCATCCCTGCCGGGTATCATTATGCCCAAATGCAGTTGTCAATCCTCGTTCATCTCCGCCAAAAGGGCCGCGAATGTCGCCTGAAACTGCTGCTCCTCCCGGGCCACCGTCTCCCGGTATCGGGCGATTGCCTCTGTCGTCAGCACCTCCGCCCCCAAAAACCGCAGCCTTGCCGCGGCGGCGGGGGATTTTACAACGATTTGCCGGTACTCCGGCCCAATGGACAGCAGCCGCAGCGCCTGTTCCCGGGGCAAAAAGCCGCTGGTGACGATGCCCCAGGTGTCGTAGATGGTGTCGTTGGCAATGGGGCCCACGATGACGTCATATCCCGCCAAAGCGTCCGTTTCGCCACGCCGATTGCGAAAAATATAGTCAAACCACGCCTCGTCCCGGCTGAATTCTTTCACCCGTAGCCCACGGCAATCCAGCTCATATCTGTTAAGGTAAGTCACCTCACAGTTGCGCTGCCGTGCCCATCTCCGGGAGAAGGCCACGTCGTCCGTCAGATAAAACCCCTGCCCGAAGTCAGCGTTTTTCCGCCCCCGCAGCAGGTCGGGGGAGGGGATCACCGCAAACCCGGTGTGGTACAGCCGCATCACGTCCGCCATAGGGAACACCCCCCTTATCCCAACACCTGCCCGGCGATGTCGGCGCTCTGCTTGGCGTCACGGGCGTAGAAATCGGCGCCGATTTCCGCCGCGTAGTCCGCCGTCAGCACCGCGCCGCCCACCATGATTTTGCAGTCGTGTCCGCTTCGCCGCACGGCGGCAATGGTCTCCGCCATTTTCGACACCGTGGTGGTCATCAGCGCCGAGAGGCCCAGCAGCCGGGCGTCCTCCCGGAGCACTGCCTCCACCACCGCCTCCGGCGCCACGTCCCGGCCCAGGTCAATGACGGTGTAGCCGTAGTTTTCCAATACCACTTTTACGATATTTTTCCCGATATCGTGGATGTCGCCCTGCACCGTGGCCAGCACGATTTTGCCCCGTGACACGCTGCTGCCGCCCTGGGCCAGAATAGCCTGCCGCACCACGTCGAACCCGGCACAGGCGGCGTTAGCGGCGTTGATGAGCTGGGGCAGATACAGCTTTTCCTGCTCGTAGAGCTGCCCCACCCGGTCCAGGGCGGGAATCAGTTTATCGTTGACCACCTGGAGGGGGTCGGCGGAAGCCAGGGCTGCTCTGGTGGCCTCTGCCACCTGGGGACCCAATCCCCGCAGCACCGCTTCCTCCAAGGGCATAGCGCTCTCCGCAGACACAACCGCAGCAGGGGAGACCCGGCCCATTCGGGCGATGTAGTCTGTGCTGTCCCTGTCCTCACCGGACAGCACCCGGTAGGCCGCCACGGCGTCCATAATGGCCTCCTGGTTGGGGTTGACAATGGGCATTCGCAGCCCGCACTGTAACGCCTGGGTCAAAAAGCTGACGGTGATCTGCTGCCGCTGGGGCAGACCGAAGGAGATATTGCTGACCCCCAGCACCGTAGCCAAGCCCAGCTCCTCCGTCACGTACCGCACCGCCCGCAGCGTCTCCGCCGCCTGCTCCTGCTGGGCCGACACCGTCAGCGTCAGGCAGTCGATCCAGATATCGGATTTGGGAATGCCGATAGCCATCGCCGCCTCCATGATCCGCTTTGCAATGGCAACTCTATCCTGCCACGTCCGGGGGATGCCCTTTTCATCCATGCACAGGCCCACCACCGCCGCACCGTATTTTTTGCACAGCGGTAAAACGGCCTCCAACGACGCCCGGCTGCCGCTGACGGAGTTCACCGCCGCCTTGCCGTTCGCCGCCCGCAGCCCCGCCGCAATGGCGGCAGGGTCGGAGGAGTCGATTTGCACCGGCAAATCGCTTACCGCCTGCACGGCGCGGACGGCCTGTGCCATCATCTCCGCCTCATCCAGCCCCGGCATGCCCACGTTCACGTCCAGAATCTCCGCCCCGGCGTCCTGCTGGGCTATGGCCAGGGATGCCACCGCGTCCATGTCGCCCTGGCGCAGCGCTTGCTGCAGCGTCTTTTTCCCGGTGGGGTTGATGCGCTCGCCGATGACGTGTACCCCCTCCGTCGTCACCGCTTTGGTGGCCGAGCAGATGCCGCTGCGCTTCTCGCCCTGACGGTGGGTCACCTCGCCACCTTCATCCAGCACCCGGCCCAATGCGGCAATGTATTCCGGCGTGGTGCCGCAGCAGCCGCCGAAAATCGTGACGCCGCACTCCAGCGCCTTGCTGCACGCGGCGGCAAATGCCTCCGCCGTCATGTCGTAGCCCCCGGTGGCCGGGTTTGGCAGCCCAGCGTTGGGCTTGAAAATGATGGGCTTGTCCGTCCAGTCCCGCAGCTCCCGGGCCAGCGCCACCAGCTCCCGGGGCCCCACCGAGCAGTTGAAGCCCATGGCATCCACGCCCAGCCCCTCCAACGTCAGCGCCATGGCGGGCACTGTCACCCCGGTGAACGTCCGCCCGTTTTCCCCAAAGGTCATGGTCACCCATACCGGCAGATTGGTGCATTCCCGGGCCGCCAGCACCGCCGCCTTCGCCTCGTATAGATCGCTCATGGTCTCAATAACAATGCGATCCGCCCCGGCGTCCTGCCCCCGCTTCATCACCTGGGCGAATACGTCGTAGGCCTCCCGAAAGGACAGGGTGCCCAGGGGCGCCAAGAGCTGCCCAAGGGGCCCCACGTCCAGCGCCACTTCCGCGTCAATTCCCCGGGCCGCCTCCCTGGCGCAGGCCACACCGGCGTCGATGAGTTCCTCCACCGTGGCGCCGCACCGGGCCGCCCGGAAGCGGTTCACCCCAAACGTATTGGTGTACAGCACCCGGCTGCCCGCCTCCACATATTGCCGGTGTACCGCCGTCACCCTCTCCGGGAAATCCACGTTCCACCGCTCCGGCGACTGGCCTATGGGCAGCCCGGCGCGCTGCAGCATGGTGCCCATGCCGCCGTCGAGAAGTGTTAAGTCTTTACGCTTCACAGTGCTTGCCCTCCTTGCGATAGGCGCAGTTTTCATAGTTTGCACAGTTGCCGCAGCCCCGCCGCCGGGGCTGCGGTCTGTCGGCAATGCCCACCACCGCCGTCACCGACTTCTGGGGCACCATCAAATCGCTTTCCGTCAGCGCTACGCCGATTCTTCGCGTCACGTCCAGCGTGTCAAACAGCGCCCGCTGCTGGGCGATGGGCATATCGCCATACCCCGGGCTGAAGCGGTCGGTCAGATACCGGGGCGCAAATTGTTTTGCCAAATCGCCGCACAGATTGTCACACACGTTTTCAATGGCGGCGCTGCCCATGGCGTCCAGCACTACCGCCTCCGCCATGTTGCCCGCCTGGGCCCGCCGCAGCAGCGTTTCCGTCTCCATGCCAAGCGTGGCGCACAGCAGAATGACCTCCCGGCAGTCCGCCAGCAGCCGCGCCACCGCCTGTCCCTGCAAGCGAAACGACGTGCCGAGAAGCGTCATGTCCGGGCATAAATCATACCGCTGCCATACCACCCGGGGCCGGGCCGCCGCCAACAGCGCCGCCTGGCAACGGTCCAACTGCTGGGCCAGCTCTGCCGGGATCTCGCCGCCGCGCCACTGTAAATACCGCAGCACCTCCCGCCGGGAGATTCCCGTCAGCCGCCCATCCATCCGCGCCGCCTCCTTCCGCCTTGTCTGCATACTGATTACATAATATACCATATCCCGGGCCGGATGAAAAGCCCACAATATTTTCAGCGTCATGAAACCTTTTGCCACGGAATTGTGTTATTATAAGCGAATGGCCGTTCAAGACGACAATACAGAGGAGATGATACCTTGCACGACGCCAAAGCGCTGCAAAGGCTGCAGCGAGGCGATGAGGAGGCCCTGGCCTGGCTGATGGACCGCTACACGCCCTATGTCCATACGGTGGTCTGTCACATCATGGGGCAGTATATGTCCCAAGCGGATATGGAGGAGGTGGACGCCGACGTGTTCGTGGTCCTGTGGCATAACGCCGCCTCCATCCGCCCCGCGGCCCTAAAAGGCTGGCTGGGCACCGTGGCCCGCAACGCCGCCAAAAACAAGCTGCGCGACGCGGGACAGGAAGTCCCCCTGGAGGATGACGTGATACTGCTGTCCGAGGACACACCGGAGGAGGAGACGATCCGCGCAGAACAGCAGAAAACCGTCCGCCGCGCCGTGCTGGCCATGCCATGGCCGGACCGGGAGATTTTCCTCCGCCACTATTATTATTACCAACCCCTGGCGGACGTGGCCCGGGAGATGGATATGAACCTCTCCACCGTAAAAACCCGGCTCCGCCGGGGCCGGGAGAAGCTCCGCGCTGTATTGACGCAAGAAGGATATATCGAAGGAGGCACCTATGAAGCAAGTGAAAATTTCTGATCTGCTGGACGGCATGACCGCGCCGGACCTGGCGCTGCCGGAAAACCATGGCGTCTCCGCCCACAAAATCAAGGAGATGACCATGATGCGACTGCATTCCGAACCCAAAACCACCCGCCCCGCCGCCAAACGCGGCCTGTCGGTGCTGCTGGCAGCCTGCCTTACGCTGCTGCTGGCGGTCACCGCCTTTGCCGCCGTGCGGGTGCTGATGCACCAATCCCTCCGGGGCGACACCGTGGGCGTGTCCTTTGACGCGGCGGACGGCGACTATATCGCCCTGGGCAACCGCTATCCCCAGACCATTCCCGATGGCTATGCCCTGGACTTTGTTTCCGAGCCCTTCGGCGGCTCCCAGCGCGTAACCTACGCCGATGACGCGGGCCATTATATCGCCTTCCTGGTCCAGAGGGCCGGCAGCCACGAGGACATCGGCATCAACCACGTGGTAAGCCAGGAGAGCGTCACGCTGCCCACCGGCAAGGGCACACTGTACACCCAGGAAAACAGCGCCATTCTGGTCTGGACGGACGACGCCGCGGGCCTGGGCTATGACCTGCACACCGATGACGCCTCCGTTGACCTGGTGACCATGGCCGAGAGCGTCCGGGCGTCCGACACCGCATTGACCCCCACCTATGACGGCCTCAAGGCCGAGGCCCTGGCCGAGCTGGGCGACTACCAAGTCACCGCCCTCCCGGATAACTTCGCGCTGGAGACCTTCACCGCCATGCCCACCCCCCAGGGCGGCGGCTGGTACGGCTATGTCAACCGCCACTACGTGGACGCCGCCGCCAACACCTATCTGACCCTCCATTATGAGACCTATTCCCTGGACGGGCAGGAAAACACGGCCCAGAACGTGCTGGCGCTCTATGGGGGCGGCGACAGCGTCTCCGTCTCCGGCCACGAGGGCGTGTGCTTTGCCGGTGACGGCTATACCGGAGTGCGGTGGGTGGATACGGAGGCCTGTCTGGTGTTCGCCCTGACCTCCGACGCCCTCAGCGCGGTGGAATTGGTACAGCTGGCCCAATCCGTGGCGTGATTTGCCTTGCAATCCCTCCCATAAAAAGGTATAATGCTCTCAATCAAAATGGGAGGTCACACCATGAAACTCATCACCTTTACCCACAACAATGAAGAGCTGGTGGGCGTGCTGGCGGGGGAGAACGTCATCCCCCTGCGGCAGTTCGCCTCCATGGAAGACCTGATCCGCGCCGGTATCCCCACGGATTTGGGCACCGAGCGCATCCCACTTTCGGAGGTGCAGCTCCTGGCCCCCATTCCCCGGCCCGCCCACGACATCATCTGCCTGGGTATGAACTTTGCCGACCACACCAAGGAGGCCGCTCGTTTCCACCCCACGCTCATCCGGGAAAACCAGGCCGTCTACTTCGGCAAGCGGGTGGATCTGGCCGTCCCCGACGGCGGCGCCATCGACAGCCACCCCGACGTGACGCAGCAGCTGGACTATGAGGCGGAGATCGCCGTTATCATCGGCCGTGACGCCCGCCATGTGAAACGGGAAGCGGTAAAGGACTACGTTTTCGGCTATACCATCATCAACGACGTCTCCGCCCGTGAGGTGCAGACGGGCCACAAGCAGTATTTCTTCGGCAAGAGCCTGGACACCTTCACCCCCATGGGCCCCTGCATCGTCACCGCCGACGAATTTGCCTACCCGCCGGAAATCGGCATCCGCTGCTATGTCAACGGCGAAAAGCGCCAGGACGGCAACACCCGCCAGTGGATTTTCGACGTCGAGGACGTAATCACCGAGCTGTCCGCCGGTATGACCCTCCAGGCTGGCACCATCATCTCCATGGGCACCCCTGCCGGTGTGGGCATGGGCATGACGCCCCCGGTGTTCCTGCACCCCGGCGACACCGTCAAGTGTGAGGCGGACGGTATCGGCACGCTGACCAACCCCGTGATTTGACCCGACCCCGCATCATAAAAAGGCTGTAAACCGTTATCGGTTTACAGCCTTTTGCCGTGTATTCAATATAATACCCCGATCTCCACCCTCGTCACCCAGTCCATATCCGGTAATGCGCGATGCGAAATCACAATGCGGTCATGCGCTGTCGGGGCCATAACGATCCTGGGGGACTCGAACCCCGTGCCGGCCCGCGGCACAACCATACACTACGGCTTAGGCGGCCGCCGCCTGATATGCACACCTGGGGGACTACCAGCTATTTTGCTTACTTTTCCAGCAGCTTCGTCTTCCAGTTGGTCTCCTGCAATGTGTTGTCCAGCAGCCGCAGCTCTCGGGCGATGCCGTCCGCCGTCTTCTGCAGGTCGGCACCCCGCAGCAGCGCCTTCACCTTGATTTCCGTGCCCCGGGCCCGGCTGGTGCTCTGCCCGGCGGTGTACACCAGATCCCGGTAGGCGGCAAGCTGCACCGTCAGCGCGTCCTTTTTGGCGATCAGCTCCGTCAGCGTTTCACCGTTTACCTTGGTTTTGCTGTTGGTCAGGTTGAT
The DNA here is from genome assembly GCA_946412355.1 of uncultured Clostridia bacterium. Taxonomy (GTDB): domain Bacteria; phylum Bacillota; class Clostridia; order Oscillospirales; family Oscillospiraceae; genus Vescimonas. The sequence goes on from CAMKGX010000006.1 coordinate 22,408, forward strand.
GGCGGCCATCAGCACCGCCAGCCGCGCCACGGCGCCGTCCAGCTCCCGCAGCAGCGCCGCCGGATCCTCTGACGGCTCCTCGCCCTCCTGCACCAGTACGCAGTTGTCCAGCCGCCGCCGCAGCTCCTCAATTTTCCGGTTCAGGTCCGCCCGCTCCTGCAATGCCTCTGCCAGCTTCATGGTGTGATCCTCCTTCGCCAATGGCAATTTTTACCCTGCAAATTATACCACACACGCTCCATAAAAGCAAAAAATCTTATTCGCCGCAGGGCAGGGGAGCCCCGACCCTTGCGCGCCCCGCCCATCCATGGTACAATACCGCCATCAAAGCGAAAAGGAGACCGCCCCATGCCTGTTTATCTCCAGGGCCTGCTGCTGGGCCTCAGCTACTGCGCCCCCATCGGCATGCAAAACCTGTTCGTCATCGACACCGCCTTGACCCAGCCCCGCCGCAAGCTGTACCCCACCATACTCATCGTGGTTTTCTTCGACATCACCCTGGGCCTGGCCTGTTTCCTGGGCGCCGGGGCGCTGATGGAGGCGCTGCCCTGGCTGCAAAAGGTGATTCTGGCGGCGGGCAGTCTGCTGGTCATCTATATCGGCGTGGGCCTTCTCCGTTCCAAAGCCAGCCTGGACGGCGGCAAGGACGTAAATGTGCCCCTGTGGAAGGCCGCCGCCACCGCCTGTGTGGTCACCTGGTTCAACCCCCAAGCCATCATCGACGGCACCATGATGCTGGGTGCCTGCAAGGCCACCCTTCCCGCCGGGACGGACGCCGTATTCATCCTGGGCTTTGCCTCCGCCTCTGTGCTGTGGTTCCATTTCCTGGGCACCGCCGTGTCGCTGCTGGGCAGCCGCATCAACGAGAAGGTGCTTACCGTCATCAATAAGGTCTGCGGCGCCGTCATCATCTTCTACGGCCTCCGGCTGCTGTATAGCTTTCTCAAGCTTCTGAATATACTGTAAAGGCATCTTGCCTCACACGCCCCCGGGCAGGCACCGCGCCTTCCCGGGGCGTTTTTTGCCCGTAATTCACCTGCTGATTGTCCCGCCAAATCCATCTGCCGCACTTGAAATTCCAATATGATGATGATATGATATGCCATAATGTGAAACTGGGCCCAAAGGGCCGCTGAGCATAATGCATATTCCGCGCAAAAAGGAGTATTCCGGGCCCATCCGCCCGGTGTTGATGTCATGGAGATTCGAGAACAAGATCGGGAACGGCTGCTTGCCACCGTATTCAGCGATGAAACAGAGCTGTTCCGCACCCCGTCAGAGCCGGACGTGGGTGACATGGTCACCGTCCGCCTGCGCATGGCCCGGGGCCTGGGGGCCCACGTGGCCCTGCTGCTGGGCTACGGCGCCCAGGAGGTGGACATGGCCCCCATCCGCTCTGACGATGCCTTCGACTGGTTCGAGGCCCGGCTGGAGTGCCGATGGAGCGTAGGCGTGTTCTACTCCTTCCTCATCCGCTGGCAGGGTCTCATGTTCCACTATCTCCGCACCGGCGCCGAGCCGGTGGAGGCCCTGACTTTCCCTGACCCGGACCGCTCCTTCCGCATCCTGCCCGGCTACCACGTGCCCCGCTGGGCCAAGGGCGCCGTCCAGTACCAGATTTTCACCGACCGCTTCTGCAACGGCGACCCCGCCAACGACGTCGTCCCCGGCGAGTACCGCTACGGCCGCGCCCCTGCCGGCGTTGCCGCCTCCTGGGACGAACTGCCCTACGACGGGGATTTCCACCGCTTCTACGGCGGCGATCTGGCGGGCGTCCGCCAAAAGCTGGACTACCTCCAGAGCCTGGGGGTGGAGGCCATCTATTTCAACCCCCTTTTCATTTCCCCCTCCAGCCATAAGTACGACACCCAGGACTACGAACACATCGACCCCCATTTCACCGTCATTCCCCACGACGCCGCCGGCGCGGAGCGCTACCGCGTCCGCACCACCGACCCCGCCAATCTGGCTGCCGGCGACCGCTTCTTTGCCGACTTCTGCCGGGAGGTGCACCGCCGGGGCATGCGCATCATTTTAGACGGCGTCTTCAACCACTGCGGCTCCTTCCACCGCTGGATGGACAGGGAGGGCCTCTACGGCGGCCAGGGCGCCTTCGCCTCCGCCGCCAGCCCCTACCACAATTTCTTCCGCTTTGATTTCAACGGTAAATACGAGGCCTGGTGGGGGGTGGACACCCTGCCCAAGCTGAATTACGAGGGAGACGCCGCCCTGTGTGAGGCCATCTATCAAGTGGCGGAAAAATGGGCTTCGCCCCCGTATTCCATTGACGGCTGGCGCCTGGACGTGGCCGCCGACCTGGGCCATAGTCGGGCCTTTAACCACATGTTCTGGAAGGAGTTCCGCCGCCGGGTCAAGGCGGTGAACGACCAGGTGCTGATTGTGGCCGAGCACTACGGCGACCCCTCCGAATGGCTGGGCGGCGACGAGTGGGACACCGTCATGAACTACGACGCCTTCATGGAGCCGGTGGGCTACTTCCTCACCGGCGTGGAGAAGCACTCCGACCAGCGCCGCGATGACCTCCACCAGAACGGCCCCGCCTTTTTCCGGGCCATGGCGGAGAACATGAGCCGCATGCCCACCCCTGCCATCCAGTGCGCCATGAATGAGCTGAGCAACCACGACCACAGCCGTTTCCTCACCCGCACCAACGGCCGCATAGGCCGCCTGACCACCGCCGGCAGCGCTGCGGCAGGGGAGGGGGTCAATAAAGCCGTGTTCCGGGAGGCCGCCGTCATCCAAATGACTTGGCCCGGTGCCCCCACCATCTATTACGGCGACGAGGCGGGCCTGGTGGGCTGGACGGACCCGGATAACCGCCGCACCTACCCCTGGGGCAGGGAGGACAGGGAAATGATCGCCTTCCACCGTGCCCTCACCGCCCTGCGCCGCCGCCTGCCCACCCTGCGCACCGGCAGCGTCAAGGATTTGTACGCCGACTATGGTGCCATCGCCTACGCCCGCTTCGACGAAGCCACCACCGTGGTGGTGGCCTGCAACAATCTGGACGAGGCCCGTGACCTGACCATCCCCGTGGGCGACGTAGGCGTGGCCGACGGCCAAAGCCTCCGGTGTGTTTTCACATCTGACGACAGCGGCTTCCGTGCGGAAGAAAGCCCCGCTCCCGCCGTGAAAAACGGCCTTTTGACACTCCGCGCCCCGGCCCACAGCGCCTGGGTGCTGACCAGAAAATAAACGAGGTGATACGATGAAAACCAACCCCTTCTTCCCGGAGATCCACGGCAATTTCGGCTTCGGCTGCATGCGCTTCCCCATGGCCGACGGCAAAATCGACGTCCCCCAGGTGCAGGAGATGGTGGACGCCTTCCTCCGCGCCGGCTTCAACTACTTCGACACCGCCCACGGCTACCACGGCGGCGAGAGCGAGAAGATTCTCCGCCAGTGCCTCACCTCCCGCTATGACCGCAGCCAATACCTGCTCACCGACAAGCTCACCGACCCCTACTTCCAGTCCGAGGCCGACGTGCGCCCCTTCATCCTGTCCCAGCTGGACATCTGCGGCGTGGACTATTTCGACTTTTATCTGATGCACGCCCAGGACGGCCGCAACTTCCAAAAGTTCAAGCGCTGCCGGGCCTATGAGACCGCTTTCGCCATGAAGGCGGAGGGCAAGCTGCGCCATGTGGGCATCTCCTTCCACGATAAGGCGGAGGTGCTGGACGAGATTCTCACCACCTACCCCCAGCTGGACGTGGTGCAGCTTCAGTTCAACTATGTGGACTACGACAGCCCCTCCGTGGAGAGCAAGAAGTGCTACGACGTCTGCGTCAAGCACGGCAAGCCCGTCCTGGTGATGGAGCCCGTCAAGGGCGGCCATCTGGTGGAGCTGCCCGCCGAGGCCCAGGCGGTGTTCGATGCCCTCCACGGTGGCTCCAATGCCAGCTATGCCGTCCGTTTCGCTGCCAGCTTCCCCAACGTCTGCGTGGTGCTGTCCGGCATGAGCAGCATGGCCCAGATGGAGGACAATATCGCCACCATGGCCGACTTCCGCCCCCTGGATGACGCCGAGCGCCTGGCCATCGACCGTGTTCGCGGCGTGTTCCAGGCCCAGCGGCTCATTCCCTGCACCGGCTGCCGCTACTGCGTCTATGAGAACACCTGCCCCCAGGGCATCCAGATCCCCGACCTGTTCTCCTGCTATAATCTCAAGAGTACCTTCCACGACTGGAACCAGGATTTCTACTATCACCAGATCCTCACCGCCCAGGGCGGCAAGGCGTCCGACTGCATCGGCTGCGGCGGCTGCGAGGCGGTGTGCCCCCAGCATCTGGAAATCCGCACCCTCTTGCAGGATGTGTCCGCCTCTTTTGATAAATAAGGTAATTCTTCCATAAACACCACGCCCCCAACCGGCATCACTCCGGCTGGGGGCGTTGCTATATCAGCATTATAAAGTGTTATTCCTTGTCGGATAATTCCCGCTGCAAAGCCTCGTTCTGCCGCCGCAATTCCTCGTTCTGCGCCTGCAACTCGTCCAGCTTCTTGTGAACAGGCTCCAACTGCTTCTTGATTTCCCGGCCCACGGCGGCCTGATAGATTCTGTCGTGGCTGATGCTGGCCGCCAGCGACACCACTGCCGCCGCGCCCACCGCCGCGATGGCCATGCGCTTCATGTTCCGGGGCTCCAGCAGCTTGGCCGCCCGCCGCAACGTCTTCTGGTCGATGGGGAGCTGTTCCAGCAGCGCCTGTCCGGCCCGGGCCGCCAGCTCCTGTTTGTTCTTCTCCGCCGCCTGGGCCATATGAGAGGAAATGAACTTCATACGATGCGCTCCTTTCCGCATGTTCTTTGTCCATAGCATACCACCTTTCGCCCCAAATGGCAACTCCCTGGAAAATAAAACATCTGTTCCATTTTTCTTGACACCGATGGGGGAATGGTATAGGATAATAGCTGCCATACTACCGCAAAGAGGGGAGGCGAACAGGATATGGGCCGCATCTATATGGCCATTGATTTGAAATCCTTTTATGCCTCCGTGGAGTGCCGGGAGCGGGGCCTGGATCCCCTGACCACCAACCTGGTGGTGGCGGACAGCAGCCGTACTGATAAGACCATTTGCCTGGCCGTCACCCCCTCGCTGAAAAGCTACGGCATCCCCGGCCGTCCCCGCCTGTTCGAGGTGGTGCAAAAGGTGGCGGAGATCAACGCCCAGCGCCTGCGCGCCGCCCCCGGCCACACCTTCCGCGACAGCTCCATCCACGGCCCCAGCCTTCACCGGGACCCCACGCTGAAGCTGGATTACCTGGTGGCCCCGCCCCAGATGGCCCGCTATATGGAGGTCAGCACACAGATTTACGATATTTACCTCAAATACGTGGCCCCGTCGGATATCCACGTCTATTCCATCGACGAGGTGTTCATGGATGTCACCGATTATCTGAAAACCAACGGCAAAACGCCCCACGACTTCGCCATGGAGATCGTTCGCCACGTCCTCCGGGAGACGGGCATCACCGCCACCGTGGGCATCGGCGCCAACCTGTATCTTGCCAAGGTGGCGATGGACATTGTGGCCAAGCACATCCGCCCGGACCGGGACGGCGTCCGGGTGGCGGCCCTGGACGAGATGCGCTACCGCAAGCTCCTGTGGAGCCACCGGCCATTGACGGATTTCTGGCGTGTGGGCCCCGGCTACCAGCGCAAGCTGGAGCAAAACGGCCTCTTTACCATGGGGGACGTGGCCCGCTGCTCCCTGGGCGGGGCGGACGACAGGTGTAATGAGGAATTACTTTACAAGCTCTTTGGCGTCAATGCCGAGCTGCTCATCGACCACGCCTGGGGCGTGGAGCCCTGCACCATCGCCGACATCAAGGCCTATCGCCCGGAGAATCACAGCATCGGCGCCGGGCAGGTGCTGCAGCGGCCTTACGATTTTGCCGGCGGCAGGCTCATCGTCCGGGAGATGACGGATCTGCTGGCTCTTGACTTGGTGGATCAGCACCTGCTCACCGACCAGCTTGTCCTCACCGTCAACTACGACCGGGAGAGCCTGGCCACGCCGGAGCAGCGCAAGGCCTACCAAGGGGAAATTGTGGCGGACTACTACGGCCGCGCCGTGCCCCGCCACGCCCACGGCAGCGCCAACCTGGGGGCCATGACCTCCTCCACCCGCCTCATCACCGACGCCATGATGGCCCTCTATGACCGCATCGTGGACCCTGCCCTCCTGGTGCGCCGGGTCAACGTGGTGGCGGCCCATGTGGCCACGGAAGCGGAGGTGGCGGCCCGGGGCCCGGCCATGGAGCAGCTGGACCTGTTCACCGACCCCGCCGCCCAGGCGGAGCAGCAGCACCGGGAGGAGGAGCGGCAGAAAAAAGAGCGGAGACTACAGGAAACGGTGCTGCAAATGAAGCGGAAATACGGCAAAAACGCCGTCTTAAAGGGCATGAATTTGGAAGAGGGCGCCATGACCATGGAGCGCAACCGCCAGATTGGCGGCCACAAGGCGTAGGGGAGGGGAGCGCCATGCAGAATCATAACGATCACCGCTATGACGACATCATCCGGTTAGACCGCCCCGTGTCCTCCCGCTATGCCCCCATGCCCCGCCAGAGTCGGGCGGCCCAGTTCTCCCCCTTCGCCGCCCTCACCGGCTACGACGACGCCATCGCCGAGACGGAGCGCCTCACCACCCCCCGCATCGAGCTGGACGACAGCCAGCGCGCCCTCATCAGCGACAAGCTCTCCCGCCTCCGCCGGGGCGATTTGGTTTCCATTACCTATTTCGTCTATGACGAGTATAAATCCGGCGGCGCCTATGTCACCGCCACCGGCCCCGTGAAAACCGTGGACCCCGTCACCCACACCGTCACCATGCAGTCCGGCGCCGTCATCCCCATGGAGGACATCCTCACCGTCGAAACGCAGTGACCATATCATAAAGGACACCGACTGTTCCGGCCGGTGTCCTTTTATTCTGTGAAATCATTACCTTTTATGTATCCCGTGGAGCCAGGCGAAGGCGATACCGCCCGCCGCGTTGCCCACTGTGATCACCAGCAGACAAATCACCGCCCGCAGGCTCCACGCTCCCGCCATGGAGAAGTAGAACATATCCGCCACGCAGTGCTCCGTGCCGCAGAGGATGAACACCATCACCCCCAGCACCAGCGCCATGTACTTGCCCAGGGGGTGGGGGTTGCTCTTGTAGCCCTCCACCGCGATGTAGATGAAGATGTTGCACAGCACTCCCAGGAAAAACAGGCTCACCAGGCTGTCGCCCACCTTAACGGCGCACAGCGCCGCCGCCCGCTCCTGCACCGCCGGGCCCACCCGCGTCAGCGCCGCCGCGCCCGCCACCAGGCCGGTGCCCACCAGATTCCCCAGCCAGATCAAAGGAATGCTGAACGCATAGCTTTTATCGTTTTGCAGTACGTAGCAGACCTTCCCCGTAAAGAGGTGAAACCCCATGGTACACACGCAGAACAGTCCGATGGCGAACAAAAACGCTCCTATAATACGGTTTTCCACCGACAGGAACACCAGCCCGCCAAAGCCGATGCTCAAGCCCGCCAGCACGGCGGAGAGAAAAATGCGCCCACTTTTCATGTCATTCTCCCTTCATCTCATCTGCAATCTGTTTCGCCAACGCCGCCGCCCGGGGCCCAAATTCCGCCACAATGGCCGCTGTTTGCTCTTTCAGCGCCCGGGCCTCATCATCCTCCAGCAGCGTTCGTGTGTTCACCCATACGTTGATGGCGGCGCACTCCATAGCCGCCCTTGCCAGAGCGGCAGCGCATCCCACGTCGGACAAAAGCAGCGCGCTGCATTTGCCTCGCAGCTCTTCCAGCAGCACCACCATGTCCCGGCACCGCTCCACCATGGCATAGGGCGCCGCCGCCGCGTCCAGCGTGGCTTGCCGCAGTCGTGTCGGGTAGTCCGGCAAACTCCTGTCCATGGCGTACACCTGGGCCAGCGGCGCAAAGCCCGCCGCGTCAGCGTCCATCAGCCCCAGCAAATCCATCCGCAGCGCGTCGCATGCCGCAATGATCCGCCGATGATCTTCTTCAAAGGGTAAAAACTTCTTTTTCCCCACCGTCAGCCGGGCTGCCATGGCACCCAGCGAAGCCGCTAATGCGCCGCAAAGGGCCGCGGCACCGCCGCCCCCCGGGGTAGGGGAGGCCGAGGCCAGCTGTGCCGCCAGCGCCTCTACCGTCATCTTTCCAAAGGATTCCGCCATGTCAAGCCTCTCCTTTCTCCAAAAGCGGGAACACCGTCCGTACCCGACCCGCCAAATACAGCGACCCGAAGGCCACCACCGGCCCCGGCTCTGCCGCCGAACGTGCCACGCCCGCCTCGATGGTGTCGCAGCTCTCCGCCGCAAGGCCCATCTCCCGGGCCACCGCCGCCAGCTCTGCCCCGGTCAGCGCCCGGGGGCTGTCCGGCGTCACGCAAATCAATTTCTCCGCGTAGGGGGCAATCAGCCCCAAAATCTGCCGGTAGTCCTTATCCCGCAGCACTCCCAGCAAAAAAGTCACCTTCTGCCCCGGCAGGTAGTCCGCCAGGTTCCGTGCCAACGCCTGGGCGCACTGGGGATTGTGTCCGCCGTCCAGAATATACAGGGGCTTGCGCCGCAGAATTTCAAACCGCGCCGGCCACTGCACCTGCCGCAGCCCCTGCTGCACGGCCCGCTCGGGGAGGCACCAGCCCTTCTCCCGCAGCACCTGCACCGTTTCCAGCACCACGGCGGCGTTTCGCAGCTGATGGGCCCCCAGCAAGGGTAAATCGTAAGTTCGTCCGTCCCAGATAAACTGCTGCCCATCCAGCGATCGGCTGACGCCCACCGCGTCCCCCTCCCGGGAAAGGCGCATCTTCGCCCCACGCTCCCGGCAGATGTCTTGCAGCACCGCCATGGCCTCGTGGTCGCACTCATAGCATACCGCCACGCCGCCGGGCTTGATAATGCCGCCCTTGGCCGCGGCGATCTCCGCCAGCGTGCTGCCAAGGTATTCCGTATGCTCCAGCCCCAGATTGGTGATGACCGCCACCTCCGGGCAGGGTATCACGTTGGTGGAGTCCAGCGCCCCGCCCATGCCCACTTCCAGCACCACGATGTCGCACCGCTGCTGCAAAAAGTACAGCATGGCGATGGCGGTCACCAGCTCAAACTGGCTGGGGTGATCGGCCATCTCGTCCGCCACGGCTCGCACCCGCTCCGTCAGCGCCGCCAAATCCTCGTCACTGATGTTCTCGCCGCTGACCTGCATCCGCTCGCCGAACTGCTGAATATACGGCGAGATATACAGCCCCGTCCGATACCCGACGCAGCGCATGATCCGCTCCAGCATGGCGCAGGTCGAGCCCTTGCCGTTGCTGCCCGCCACGTGGATGAACCGCAGCTTTTCCTGGGGGTCCCCCAGGGCATGCAGCAGCGCCCGGGTCCTGCCCAGCCCCAGCCGGGTGGTGCTCCAGGTGTAGCGCTCAATATAGGCAATGGCCTCTTTTCCCGTCATTGTGCCACCTTCTCTCCGTACCGCTTCACCAGCCGCGCCACGGCGTGGATCACCGGGATCTGCACCGCCGTCAAAAGGGCGCTTTGTGCCGCCCGAACAGGAAACAGCGTCTCAAACGGCGACTTGTACAGTACAGAAATCCAATAGGTATTCAAGAATAATCCCAAAATGAATTGGTTGATCACCACCGCCGCGGCGATGCGCCACCAATTCTGCTCCCGCCGCAAGAATAGCCCCAGCACCGCGGCCATCAAAAACGCCGTCAGCGTAAATCCGGGGAAATAGGGCCCGATAGGGAAGAGGACGGCCCCCAAAAAGTCCGCCAGCGCCGCCGTAATCCCCGCCGCCAGCGGCCCGTACAGCATGGCCGCCACGGCGATGGGCACGAAGCTGAACCCGATTTTCACGTTCCACACGCTGAAGGATAAAAACCGTGACAGCACGATTTCCAGCGCCGTTAAAAGCGCCAGATTGGTGATAGATTTCGCAGTAAAACGAAATTTTTCCATAGAAAAATGCTCCTTTCGTGACCTATGCCACAAAAGGAGCCGTTCTCCCCCGGTGGCAGCGGATGCGGGCAAGCACCGCGCGGCATCCGCCGCTTCGTCCGGAGGCAACATCCCATCCGCCGGCACTTAACGCGCTTACCCTATTCTGACAACGATATGAGTAATGATTATATGGCTTTTTCAGCCGCCTCGATGACGTGGCGGCACAGCACCGCCGTGGTCACCGCCCCCACGCCGCCGGGCACAGGGGTGATAGCGTCCACAATGGGCGCGGCAGCGTCAAAGTCCACGTCGCCCACCATGCGCCCTTTGGCCTGGCTGTAATGGATGCCCACGTCCACCACCGTCTGCCCGGAGCGGAAGCACTCCGCCCCCAAAGCCTCGGCCTTGCCCAAAGCGGCGATGACGATATCCGCCTCCCGTACAATAGCCGGCAAATCCACCGTGTGGGAGTGGCAAACGGTGACGGTGGCGTTTTCCCGCAGCAGCAGCATGGCGGCGGGCCGCCCAATGACGGCGCTGCGCCCCACCACCACGGCCCGCTTGCCGTCCGTGGTGACGCCGTAGTGGTGCAGCAGCGTCAAACAGGCCTCCGCGGTGCAGGGGGCACCGCCCCGTCCCTCGTACATCGCCGCCATGGTCCCCGGTGTGACGCCGTCCGCGTCCTTTTGGGGTGCCAGCGCGGCGCATACCGCCGCCTCGTCCACGCCCCGGGGCAGGGGCCGCATGATAAGGCAGCTATGGACAGCGTCATCCTCGTTGATGACCCGAATGGCGTCCAAAACCGCCTCCGTGTCCGCGTCCTCCGGCAGTATCACCTGTCGCACGGCAATGCCGATGGCGTCGCACCGCTTCATGGCGGCTCGCTCATAGGCCAGGTCGTCGTCCCTGCCCCCCAGCCGCACAATGGCCAGACAGGGCGCCACGCCCTTTTGCCGCAGGGCGCCCGCCCGACGTGTCAATTCCTCTGTCAGCGCCGCCGCCACCGGCGCGCCCTTCAATATCTCTGTCATGGCTTAAAATAGTCCCGTGATGCGTCCGTTCTCGTCCACATCGATTTTCTCTGCCGCCGGCACCTTGGGCAGTCCCGGCATGGTCATAATGTCGCCGGTCAGCGCCACGATGAAGCCGGCACCGGCGCATACCTTCAGGTTCCGCACCGTCACTGTAAAGCCCCGGGGCGCCCCCAGCAGGGAGGGGTCATCGGAGAAGCTATACTGTGTCTTTGCCATGCAGATGGGCAGGCCGCCGAAGCCCAGTGCCTCCAACTGTTTAGCCTGTTTCACCGCCTCGCCCACAAGGGCCACGTCGTCCGCCCGGTACACGTTCCGGCAGATTTGCCGCAGCTTGTCCGCAATGGGGGCGTTCACGTCGTAGCTCTGACGGAAATCACCCGGCACCTCGCACAGCCGCACCACCTCCCGGGCCAACGCCTCGCCGCCTGCGCCGCCCTTGGCCCAGACCTGGGACAGGGCCACGTTGACCCCCAGCGCCCGGCATTTTTCCTCCACCAGCGCCAGTTCCGCCGCCGTGTCGGTGGGGAAGGCGTTGACGGCCACCACGCAGGGCAGACCGAACACGTTCTTGATGTTGTCCACGTGCTGCAACAGGTTGGGCAGACCCTTTTCCAGCGCCGCCAGATTTTCCTGCCCCAGCAGGTCCTTTGTCACGCCGCCGTGGTATTTCAGCGCCCGCACCGTGGCCACAATCACCACCGCCGAGGGCGTCAGCCCCGCCATGGGGCACTTGATGTCCAAAAACTTCTCCGCCCCCAGGTCGGCGGCGAAGCCCGCCTCCGTCACCACGTAGTCTCCCAGCCGCAGCGCCATGTCGGTGGCGGCCACGGAGTTGCACCCGTGGGCGATGTTGGCGAAGGGCCCGCCGTGGATGAAGGCAGGCGTGCCCTCCAGCGTCTGCACCAGATTGGGCTTCATGGCGTCCTTCAAAAGGGCGGTCATGGCCCCCTCCGCCTTCAAATCGTGGGCGGTAACGGGCTTTCCCTCATAGGTGTAGCCCACGATGATCCGCCCCAGCCGGGCCTTCAGATCCATCAAATCACTGGCCAGACACAGCACCGCCATCACCTCGCTGGCCACGGTGATGTCAAAGCCGTCCTCCCGGGGCACGCCCTGCATCCGTCCGCCCAGGCCGTCCACGATGTGGCGCAGCTGCCGGTCGTTCATGTCCACGGCCCGCTTCCAGGTGATGGCCTTGGGGTCAATGCCCAGGGCGTTGCCCTGCTGGATGTGGTTGTCCAGCATGGCCGCCAGCAGGTTGTTGGCCGCGCCGATGGCGTGGAAATCTCCGGTGAAGTGGAGGTTGATGTCCTCCATGGGCACCACCTGGGCATAGCCGCCGCCGGCCGCGCCCCCCTTGATGCCGAATACCGGCCCCAGGGACGGCTCCCGAAGCGCCGCCACCGCGTTCTTGCCCATGCGCCGCAGGGCGTCCGTCAGCCCCACGCTGGTGGTAGTCTTCCCCTCACCGGCAGGGGTGGGGGTGATGGCCGTCACCAGGATCAGCTTGCCGTCCCTGGGCAGCGCCCGCAAAGCCCGGGGGTCGATTTTGGCCTTGTAGCGTCCGTATTGCTCCACCGCCTCTTCGGGAATGTGCAGCTCCGCCGCCACGTCGCAGATGGGCCGCATGGCAGCCGCCTGGGCGATTTCGATGTCGGTCAAGTATGCCATCCGTGTCTCCTCCTCCCGGCGTCCCACGGATAATGGAAAGCGCCGTCTCTTTATCTCATATAGTATACCGCGTCCCAATCCATAAGTAAATAAAGATACGTCATTTTTTGCGCCCGTTTTTCGCTAAATTTCCTCTGCCTGTGGCGAGATATGGCGCCCAAACCCATTGCATCCCACCATCTGTTGTGGTACAGTAGGGAGGAAAAAAGAGGGGCGACCATCGCCCCAACCATAAAGGAGGAATCCCCCATGCCCTGCACCACTGTTCTGGTGGGTAAATCCGCCAGCAATGACCGCTCCACCATGATTGCCCGCACCGACGACGGCTCCTTCGACGTGAAGAAGCTGGTGGTGGTCAACCCCAAGGACCAGAAGCGGAAGTATAAAAGCGTCATTTCCCACGTGGAGATCGACCTGCCCGACAACCCCATGCGCTATACCGCCTGCCCCAGCGTGGACCCCAAGCAGGGCATCTGGGCTGCCACCGGCATCAACGCCGCCGGCGTGGGCATGACCGCCACCGAGACCATCACCTCCAACCCCCGCGTTCTCTCCGCCGACCCGCTGGTCACCTTAAAGCCCGCCAAAAAGCGGGGCGAAAAGGAGATTCCCGGCGGCATCGGGGAGGAGGACATCGTGGTGCTGGTGCTGCCCTATATTCACACCGCCCGTGAGGGCGTGGAGCGCCTTGCCGCCCTGCTGGAGCAGTACGGCACCTACGAGTCCAACGGCATCGCCTTCAACGATGAAAACGAGGTCTGGTGGCTGGAGACCATCGGCGGCCACCACTGGATGGCCCGCCGGGTGCCGGATGAGGCGGTGGTCATCGCCCCCAATCAGTTCGCCATGGACGGCTTTGATTTCGACGATGCGTTCGGCTCGAAGCGCGCCCATCTATGCTCCGCGGATCTGCGGGAGTTCATCGCCGATAATGATCTGGATTGCAACCAGAATGGCAAGTGCAATCCCCGCGACATTTTCGGCTCCCACCGGGATTCCGACCACATCTACAACACGCCCCGGGCCTGGTTCATGGGCCGCTATCTCACACCCTATTCCCACCGCTGGGACGGCCCCGACGCCGAGTTCACCCCCGAGAGCGACAATATCCCCTGGGCCCTGGTGCCGGACCGCAAAGTGGCGGTGGAGGACGTGAAATACATGGTCTCCGGCCACTACCAGGGCACCGAGTATAACCCCTATTCCTCCCATGACACCGGCAAGCGCGGCATGTATCGCTCCATCGGCATCAACCGCACCGGCGTCACCTCCATCTGCCAGATCCGTGACAATATGCCCGCGGAAATCCGTGGCGTGGAGTGGATTACCTTCTGCTCCACCGCTTTCAATGCCGCCTTGCCCGTCTATACCTGCGTAGACAGCTTCCCAGCCTATTTGAGCCGCGTCACCCTGGACGCCTCCACCGAGAATCTCTATTGGAACGCCCGGATGATCGCCGCCCTGGCGGATCATAACTACGCCACCTCCATCCAGAATATCGAGCGGTATCAGAATGCCGTAGCCACGGAGGGGCGCCGCATCCTGCGGGAGTACGACGCCAAAATGCTGACAACCGGCGACTATTCCCTGGCCGCCAAGGCCAATGCCGAGCTGTGCGCCATGGCAAAGGAGAAGACCACCGACACCCTCAATAAGGTACTCCAGGACGCCAGCGTCCACATGAAAAACGGCTATAACCGGGCGGACAACTGACACCCTACTCTCACGAAAGGCGATTTTGAACCTATGATTCGCAATATCCTGTTCGATATGGGCGGCGTGCTGCTGCGCTTCGAGCCCCGGACCTTCATCGCCCGCCTGGGCGTCACCGGGGAGGACGCCGCCGAGCTGGAGCGCCAGGTGTTCCACACGGTGGAGTGGGTGCAGATGGATAAGGGCACCCTCACCGAGGACGAGGCCCTGGCCTCCATGTGCCGCCGCCTGCCCCAGCGCCTCCATGCCGCCGCCTCGGAGCTGGTGCATCACTGGGATGAGCCCCGCCTCCCCATGCCCGGCGCCACAGAGCTGGTTCGGGAGCTGTTCGAAAAAGGCTACCCCCTGTATCTCCTCTCCAACGCCGCCTTGCGCCACCACGTCTACTGGCCCAAGCTGCCCATGGCCCCATACTTCGGCGACCGCCTCATGGTATCGGCGGACTGGCATCTGTTAAAGCCGGACCCCGCCTTTTTCCAAAAGGCCCTTACCATGTTTGACCTCAAGGCGGAGGAGTGCCTCTTCATCGACGACTCCACCCCCAATGTGCTCTCCGCCATAGAGCAGGGGATAGCGGGCGTGGTGTTCCACGGCGATATGACCATCTTGCGCCGGGACTTGCAGGAAAGGGGCATCCTGTGATGGAGATACGCCGCTACCGGGGCAGGGGAGTGCCCTCGCCCCGCCTTGCCCCCACGCTGCTGGCCTCGCTGCTGGTGCTGGCCATTATGGCCGCCATCTTCTGGTTTTCCGCCCAGCCCGCCACGGAGTCCGCCCATTTAAGCGCCTCCGTTGCCCGCCGCATCTTCCTCTTTTTTCGCCCTGCGCTGGCGGTATACAATGACGAGCAGTGGCAAGCGTTATTACTTGCCACCGGGCTCTACGTCAGGAAAGCCGCTCATTTTACCGAGTTCTTCGCCTTGGGCGTGTCCCTGCGTCTGTGGTTTGCCGCCTTGGGCAAGCCCCGCCGGGCCCTGCTGCCTGCCTGGCTCCTTGCCACCCTTTACGCCGCCACCGACGAGCTCCACCAGATGTTCGTAGACGGCCGGGGCCCGGCGCTGCTGGACGTAGGCATTGACAGCCTTGGCGCCCTCTGCGGCGCCGCCCTGGTGGCCTTATGCATCGTCCATCGCCGCAGAAGATAACAAAACACCCGCCGAAGTCGTATCAACCGACCCCGACGGGTGTTCTATTGTCACGTCACGCGCCCAGCAGCACCACCGCAGCCGTCAGCACCGCCAGGAACAACACATTGATAAGGGTAAACACAGCCAGATACCGTCCCGTCCGGGCCCCCTCCGCCTTACCGTACAGCTTCAGGCTGATGAGGCTGGCAAGGCTGGCGATGGGCGTACCCAGTCCGCCTACATTGACCCCCAGCACCAGGGACCGCACCTTATCCGTAAAGCCGGACAGCAGCAGCGCCGCCGGCACGTTGCTGATGACCTGGCTGCTCAGCAGCGCCACGGGGTATTCATGGCCCGTCATCAGCCGCCGCAGCGCCGCAGCCACCGCGTCAATCCGCCCTAAATTCCCGGAGAAGATGAAAAACGCGCAGAAGGTGAGCAGCAGCATAAAGTCGGCCTCCAGCAGCGCATTCCGGTCAAAGAAAGCCAGCACCGCCGCCACGATGCCCAGCATCCCCCACCAGGGCAGCACGCGCATCACCACCAGCAGACACACGATGAACAGAGCGCCGTTGACCCACAGCTTCCGCCTGTCCACCACCGGCACCTCCCCCAGCGCCAACACGGGCTTTTCTCGGCTCACAGGCAGACACGCCGCCGCCAGCAGCACCAGAGAAAGCCCCCAGACAGGTGCCGTTATGGCGAAGAAATCGCCAAACGCCATGTCGTACCGTGAGTAGAGATACAGGTTTTGCGGGTTGCCCACCGGCGTCAGCATGCTGCCCAGGTTGGCGGCCACCGTCTGCAGCACCACAATGTAGATCAAGTCCCGCTGTCGCCCGCAAAGCGTCAGCACCGTCACCGCAAAGGGTACAAAGGTCAACAGCGCCACGTCGTTGGTGATCAGCATGGCGCTGAAAAAGCTCAGCCCCACCAGCACCATGGCCAGCCCCCGCACCGTTCCGGCCCTGCCGCACAGCGCGTGGGCCATGCGGCCAAAGAGCCCTGCTTGCCGCAGCCCCGCTACCACCACCATCAGACAGTACAGCAGCGCCAGCGTCCGCAGGTCAAAATAGCTCCAGTATGCCCCGTCAGGCGGCACAAAGCAGCAGCTCACCGCCGCGCACACAGCCGCCACCACCAGCACCGGCTCCCGCTTTATGAACGAAACTATGTATCTCACGGAATCATCGCCCCCCATATCGTTTCCCCAGTATACGCCCAGCCGCCGCCTCTTGCAACCATAAAGCCGCAAAAAAGCGCCGCCCCGAAGCTCTCGGAGCGGCGCAGCAAAGCTATGGATTATTTCGCCCTGCGATGCAGCTTGAAGATCAGCAGTATCAGCACCGCCGCGTACACCGCCGCCAGCGCCATGGTCACCAGGCACATCACGTCGGACCGTGGCGCCATGCCCACCAGTACCAGCACCGGCGCGCCCAGGATGATGCCGAAGCTGCTGCCGGTCACCAGATTGTTGGCCGCCGGGGTGGACAGGTTGGGGTCGATCTCCCGCAGCAGCAGCACGCCGGAGCTGATGGTGCCCGTCAGCATCCCGAACATGCTCAGCAGCCCCTCATAGTAATAATCCGCATAGACCTTTTTGCACACGATGCCCAGATGCACCCAGGTCATCACGCCGCCGCACACTGCCATCAGCACAAACGGTACCCACAGCCCCCGGATGTCCTCCAGGTTGATGGAGGCGATGCCCGCCACGATCATAATGTCGAAGAAGAACCCGGAAATGCGGTTCAAAAGGTAATTGTTCTGGTACTGCCGCTGCAAAAGTCCCGCCTTTTTGCCCTTTTCCAGCAAAGCCCGCAGGGCGATGGCCAGCGCCGAGCCGATGATGAAGTTAAAGCCCCAGATCAGCGTGTTCACCGTGCCCGCCAGGCCGGGAGCCACCGCCGCCAGCCCTCCGGTAATGCCCCGTGACACCAGATACGTCACCAGATACAGCGCCATGATCAGCGCAATCTGGATGGACAGCTTGTCAATGGAGTCGGATACGGGGATCTCATCCTGGCTCTGGAAAAAGTCCACCGTAGGCGCGTCCTCCCGCTGCTGCCCGGCGCGAATCCGCCCCTTGGCTCGCAGCACGTTCAGAATAATCACGCCTACCACGCAGGCCACCAGATAGCCCGCCGCGGCAATGGCCAGGCCGAAGCTGCGTCCGCCGGCAAAGCCCAACGCCTCATAGCTGGAGCCCACGTTGTTGGCCTGTCCGGGCCCCTGGCCGTAGCCCATAGGCAGCAGCAGCCCCGCCGCCTTGAAAAGCCCCGGCATCACCGTGTACCCCAGCGCCAGCGTAATGATCAGACCCGTCACACCCTGCACCAGGTAGGTGCTTACGATGACCGCGCCGGATTTCAGCCCCGTAAAGTCGCCCTTGCCGCCCGCCTTCTCCGGCGGCACCCGCAGGCTCATGGCAATAAAGCCCAGCGCAATGCCGTGGTACACCAAAATCTCCATGATCTGCCCGTCCAGCGGCGCAATGCCCAGGTATTTGGCTGCCAGCAGCAAGAAGCCCGCCAGCACCGCAATGGGCATCAGGCTCTTGCGGATAAAGGGCACCTTCTGCCGCAGCAGATTGGCCAGCAAAATAGCCCCGGCAATCAGCCCCAGCTGAATGATGATGTTCCAAAGGGAAAGGTTGGCCGCAGAGTAATCCATGTCTATTTCTCCTCCCAAATCTCCAGATATTTCCGTAAATTGGCCCCGTTTTCGGCCCGTAATTCATAGTAATCCGCCCCGGCGGAGAACAGCAGCAGGTGGGTGCGCACCATGGCCTGCTGGCTGATGTCGGATAGGGAAAAGCGATACTCCCCGATGGAGAATCCGCCCTCATACTGCCGCAGCGTCCCCCGGCAAAGCTTCCGGCCGCGGTGCCCGGCGTCCACCTTTGTCAGCGTAATGTCCTCGTCGGAGAACAATACCTCTCCGTGGGGAAAGTCCCGTTCATGCAGCGCCTTTTTCTGCCATTCGTCCCACTGTGAGAGCGTCTCAAAGGGCGCGGCAGGGGAGAGAAACGGCGTATATTGCGCCTTCCACCCGCATCGGCAGGAAACGGTGTCGCCTTTCGCTGTCAGCGTGCCCACACCCCGGCACCCGGGACACAGGTAAAACGCCTTTTCCAGGCCCTCCGCAGGGGCCTTGCCCCGGTACGCCACAGGCGCTTCCCGCTGCCGCTGCCAGGCGTCCTCCCGAATGTCCCGGCTGATGGCCTCGTTGATGTCCTTGGCGCTCATCCCGGCAAGCACCTCAGGGGGATACACCCCCACAGTGGCAATATGCACCCGGCCCCGCCGCACACCCCTGGCCCACCGTGGCAGGCTGAGATAGCCGCCCTCGATCCTCGTGGTTACCAGCGTGGCGCCGCAGCTCTTTGCCAGCTTGCCCGTGGCGGGGAAGATGGGGCTGTTCACCCCGGCCCAACAGCCCTCGCCCTCGGCGAAAAGGCATACCGAGTGCCCCTCCCGCAGGTGCTTGAGGCAGGCTTTTACCGTGTCCAGCCCCACCGTGCCCTTGCGCCGGGCGATGGGGGCCACCAGCCAGTGCAGCAGCTTCGACACCCAGCCCAGCCGGAAAATATGCTCGCTGGCCACAAAGTAGATCTGCCGCCCGTCCAACGCGGAGGCGATCAGAAGGGGATCCCAGGCGGTGACGTGGTTGGCGATCAGCAGCATGGGCCCGTCCACCCGGGTGGTGTCCCAGTCCAAAGCAAATTTCCGCCGCACATAGCGGCTGACCACCGGGTACAGCAGTTTCCAAATCCGCAAATGCCGCCGGCACTCCTCCATGCCGCCTCACCTCCCATACTAATATAATAGTATCACACCGGGAAAACTCTGGCAAGCCCATTTGTGTTATGCACCAAATGGTATTGCTTAAATGGCCCCGCCGTGATACCATGCAGGGGAAATCCCGGAAAGGGGAGATACATATATGGTGTCTATCTACGGTACATTGGGTCCCGCCTGCAACCACAGCGCTACCTTGGCGGAAATGCTGCGCCAGGGCATGACAGGCGTGCGGCTGAACCTGTCCCACGGCAGCTTAATGGAGAGTGCGCCCGCCATTGAAGCCCTCTGCCAGGCGGAGCGCATCACCGGCAAAAAGGCAGATTTACTCATTGATATGCAGGGCCCGGAGCTGCGCATAGGCGCGCTGCCCTCGCCCATAACCTTGCCGCAGGGAACCGAAATCGACCTGGCAGCGTTGCCCCTTCCCCAGCCGGTTTGTGCCGCCCTGGCCCCCGGCCGGGAACTGCTGCTGGACGACGGGAAAATCCTGCTGCGCTGCATAGACGCCGCCCGCGCCATTGTCATCCGGGGCGGCACCCTGGAGAGCCGCAAAAGCGTAGCCGTCCCGGGCCTCCATGTGAAGCTGCCGTCTCTCACCGATTTGGACCGCGAGAATCTCCGCCACGCCGCCGCCATGGGCGTCACCGGCGTCATGCAGCCCTTTGTCCGCAGCGGTGATGACCTGTGGCAAGTCCGCCGAGCCATGGCGGAGGCGGGCTGCCCCCATCTGCGGCTCTTTGCCAAAATCGAGGACGCCGCCGGCATCGCCGCGCTGCCCCGGCTTCTGCCCGCTGCCGATGAGATCGTCATCGCCCGGGGCGACCTGGGCAACGCCATGCCCCTGTGGCAGCTTCCCGCTGCCCAGAAGCGCATCGCCGCCGCCTGCCGCGCCGCCGGTAAGCCCTTCATGGTGGTCACCCAGATGCTCCAATCCATGACCCACAGCCCCGTGCCCACCCGTGCCGAAGTCAGCGACGTGTTCAATGCCGTGCTGGACGGCGCCGCCTCCGTCATGGTCACCGGCGAGACGGCGGTAGGGGAGTACCCCGCCCAGGTCATCCGCTACCTGGCCGCCACCGCAGCCGAGGCGTCCCACTATCTGTCCCATTTGTAACGGCACAAAATCGCCTGTATATTTTTTGCGAAATCCCGCCACCCCCTATTGACATTTCCCACTCCCGGTAGTAATATGAACATATGAACATACATTCATATTTGAGGGAGGAAATCACTGTGAAAAAGAGCTATAAAATCGACGTGGATTGCGCCAACTGCGCCAACAAGATGGAGGAGGCCGCTCAAAAGACCCCCGGCGTCAAGGATTGCACCGTCAGCTTCATGACCTTGAAGATGAAGGTGGAGTTTGAAGACGGCGCCGACCCCGCCCAGGTGATGGCCGCCGTCCGGGACAACTGCAAAAAGGTGGAGTCCGACTGCGAGGTATTTCTGTAAGATTCATCCCGGCTCCATCGCGTGAGGGGCCGGAGGAGGCGATACTATGACCCAAAAACAGAAAAAGCTGCTGTGGCGCATCCTGGCGGCAGCGGTTTTGTTCGTTCCGCTGTACTTGATTTCCGAGGGCATCGTCCATTGGGCCGTACCTCGTTGGGCGCTGCTGTTGCTGTTTCTGGTGCCCTATCTGCTGGTGGGGTACGATATTCTCCGCAAGGCATTCCAGGGCATCAAAAACGGCAGCGTGTTTGACGAAAACTTTCTTATGACCGTGGCCACCATCGGTGCCATCGCCCTGGGCGAGTACGGCGAGGGCGTGGCGGTGATGCTGCTCTATCAGGTGGGCGAGCTGTTCCAGAGCTACGCCGTAGGCAAAAGCCGCCGCAATATCTCCGCCCTCATGGACATCCGCCCCGACTATGCCAATATTGAGGAAGACGGCGAATTGACGAGAGTAGACCCCGACGAGGTGGCGGTGGGCACCGTCATCGTGGTGCAGCCCGGTGAAAAGGTGCCTATCGACGGCGTGGTGGAGGATGGTACCTCCTCTTTGGACACCGCCGCCCTCACCGGCGAGAGTCTGCCCGTCACCGTGGGCCCCGGTCGGGAGGTGCTCAGCGGCAGCATCAACCTCTCGGGTCTTCTCCATATCCGCACCACCCGGGAGTTTGACGAGTCCACCGCCTCCCGCATTTTAGAGCTGGTGGAGAACGCCGCCTCCCGCAAGGCGGTGTCGGAGAATTTCATCTCCCGCTTTGCCCATTACTATACCCCCATCGTCTGCTATGCCGCCCTGGCGCTGGCGGTGCTGCCGCCACTGTTCTGCACTCTTACAGGCGTCGGTTTGGCGGGCTACGCCACCCTCGGCGCCCTGTGGGGCGACTGGGTGCTGCGTGCCTGCACGTTTCTGGTCATCAGCTGCCCCTGCGCGGTGGTTATCAGCATCCCCCTCAGCTTCTTTGCCGCGTTGGGCGGCGCAAGCAGCCAGGGCATTTTAATCAAAGGCTCCAATTTCCTGGAATCCCTGTCCCGGGTCACCGCTGTGGCCTTTGATAAAACCGGCACCATCACCAAGGGCAATTTCGCCGTGGAAACGGTGCATAACAGCCCCTGGGAGAGGAAAAAGGTGCTGGAAATCGCCGCTCATGCGGAGTGCCATTCCACCCATCCCATCGCCCGCAGCATCATGGAGGCGTATGGCGGTCACGTGGAGTTGGGCCGCGTCACCGATGTGGAGGAGATCAGCGGCCACGGCGTCGTCGCCCGGCTGGACGGCGTCACCGCCGCTGTGGGCAACGAAAAGCTGATGCAGCGTCTGGGCGTCACCTTCTCCCCCTGCCACCATGTGGGCACCGTGATCCACGTGGCCTACGACGGCACCTACGGCGGCCATATCGTCATTGCCGACCAAGTCAAGGAAACTGCCCCCCAGGCGGTGTTCCAGCTTCGCCGCAGCGGCGTCAAGCGCCTGGTGATGCTCACCGGCGACAGCGCCTCCGTGGCGGAAAAGGTGGCCGACCAGGTGGGCATCCGGGAGTACCGCGCCGGACTGCTGCCCGCCGATAAGGTGGACTGCGTAGAGAAGCTCCTGGCGGAAAAAGGCAGGGGAGACCGACTGGCCTTCGTAGGCGACGGCATCAACGACGCCCCTGTGCTGGCCCGGGCTGACATAGGTATCGCCATGGGTGCCCTGGGCTCCGACGCCGCCATCGAGGCCGCCGACGTGGTGCTGATGGACGACGACCCCGTGAAGATTGCCAAGGCCATCCGCATCGGTCGCAAGTGCATGGCCATCGTCCGGGAGAACATCGTGTTCGCCCTGGGAGTCAAGCTGGCCTGCCTGCTGCTGGCGGCATTGGGACTTGCCAATATGTGGCTTGCCATTGTGGCGGATGTGGGCGTGATGATACTGGCGGTGCTCAACGCCATCCGCTGCCTGTTTGTGAAAAAACTCTAATACAGTCAGATTAAAAGCGCACAGGCCAAAACAGCCTGTGCGCTTTCTGCTGCTATGAGATTACATCAGCGGCGCGACCACCTTCATAATGCTGCCACTGAGGCGGTAGCCCCGGGTGACCTCTTTCAAATTCTCCAATGTCACCTGCCGGCACTCCGGCAGCGTCATCTGAAAGTCCTTTTCAATGTCGGTGATGCAGCCGCAGCGGTAGAGGTAGGTAGCACATTCAAAGTGGTGGTACAGGCTGCGGTAGTCCAGGTTGATGGTACCCACCACCGCCTTTTCTCCGTCGCACACAAATACCTTGCTGTGAACGAAGCCGGGGATATACTCGTAGATTTGCACCCCCGCCTCCAGCAGGTATTTGTAGTGGGATTTGGCCAGGGCGTAGGCCCCCTTCTTGTCGGGGATGCCCGGCAGGATCAGCTTTACCTCCACACCTCGCTGGGCGGCGAATTTCAGCGCCGTTTCCAGCTCGTTGTCCAGAATCAGATAGGGCGTAAAGATATGCACGTAGCTCCTGGCCCGGTTCAGCATATCCATGTACACCATTTCGCCCACCTTGTCCTTGTCCAGGGGGCTGTCGCAGTAGGGCATCACGTAGCCGTCGTGGGCGGAGGCAGGGGAGGGCAGGTATTCATCCCACCGGGGATCCTTCTCCGAAAGGTTCCACATCTGTAAAAACATCAGCGTAAAGCTGGCCACAGCGCCGCCTGTCAGCTTCACGGCGGCGTCCTTCCATTTGCCGAACCGCTCCACCTTGTTGATATATTCATCCGCCAGGTTTACCCCGCCGTTAAAAGCCACCTTGCCGTCGATCACCAAAATCTTCCGGTGGTCGCGGTAGTTATAATGGGTGGATAAAAAGGGATATACCGGTGAAAAAGCCTTGCATTGAATGCCCAATCGGGCCAGCCGCTTGGGGTAGTCGGCAGGCAGGGTGGTAAACTCGCACATGCCGTCGTACATCACCCGCACATCCACGCCCTGCTCCGCCTTTTCCCGCAGCACGTTCAGCACGCTGCCCCACATATATCCCTCGTCAATGATGAAATACTCTAAAAAGATGAACTTTTCCGCCGCTTTCAGCGCATCCAGCATGGCCGCAAATTTGGCCTCACCGGAGGGGTAATAGGTCACCTCGGTATTGTTGTAAAGGGGGAAGGTGCCGCTGCGGTTCAAGTAGCGGCACAGGTCGTCAGTGCCCGAGCGCATCAGCTCCGTGTGCTGCAACACCGCCTCGTCCTGGGAGAGCTTCCCACGGCTGGCGTTCACCATCTCCTGTACCTTCCGCCGCTGGGCCCGGTGGCCGAAGCTGCGCTGGGTAAACCACAGGAAGATGCTGGCCGGCACAGGGGCCAGCGCCAGCAGGAACATCCATGTCAATTTGCCGGTGGCGTCCATGTCGCTGTTAAATAAAGAGAATACCACAAAAGCCGTGAACACCCACTGGGCGCCGTTGAACCAGTCAAAATAGCTGTCCAGCCAGCGGTAGGCCATCAGCAGCAGCGCCACCTGCACCGCCAGCAGCAGCATCACCACGCCGATGCGGCTGAACACCAGCCTGGAAAGGCCCTTGCGGGGCTTCCGCAGCAGCCGGGTCACGTTTTCGCCGTATTCATCCCAAATCTTGCTTTTTTCCATGGTCCCTCATTCCTCCGCCAGCGCCTTTACGGCTCGAATGGCTGTGTCGATCTCATCTTCAGTGGTAAACCAGGAGAAGCTGAAGCGCACCGCCCCCTGGTCCACCGTGCCCAGTGCCCGGTGCATCCTCGGCGCGCAGTGGGCCCCGGCACGGACGGCGATTCCGTAATTGTCCCACAGTGCGTCCGCCACCGCCCCGGAGTCATAGTCCCGAATATTCAAGGTGACGATGGCGCTGTGCTCGCCGGAGAAATCGCCGTACACCCGCACGCCGGGAATGTCCCGAACGCCTTGATAGAAGCGCATTGTCAAGGCATATTCCTTGTCATGTATCGCGCCGATTCCCACCTGGTTGATATAGTCGATCGCTGCCGATAGTCCGGCGATGCCGTGGCCGTTCAGGGTGCCGGCCTCCAGGGCCACCGGGAGCTGGGCGGGCTGTGCTTCGCTGTACGTCTGCACGCCGGTACCGCCCACCTTGTAGGGGCGGATTTCCACCCCCGGGGCGAGGCACAATCCGCCGGTGCCCTGGGGCCCCATCAGCCCCTTGTGGCCGGTAAAGCAGAGAACGTCCACGCCCATGGCCGCCATGTCCACCTCCCGGCTGCCCGCCGTCTGGGCGGCGTCCAGCACCAGCAACGCCCCGTGGCGGTGGGTGATTTCCGCAACACGGGCCACGTCCAGCACGTTGCCGGTGAGGTTGGAGGCATGGGTGCAGACGATCAGCCTGGTGTTGGGCTGCATCAAATTCTCAAAATCACTGTAAAGTAGATTACCATTACCATCCGCATGGACAAGGGAAACAGATACATTCCTTTCCCGGGAAATGTGGTGCAGCGGGCGGAGAATGGAGTTGTGGTCCCAGTCAGTGGCCACCACATGGTCGCCCTCTTGGAGGAGGCCCCACAGGGCCATATTCAGCGCCTCGGTGACGTTGGATGTGAACACCACCCGGTCGGGGCGGGGGCAGTGGAAGAGGGCCGCCAGCTTGCAGCGGCAATCGTAAATAGTATGGGCGGCGCCCAGGCTTCCGGCGTGGCTGCCCCGGGCGCTGTTGCCCATGGTTTCCATGGCGGCAAGGATGGCGGGCCCCACCTGGGGCGGCTTGTGCAGCGTGGTGGCGGCATTGTCCAGATAGATCATGCGAAGCGCTCCTTTGGCCGGATTTCGCCCGTTTTCGACGGGTAAAACCTGTTCATTTTCATTCATATTTCTCACACTTATTATACGCCCCATCACATTTTGCGTCAAGGCAATCAAAAAATGCGCCCCTTTGAAAGGAGCGCATCGGTAGACGGGTTGACAGGGATGGGAGAGAGGTTTACGATTCCAAAAAAGCAAACTCCTCCTGAAAGACGCCCTCGGCGTACTCGTTGATGCGGCGGCAGTACCGCTCGTAGGCTTCCAGAATCTGCCGGGCCTCCGGCGTGACGGTGGCGCCGCCGCCGTTCTTGCCACCGATCTTCACCTCCAGCACCGGGAAGCCCAGACGCTGCTCCATGTTGTGGATGATGGTCCAGGCTTTGGAGTAGGCCATCTCCATGGAGATGGCGGCGGCGCGGAGGGAGTGGCACTCATCCACCCGGTGGAGCAGCTCCGCCACGCCGGGGCCAAAGCATTTTTCATCGGTGAACAGGCGAACGGTGATTTTGACCCGGAGCTTTGCCATGGTGGACACGTCCTTTCAGGTGAATTTGGGTGCATTATACCGTTTTTTTGACGGCTCGTCAATCGCCTTGTATTTAGGAATTAGGTGTGGTAGAATGAATACGGTTATACTATTTGAAATATCACGGCTTTTGAGGTGAGGATATGAGAGTGCTGATTCGAGGCGCGGGGGACTTGGCCAGCGGCATCGCCCTGCGGCTCCTTCGCAGCGGCATGGAGGTGGCTATGACCGACATTGCCGCCCCCACCGCCATCCGCCGGACGGTGGCCTTTTCCCAGGCCATTGTGGCGGGGGAATGGACGGTGGAGGACGTGACGGCGGTGCGGTGCGAAACGGCGGCAGAAGGGGAGCGGCTGATGGCAGCGGGGCGGATTCCTGTCTTTGTGGACCCGGAATGCCTTATTCGAGAGGAACTGCGGCCCGACGCCTTGGTGGATGCCATTTTGGCCAAGCGGAACCTGGGCACCACGATACAGGACGCTCCGGTGGTCGTCGGCGTGGGGCCGGGATTTACGGCGGGGGTGGACTGCCACGCCGCCGTGGAGACCATGCGGGGCCACACCCTGGGGCGTGTGATCTATAAGGGCAGCCCGCTGCCCAACACCAACATTCCCGGCCTTATCGGCGGCTTTGCGGGGGAGCGGGTGCTGCGCGCCCCGGCAGACGGCGTGTTTACCGCCACAAGGGCCATCGGCGACAAGGTGGAGGCCGGCGACATCGTGGGTATGGTGGCGGGAAAGCCCATGGTGTGTACCATCGGCGGCGTGCTGCGGGGCCTGCTCTCCGACGGCGTGGAGACCTTTGCCGGGATGAAGGCGGGAGACGTAGATCCGCGTGGTGTAAGGGAATATTGCTTTACGGCTTCCGACAAGGCGCTGGCCATCGGAGGCGGCGTATTGGAGGCCATTTTGGGCCTCTCCGGGAGGGTGAAATGATGGAAAACGAAGTGAAACTGACGAAGCTGGCCTCCTGCGCCGGATGCGGCGCCAAGGTGGGGGCCGGGGTGCTGGCCCAGCTGTTGGGCGACCTGAAGGTGCTGCACGACCCCAACCTACTGGTGGGGTTTGACAAGAGCGACGATGCCAGCGTGTACAAGGTATCGGACGATTTGGCGCTGGTGCAGACGGTGGATTTCTTCCCGCCCATCGCAGACGACCCCTATGTATTCGGACAGATCGCCGCCACCAACGCCCTTTCCGACGTGTACGCCATGGGTGGCGAGCCCAAGCTGGCGCTGAACATCATGGCGGTGCCTGCCGACTTGCCGAAAGAGGCCGTCCATGAAATCCTCCGGGGCGGCTACGAAAAAGCCTATGAGGCGGGGACCATCATCACCGGGGGCCACAGCATTCTCGACCCGGAGCCTAAATACGGCCTGGCGGTGACCGGCTTCGTCCACCCCGACCGGGTGCTGACCAACAGCGGGGCCAGGCCGGGGGACGTGCTGTTTTTGACCAAGCCTTTGGGCATCGGCATCCTCACCACCGCCGCCAAGGTGGATATGGCGTCGCCGGAATCCATGGCCCTGGCCACCAGGCTGATGACCACGCTGAACAAGGGTGCCCGGGACGTGATGGTGCGCTACCGGGTCCACGCCTGCACCGACGTGACCGGCTTCGGCCTAATGGGCCACAGCGTGGAGATGGCCCAGGGCAGCGACGTGGAAATCCACTACGACGTGGACGCTATCGACCTTATCCCCGAGGCGCTGGAGCTGGCGGCCATGGGACTGCTGCCGGAGGGAATGTACCGCAACCGCAGCTTTGCCGAGCCCCACGTGGACGCCGGGGACGTGATCCTCGCCAAGCAGGACATGCTGTTCGACCCCCAGACCTCCGGCGGACTGCTGATGGCGGTAGACCCGGAGGACGCGGACGCCCTGTTTGCCGACTTGCAGGAGGCGGTGCCCTCCGCCCAGCGCATCGGCGTGGTGAAGCCCTATTCCGGGGGAAAACGCATCTATTTACACTGATATTCTGCAAAAAAGCGCCGCTTTGACGCGGTTACGGGATGCGCTATTCTTCATTTAGGATAGCGCGACAGTCTTTTCCTGTTGCTTTATGATAATGTATATGGTACAATTAACAAAATAAATTAGGTTTGCAAACGAATTTTTGCCACAATAATTCACTATCGGGGGAAGGGGCGTCATCATGGCGGTATTTACTGTAAACGGGAATACGGTCAGCGTGGAGAAGAACCAGAAGCTGCTGCGGTTTCTCCGGGACGAACTGAAGCTGACCAGCGTGAAGGACGGCTGCAGCGAGGGCGCCTGCGGCACCTGCCACGTGCTGATCGACGGCAAGCTGACGAAAGCCTGCGTGCCCCAGACCGACAAGCTGGAGGGCAAGAGCATCATCACGGTGGAGGGCCTTTCGGCGTGGGAAAAAGAGGTGTACACCTTTGCCTTTGGCGAGGCCGGCGCCGTGCAATGCGGCTTCTGCATCCCCGGCATGATCATGGCGGCAAAGTCCCTCATTGACGTGAATCCCGACCCTACCCGGGAGGAGTGCCGCTACGCCATTCGCAACAATATTTGCCGCTGTACCGGTTATGTGAAAATCATTGACGGCATCATGCTGGCCGCCAAATATTTCCGGGAGGGCAAGCTGCCCCGGCCTGCGGAGGACGACTACCAGGTGGGCAGCCGCGTCCACCGCATTGACGTGGCGGAGAAGGTGCAGGGCTACGGACAGTACCCCGACGACATCTACGTGCCCGGCATGTGCTACGGCAGCGCCGTCCGGGCGGCCTATCCCCGGGCCCGGGTGCTGTCCATTGACACCGCTGAGGCGGAGGCGCTGCCCGGTGTGGTGTGTGTGCTGACGGCCAAGGACGTGCCCGGCAAGAACTACGTGGGCCACATTAAGAAGGATCAGCCCACGCTGATCCCGGTGGGGGAGATCACCCACTACTTGGGTGACGCCATCGCACTGGTGTGCGCCAGGGACCGGGAGACGCTGGAGGAGGCCAAGAAGCTGGTGAAAGTGGAGTACGAGGTTTTGCCCGCCGTACACAACCCCACCGAGGCTATGGCACCGGACGCGCCGCTGGTATTTGAGACAGATCAGAACAACGTACAGGCCCACAAGCACGTGTCCCGGGGCGACGCCGACGGGGCCATCGCGAAAAGCAAGTACGTAATTCACGAGAAATTTGAAACGCCCTGGACGGAACACGCCTTTTTGGAGCCGGAGTGCTGCGTGGCGCTGCCCCTGGAAAACGGCGGGGTGAAGCTGCTGACCACCGACCAGAGCGCCCACACCACACAGCACGAGTGCGCCGCCATGCTGGGGGTGGACTTTGACCACTGCCTGGTGGAGAACCAGCTGGTGGGCGGCGGCTTCGGCGGCAAGGAGGACATGTCGGTGCAGCACCACGCGGCGCTGATCGCCTACGTGGCCCGGGTGCCGGTGAAGGTGAAGCTGACCCGGCAGGAGTCTATTTTGATTCACCCCAAGCGCCATCCCTTCTGGATGGATTTCACCATGGGGTGCGACGAAAACGGTATCATCCAGGGTGTGAAGGCCAGCGTGATTTCCGATACCGGCGCCTTTGCCTCCCTGGGCGGGCCGGTGCTGGAGCGAGCCTGCACCCACGCGGCGGGGCCCTACGCCTACGAGAATTTTGAGATTACCGGCGACGCCTACTATACCAACAATCCCCCGGCAGGCGCGTTCCGGGGCTTCGGCGTGACCCAGACCTGCTTTGCCACGGAGACCCTTTTGAACATGATGGCGGACAAGGTGGGCATCTCCCCCTGGGAGATCCGCTACCGCAACGCCATTCGTCCCGGCGGCGTGCTGCCCAACGGCCAGATTGTGGGGCCGGAGACGGGCCTGGTGGAGACGCTGGAGGCGGTGAAGCCCTACTACGACGAGGCCGTGAAAAACGGCGACCCGGTGGGCCTTGCCTGCGCCATGAAGAACGCCGGCGTGGGCGTGGGACTGCCGGATTGGGGGCGGTGCAAGCTGATCGTGGAGGACGACGGCAAGGTGCACATCTACTCCGGCGCCTCCTGCATCGGCCAGGGCCTTGGCACGGTGCTGGTGCAGATGGTGGTGACCAACGGCCACATCAAGCCCTCCGATATTGTGTATGAGCGCAGCAACACCTGGATCGCCCCGGACTCCGGCGACACCTCCGGCTCCCGCCAGACGCTGATTACCGGCGAGGCCTGCCGCCGGGCCTGCGAAAAACTGGTGACGGCCATGGAGGGCAAGACGCTGGCCGACCTGAAGGGCCAGGAGTTTTACGGCGAATATCTGGCGGCCACCGACCCTCTGGGGGCAGACGTGCCCAACCCGGTGTCCCACGTGGCCTACGGCTACGCCACCCAGGTGTGCATCCTGGACCGGGAGACGGGAAAGGTGAAGCAGATGGTGGCGGCCCACGACGTGGGCAAGGCGGTGAATCCGTTGAGCTGCGAGGGGCAGATCGAGGGCGGCGTGGTGATGTCACTGGGCTATGCGCTGACGGAGCGGTATCCCATCGACGACAACTGTAAGCCCACCGCCAAATACGGCATGCTGGGCCTGTTCCGGGCCCCGGACGTGCCGCCGGTGAAGGCCATTGTGGTGGACAAACCGGGGCTGGACAAGGCCAACGGCGCCATCGGCATCGGCGAGATCACCTCCATCCCCACGGCTCCCGCCATCGCCGACGCCTACTTCCGGCTGGATGGAGAGCGGCGGTTTAAGCTGCCGCTGGAGAACACGCCTTATCAGCGGAAAAAGTAAAAGAGTAACGGCGGCTGACCGTTACTCTTTGTGGGTTCCCATTTGATTTTCCAGGCGGCGCAGCGCCTCCGGGGTGTCCACGTCCTCCAGTTGGGGGGCGCTGACCTCCATTAAAAGAAGGTTTTCCTCATGGCGGCGGATGACGGCGCTGCCGCCGGTGTCGCCGGTGAGGGATTTCAGAGCACTGAAATAGTCCCGAGGGAAGAGGCAGGGATTGCCCCGGACGCCGTTGTGGGCGGCGGCCACGATATGGCCGGGATGAGCGTGGTAGAAGTCGATGAGATCCGCCACGGTCTGCCGCGTTAAGAGGGGTTGGTCGGACACCAGAAACAAAATGGCGTCGCAGCTTGCCTCCAGCGCTTCCACGCCCAGGCGAACGGTGCGGGAGGCGCCATCCTCCGGGCGGTCATTGACCACCACGGCAAGGCCCCGACTTTGGGCCAGGGCAGCGATTTCCGGGTAACCGGTGACCACCACGGCGCTATGCAGCTTTTCCGCAGGTACGGCGTCAAGGGCCCGCTGGGCCAGGGTAACGCCGTCCAGAGGAGACAGCAGTTTATTTTTCCCGAAGCGCCTGGCGCCGCCGGCGGCCATGACTACGCAGCCGATTTTCGTTTTCATTTTGCATCACCTGAGTTACAATGTAGCAAAGATAGTGTTCACAAGTCAAGGATAATTATTCCCATCCTCTAAAGGAGGCAGAACGACATGAGCAACGTAGGTAAGAGCGAAATCCGAGTAGACGCCTTTGACAAGGCCACCGGGCGCACCAAGTACTATGAGGACCGGATGCCTGCGGATGCGCTGTACGTGCGCATTAAGCACGCCGACATCGCCCACGGCATGGTGAAGGCCGTGGACAAGGCGGCGGCGGAGGCTATCCCCGGCGTGGTGAAGGTGCTGACGTGTTTCGACGTGCCGGACATTCCGTTCCCCACGGCGGGCCATCCCTGGTCCATGGACCCGGGGCACCAGGACGTGGCGGACCGCCATCTCCTGAACCGGCACGTGCGCTATTGGGGTGACGACGTGGCGGTGGTCATCGCGGAGAACGAGGTGGCTGCCAACCAGGGCGTGCGTGCGCTGAAGGTGGAGTACGACGTGCTGCCCTTCGTGCTGGACGCCCAGAAGGCCATGGAGGAGGGGGCGCCCCAGCTCCATGAGCGGTTCCCCGGCAACGTGCTGAAGCACACCGACATGAAAAAGGGCGACTATCAGAAGGCCATCCGGGAGCCGGGACTCATTAAGGTGGAGGGGTGGTACGACACTCCCACGGTGCAGCACTGCCACATTGAGAACTTCGGCTGCTTCGCCTATGAAAACGGCGGCCGGCTGACGGTGGTTTCCTCCACCCAGATTCCCCACATCATCCGCCGGGTGGTGGGCCAGGCGTTGGGCCGGCCCTGGGGCGATATTCAGGTGATCAAGCCCTATATCGGCGGCGGCTTCGGCAACAAGCAGGACGCGCTGTATGAGCCGCTGTGTGCCTGGTGCTGCACCCAGGTGGGGGGCCGGTGCGTGCGTCTGGACTGCGCCCGGGAGGAGACCTTCGTCTCCAACCGCGTGCGCCACGCCATCCGGTTCCACATTGTGACGTGGCTGCGGAAAAACGGCGACATCGCCGCCAGGAAGGTGGAGTGCTTCTCCAACCAGGGCGCCTACGCCTCTCACGGCCATTCCATTGTGGCCAAGGCCATGGGCTCCTTCCCCCAGCATTATCCCTGCGACAACATGGAGTGCGACGCCTGGACGGTGTTTACCAACCGGCCGGCGGCAGGCGCCATGCGGGGCTACGGCATGCCCCAGGCGTCATTTGCCGATGAGGCCAATATTGACGACTGCGCGGCGGCGCTGGGGATGGATCCCTACGAGTTCCGCCAAAAGAACGTGATGCCCCAGGGCTTCCACGACGCCTTTTCCGGTAATACCAACTATTACGATTCCTTCCGCCAGTGCATGGAAAAAGGCGCGGCGTACATCGATTACGAGCGGAAAAAGGCGGAATTTGCCAAGGATACGGGCCCTATTCGCCGGGGCATCGGCCTGGCTACCTTCTGGTATAACACCGCCGTGTATCCCATCTCGTTGGAGACCTCCTCCAACCGGATGCTGCTGAATCTGGACGGCACGGTGAACTACCAGTGCGGCGAGACGGAGATCGGCCAGGGCGCCGACACGGCTTACGCACAGATGGTGGCGGAGGCGGTGGGCTTGAAGAGCTACCGCGACGTTCACGTTATCTCCTGCCAGGACACCGACGTGACGCCCACAGGCCTTGGCGCGTATGCCTCCCGGCAGACGTACGTGGCGGGCTTTGCCATTCGCCAGACGGCGGACATTCTGCGCAAGAAGATTCTGGATTACGCCTGTGAGGTGACACGGCAGGCGGTGGGGAATATGGACATTGTGGACGGAAACATCATCCGCAAGGGTGACGGCAGCGTGCTGATGAGCCTGCGGGAGCTGGCCATGACGGCGCAGTATAACCCCGTTCACAGCGAGCATATCACCGCCGAGAGCACCTACACCATCCGCAACAACGCCTACTCCTTCGGCTGCACCTTTGCCGAGGTGGAGGTGGACATCCCTATGTGCAAGGTGACGCTGAAGAACATCGTGAACGTTCACGACTGCGGCAGCCTTATCAACCCCGCTCTGGCGGCGGCACAGGTACACGGCGGCATGTCCATGGCCATCGGCTACGGCCTGTCCGAGCAGCTATTGTTCGATGAAAAGACGGGTAAACCGCTGAATAATAACCTGCTGGACTACAAGCTGTCCACCGTGATGGACCACCCCCATCTGGAGGCGCAATTTGCGGAGAACCCGGAGCCTACCTCTCCCTTTGGCACCAAGGCGCTGGGCGAGCCGCCGGCCTGCTCCGGCGCGCCGGCTATCCGCAACGCCATTTTTAACGCCACCGGCGTGGCCATTGACCACAACCCCATCAATCCCCACGTGCTGTTTGCGGAGTTCACCAAGGCAGGGCTCATCAACGATCCCTGGCGGAGTAAGGAGGACTGAGCCATGTATGATATGAAGGCGTTATATGAGGCCGGCAGTGTGGAGGAGGCCATCGCGCTGCGTCTGGCCCACCCCGAGGCACAGATCATCGCCGGCGGCTCCGACGTGCTGGTGCAGATGCGGGAGGGCAAACGGGCCGGGAAGGAACTGATCTCCATCTATGGGATCGACGCGCTGCGGGGCGTGACCATCGACGAGGAGGAGAACATCCGCATTGGTTCGCTGACCAGCTTTTCCCACATCACGAAAGACCCCATCATCCAGCGATACTGCAACGTGCTGGGTCAGGCGGTGGACCAGGTGGGCTCGCCCCAGATACGCAACATCGGCACCATCGGCGGCAATACCTGTAACGGCGTTACCTCTGCCGACTCCGCCTCCACGCTCCACGCCTGGGAGGCGATTGTGGAGCTGACGGGGAAGAACGGTGTTCGCCGGCTGCCCATCCATGATTTCTACATCAAGGCGGGCACCGTGGACATCCGGGCCGAGGAGGGCGAGATTCAGACCGCCATCCTCATCCCCAAGGCCAGCTACGAGAACTGCTACGGACACTATATTAAATACGGCCTGCGCAACGCCATGGAGATCGCCACCCTGGGGTGCAGCGTCAACGTGCGGCTCAGCCCGGACAAGTCCACCATTGAACGGTGCCGCATTGCCTACGGTGTGGCGGGGCCGGTGCCCATGCGGGTGCCTACCGCCGAGGCGGTGGCAAACGGGGCCAAGCCTACGGAGGCGCTGGTGGAGGCCTTTGGCAACGCCGTTATTGAGGACATCAACCCCCGTGACTCCTGGCGCGCCAGCAAGGCGTTCCGCCAGCATATCGCCGTGGAGATGGCGAAGCGGGCGCTGCGGGAGTCCATTATCCTGGCGGGAGGTGAGCTGGCATGAGCGTACAGTATAAGGTTGTCCGCTGCAACATCAACGGAAAAGACGTGGAGCGGGTGGTGGACGTGCGGGCCTCGCTGACCGACATGCTCCGCAACGACTACCATCTGACCTCTGTGAAAAAGGGATGTGAGGTGGGCGAGTGCGGCGCCTGCAACGTGCTGATCGACGGCGAGTGCTTCAACTCCTGCATCTATCTGGCAGTGTGGGCCGAGGGCAAGCACATCCGCACCCTGGAGAGCCTGTTGGGCCCCGACGGCGAGCTCAGCGACATCCAGCAGGCCTTTGTGGACGAGGCCGCCATCCAGTGCGGCTTCTGCACACCGGGCTTCATTATGACGGCGGTGGAGATTCTGGAGGCGGGGAAGCTGTACAGCGACGACGAGCTGCGCAAGCTGCTGTCCGGTCACCTGTGCCGCTGCACCGGCTATGAGAACATTTTGCGGGCGGTGAAAAAGACCATGTACCGCCGCCTGGGGAAAGAGATCGACTTCTGACACGTGGCTATGTAGGCCCCGTCCTCCAGAGGATGGGGCCTCTTGCCGCGTTTAGCAGGCAATCTGCTCTACGCAGTCGGCGGTGACCTGAGGCGGCAGGCTCAGGGTCATGATGCCGTTATAGTGGACCCGGACGCACTGACCGCAGGAAAAGCGGCAGGCGCCATCGTAAAACACCACTACGTCCTGGCAGCCATCCCAGTTACGCACCAGAAGCTGACCGTCCTCTACGGAGCGGACGGTGCCGCGAAAACACACGTTATTCATTTATTTACCTCCTCTCCACACCCCATCCTATGCGTGTCTTGTCTTGGCGGTGTGGGGAGGTGGAACAGCGTAAAGGAGTTATTATGAGAATTGCAGTAACCTATGAAAACGGCGGAATCTTTCAGCATTTCGGCCACACGCAGCAGTTTAAGGTGTATGACATTGAAAACGGCGCTGTGGTAAATCAGCAGGTGGTGGACACCAACGGCCAGGGCCACGGGGCGCTGGCGGGCTTTTTGCAGATGGGCCGGGTGGACGCTTTGATCTGCGGCGGCATCGGGCCCGGGGCCCAGATGGCGCTGCGGGAGGCGGGCATCAGGCTGTACGCCGGCGTGGCGGGCAGCGCGGACGCCGCCGTGCAGGCGCTGCTGGACGGAAACCTGCCCTATGTGGAGGGCGCCACCTGCGACCATCACGGCGAGGGACACGACTGCGACCATCACGGCGAGGGACACGACTGCACCCATCACGGCGAGGGACACGACTGCACCCATCACGGCGACCACAGCTGCGGGCACCATGGCTGCCATTGACTGCGGCAGGCCGATGATTAGCTTATGAAAATCCGCATTATCGGCGGGCCCGGCAGTGGAAAGACCACGCTGGCGCGGCAGCTCTCCCGGGAAACGGGAATCCCTCATTTTGAT
Source organism: uncultured Clostridia bacterium (assembly GCA_946412355.1). Taxonomy (GTDB): domain Bacteria; phylum Bacillota; class Clostridia; order Oscillospirales; family Oscillospiraceae; genus Vescimonas. Next base: position 58,529 of record CAMKGX010000006.1, read on the forward strand.
CTGGACGACATCCAGTGGGATAACGCCGGGAATTACGGCACAAAAAGGGACGCCGGGGAGCGGGACGCCCTTCTCGGGGAGATAATGAAGCGTAAGGACTGGATTATCGAGGGCGTGTATTACGCCTGGTGCGGCGAGACCTTCGCGGCGGCGGACAGGATTTATCTCCTGACCGTGCCGCGGCGGGTGTATCGGTATCGCTTGATTCGGCGCTTTATCCGGCGTAAGCTGGGTTGGGAGCCGGGAAAGCAGGAAAGCCTGCGGTCGCTGCGGGAGCTGCTGCGGTGGGCGGACAAGTTTCAGCAGGTGAATCTCCCGGCAATTCGGGAGCTGCTGGCGCCTGTTTGGGATAAGGTGGTGGAAGTGGGGCAGGGCGGACAGCGCCCTGGGCCAGCGTGAGGTGTGGCGTTCTATCGGGAGGCGGCGCGCCGAGGTCGTCGCGCCCTACGCGGGATATGCATGGCGTTTTGGCGGGACACATAGGTCCCGCCCTACGGATGGAACGAACATTACGCAAGCAACCAAACCTTTATTCAATGATAGACAGGGTGGGGCGGACAGAGTCGTCCGCCCCTACGAAATAGACGGTAACTTCTGCGAAATACAATCCTATCGTCAAGGATAAAACGGGTTTGGGCGGAGCAGAGCCCCGCCCCTGACGGCGGCAGGCGGTTATCAATGCCGTCGAGGCGGGACACATAGGTCCCGCCCTACGGATGGAACGAACACTACGCAAGCAACCAAACCTTTCTTCAATGATAGACAGGGTGGGGCGGACAGAGTCGTCCGCCCCTACGAAATAGACG
>CAMKGX010000007.1 GCA_946412355.1 uncultured Clostridia bacterium
TCCGCTTTGACTGGAAGTGGCTCGTAGAGTCCGGCCTTTCCGTAAAGGACTTCATTGCTCCTACGGCCTTTGCCTTTCCCGGCAGCCGTACCTTCCAGATGGGAAGCCTCTTCGGCGCTATGAGCTATCTGCAGATCACGGCGTCAGACCTTTCGGATCAGCTTCTGAAGGATTTCCTGGACATGGATTCTTCTCAGATCATCACGATGCACATCCAGTCCGTGGACCAGACGGAAGCGATCAAGACCATCAAGCATACGATCACGGAGCTTGACCGGTCGAAGATCGAGGAGCAGAAAAAGGCTGTCCGTTCCGGCTACGACATGGACATCATCCCTTCGGACCTGGCCACCTACGGCAAGGACGCCAAGTCGCTCCTGAAAGAACTGCAGAGCCAGAACGAGCGCATGTTCATGCTGACGATGTTGATCATGAATACCGGCAGGACCCAGCAGGAACTGGACACCAACGTATTTCAGGCAAGTTCCATCGCACAGAAACACAACTGCAACTTAAGGAGGCTGGACTTCCAGCAGGAAAACGCCCTTATGAGCTGCCTGCCGCTGGCCAGCTGCCTCATCGATATCCGCCGTGCTCTTACGACTTCGAGTACGGCGATTTTTGTTCCCTTTACCACCCAGGAGTTGTTCCAGGCCGGGAAGGAATCCCTGTATTACGGTCTGAACGCTCTCAGCAATAACCTGATCATGGTGGACCGGAAGGCACTGAAGAACCCGAACGGCCTGATCCTCGGCACCCCCGGTTCCGGTAAGTCCTTCAGTGCCAAGCGGGAGATCGCTAATGCCTTCCTGGTGACGGATGACGATGTGATTATCTGTGATCCGGAGGCAGAGTATTGAAGCTTGAAGAGGAACGCGGTGATAATTCACAGATCATTGAGGACCTCTCACAGGTCAAGAAAAAACTGACGGATTTCAAGGAATCGTGGAAGACGTCAACACCGGAAGAACTCATGTCGATGGTCCGGGCAGTCGTCGAAAGAGTATATGTCGTCTATGAAGACGAAGAACCTATTGCTCACATCTTTTTGAAAGGTTGTATCAAGGAAGACTACACCAGCTTCTTTGATACAGCTGGTTACATACCTTTTACAGGAAATGGGGTATTAAAGGTCAATTTGTGTGTGATTCAGAACCATGAAAATGACGAAAAAGAAGGAATACACACACACAAATGAGCCAAGCGGACCAGACGCGGGAACTGCATCCACACCTATGCCGGCGTCCAGCTCCGCAGCGACTGCGCCGCCCTCATGGCCCGCCAGGGCCACCCGGAGCCCACCGGCCGGGCCAAAATCACCCCGGCCTACAACCTGCCCTGCCGCTACGTCGTCCACACCGTGGGCCCCATCGTGGAGGGCCGCCTGACCCAGCGCCACTGCGACTTGCTGGCCGCCTCCTACCGCGCCTGCCTCGCCGCCGCGGCGGAAAAGGGCTGCCAAAGCATCGCCTTTTGCTGCATCTCCACCGGCGTCTTCGGCTTCCCCAAGCGGGAGGCGGCGGAGATCGCCGTGGCGACGGTGGAGGGGTGGAAGCGGGAGACCGCCAGCGCCATGCAGGTCATCTTCAACGTGTTCCAAGACGAGGATTTGGCCATCTATCAGAACATTTTAACCCAATAAAAAGGGGAGCGCCGCGGCGCTCCCTTTTGCATTATAGTATCTCGTCCAATATTTCCCCAATGTCCCCGTCCAAACAGATGGACCGGCCCTCAATCTCCCGGGGGCACACCGCGTCGCCGTAGTTGAGGCAGGCGTACACGGCGTCCCCATTCTCCGCCGTCATGGCCCAGAAGGGGTACTTGACGATCACCGGGGTGTTGCTGCCCACGCCCAGCTCCAAAAACACCACCTTTTTGCCCTCAAACCGTTGCAAAAAGTGGGCGTACCGGGCCGCTGCCGCCTGCCACCCGGCGTCCTCCACAAACGTATCGTCCACCCGCAGATTGGTGGTGGCCCTGGACCCGTCAGGGCACCGGGGGATCAGCTCTGTGGGCAGCCGCAGGGAGAGGCATCGGTCCTTGGGCACCTGGAAAATCCCCTGCTCGTCCGGCAAAAACCGCTGGGCCGCCATGGCCCTGCGCACCCATTCCTCGTTGTCGTAGGTGCGTTTCACCCGCCCGTCCGTGCTCTGGAACAGGCCGTAGTCCCCCTGGGTGTAGAAAAGCCGCTCCTTGTCAAACCCCGCCTTCTGGAACTGGTGGTCCACGTTGGTGGTGATGACGAAGTATTCCTTCCCCCGCACCAATTCCAGCAGCCGGTCATACACCGGCTTGGGGGCGGGCACGTAGCGGTTGAAATAGATGTTTCTGGCCCACCAGGCCCACTTCGTCTCCTGGTCGGGGAAGGGGTAAAAGCCACCGGAATACATATCCCGGATGCCGAATTTCTGGTGAAAATCGAAGAAATACCGCTCAAACCGCTCTCCATTATACACAAAACCGGCGGAGGTGGAGAGCCCCGCCCCCGCGCCGATGACCACGGCGTCCGCCCCGTCGATGGCCTGCCGCAGCCGCGCCAGCCGCTCCTCCCGGCTGCCCCGGCCCCGGGTCAACCCACTGAAGCGATCCAGCGCCGCTACGCCCTTTTGAATGGCGTCTGCGTAGCCGTTTTTCTCCTGTCTGAAAATACCCATGGCAAACCCTTCTCTCTTGCCGCCCCCGGCGGCGGGATTATCTTGTAATAATACTTATTACAACTAAACATTACCACATCCCACGACCCCTGTCAATAGGGAAAAGGGACGTTTTTCCATGGAAATCATTACATTTGACGGCCCAACTCCCGCCGTGGTATGATAAACCCGTCCTCGAGAGACGAAATCTTGACAGGAGGTGCCATCATGTGCCATTTCAACTTTAACTGCAACTCCCTGTGGGCCATGCTGTGCCGCATGTTCGGCTTCGGCTGCTGATAAAGAGAGACGCCCAACCACGCCCCGCCGCCTCGCCGCGGCGGGGTTTTCCTCTGTTGCGCCGTTGCGCCGGATGTGGTAGAGTAGAGAAAAAGGAGGGATGACCATGGACTATACCGCCATTCCCACCGGAGGCATCGGCCACCTGGCGGAGCTGGAGGGCAGCGGCGGCTGGTACTGGGGCAGCGACTTCGCCCAGGGCGACCTGTACGAAGCGGAGGAGCTGTACCGGGACGGCCACCCCGTCCGGTGTAACCGCCTTATCTTCGTCCACGCCCGGGAGGCCAGGGTCCACGAGCCCCTGCCGCCCCGGGAGGGCTGCTATTTCGGCACGCCCCTCTATGACGGCGGCACGCTGGTGATTCTCCGGGCGGATTTCCCCGCCGGGGCGCTGGAATTGCTGCGCTACGACCCGGCCACGTGGGAAGTCACCCCCATCGTCACCCTGCCCCGCTCCGCCGTAAAGGACTGCTACAATCTCATGCCCTCCGGCTGGCCTCTGATGTTGACCCGCCAGGCGGAGAACACCTTTCAGATCCTCTGGCCCATCCGGGCGGAGTTCCCCATGGGCGGCAGGGAGACCTTCTATTTCCGCCGGGGGGACGAGCTGGTGTTCAGCCGCTGGTTTGAGGACCCGGACTACCGGGAGGAGACGGTGGTGCGCCGCTTCCCCGACGGCGCGGTGCTGTCCGTCCACCGGGCGGCATCCAAGCTGCTGCCGGACGGGCGGCTGTGGCTGCTGGAGGAGTGAGGGTTGTCGAAAGGCGGCGAATGTGGTATAATGGCCCCATCCTACGAAAGCGAGGCGATGCACCGTGCAGATCGGTGATCTTTTCAAGGTAAAGCAGGCGTGGAACACCTTCCGCAATAACCACCCCCAGTTCCCCGCCTTTCTCAACGATGTCAACCGCAAGGGCCTGGCCCCCGGCACCGACATCACCATCTCCGTCACCTTCCCCGACGGGGAGAAAAAGGAGGCCGGCCTCCACGTGAAGCCGGAGGACGTGCAGCTGCTGCAAATGCTGCAATCTATGTAAATCCCAAAACAGCGCCGCCCATCCGGGCGGCGCTGCGCTGTCATAAATAATATTAAGTAGGGGCGGGGCAGAGCCTCGCCCCTACAAACCTTTTCTCATCGGGGGGCGAGACAGCCTGCGTAGGGCGGGACCTATGTGTCCCGCCATTCGTCACCTGTCCCCGTATTCCGCCCTGATCCGCGCCAATATGGTCTCATCCGCCGGACAGAAGGCGTAATGCGCTATCTCCCCCGGCGTAATCCACGCCATGGCCTCGTGCTCCAGCAGCCGGGGCGTGCCGCCGGCGATGGCGGCGTGGAACAGCGTCAGATGCACGGTGATGTCCGGATATTCGTGTACCACGTCCATGAATACCTCCCCCACCGCCAACTGAATATCCAATTCCTCCCGGCACTCCCGGATGAGGGCCTGCTCCTTCGTCTCTCCCGGCTCCACCTTGCCGCCTACGAACTCCCACAGGTGCCCCCGGGCCTTGTGCCCCGGCCGTTGGCAGATGAGAAACCGATTGTCCTCCCAGATCAGCGCCGCCACCACTTCAACCATTCGCGCCACGCTCCTTTCCTTTGCCCCCATCATACCACGTTTTTCCCCATAAAAAAAGATGCCCCGCAGGGCATCTTTTTAACGCGATATTTTGGCGCGGCACCATCAGTCGCCGATGGCGATGGTGGTCTTCTTGGGCAGGGCCTTGGGGTCCTTCTTGGGCAGCGTCAGCCGCAGCACGCCGTTTTCAAACCGGGCGCTCACATCCTCGGCGGTGAGCTGCTCGCCCACGTAGAAGCTGCGCTGCATGGCCCCGGCATACCGCTCCTGACGGATGACCTTGCCGGCGTCGTTGGTCTTGGTGTTGTCCAGGCCCTTGGCGGCCTTCACGGTCAGATAGCCGTTCTCCAGGTCCAGGCTGATTTCGTCCTTGGTGAAGCCGGGCAGATCCATGTCCAGCTCAAAGCGGTCGCCGTGCTCCCGCACGTCGGTCTTCATCATGTGGTCGGCCCGCTTGCCGTACAGCTTGCGGTCCACGTCCCGCAGCTCGGGGAAACCGGGGAAGCCAAACCAATCGTCAAACAGATTCTCACCAAAAATACTCGGCAACATACTTCATTCCTCCTTAAAAGTCTAACGCGTGTTGTTACCTGAGCAGGGGGTGCGGGCGCTGCCCATCAGCGTCCGTTCCTTTTGTTCAACACGTAGTATACCACCAAAATTAGCACTGTCAAGCGGAGAGTGCTAATTTTCCGGTGAACAGAATGTAAACAATTTTAAGCGAAAATATGAAGTCAATTTCTGGAAAAGGAAAAGGGCTTGCGCCGGGGCGCGGAAAGGAGTATGGTATAGAAAAATATCACCGCAAGGAGGGCCATCCCATGCAATACCGCACCGACCGCTACGGCAACCCCATCTCCCAGCTGGGCTTCGGCTGTATGCGCTTTGCCAAAAAGGGCGCCGCCATCGACTATGAAAAGGCCCAGCGCCAGGTGCTGCTGGCCATGGAGCGGGGCGTCAACTACTTTGACACCGCCTACATCTACCCCGGCAGCGAGGAGTGTCTGGGCCGCATTTTGCAGGAAAACGGCGTCCGGGACCGTGTGAACATCGCCACCAAGCTGCCCCAGTACGTCATGCGCAGCCAAAAGGCCATCGACAAGACCTTCCGGGAGGAGCTGCAGCGCCTCCGCACCGACCATATCGACTACTACCTTATGCACATGTTCACCGATTTTTCCCAGTGGGAGAATCTTCAGGCCCTGGGCATCGAGGACTGGATCGCCGCCCGTAAAGCCGAGGGCAGCGTCCGGCAGATCGGCTTTTCCTACCACGGCGGCACCGACGCGTTCTTGCAGATTTTGAACGCCTACGACTGGGATTTCTGCCAGATTCAGTATAATTATCTGGACGAGCACTCCCAGGCGGGCCGGGCCGGACTGGAGGCCGCCCAGGCCAAGGGCATCCCGGTCATCATCATGGAGCCTCTCCGGGGCGGCAAGCTGGTGCGGTTGAGCCAGGAGGCCCGCGAGGAACTCTCGAATAGCGGCACCGGCTACTCCGCCGCCGCACTGGGCCTGCGGTGGCTGTGGGACCAGAGCGGCGTCACCTGCGTCCTCTCCGGCATGAACAGCGAGGCCATGGTGGAGGAGAACTGCCGCATCGCGGACGCCGCCCGCCCCGGCTGCCTGACGGAGGCGGACCGCGCCCTGGTGGGCCGCATCCGGGCCATTTTAAGGGCCCGGGAAAAGGTGGGCTGCACCGGCTGCCGCTACTGCATGCCCTGCCCACAGGGGGTGGATATCCCCGCCATCTTCCACTATTATAATTTGATGTATCTGGAGAAAAAGACGGCGGCCCGGTTTGAATTTGCCCGCAATGTGGGCATCCGCCGGGGCAACAGCTTTGCCACCGCCTGCGTGGGCTGCGGCAAGTGCGAGAGCCACTGCCCCCAGCACCTGCCCATCCGGGACCTGCTGCGCCAGGCCGACCGCGACCTGCGCCCCGCCCCCTACCGCCTGGGCATCGACATCGCCCGGAAGGTGATGAACAGATAAAAACCGATTGACGAACGCCCGTCTTTCGACTATGATAGACAGGTCGAAATGCGACGAATATTACCGGCGCGGCCTCGGGCTGCGCCGCGAGAAAGCAGGAAACAGCATGATTACTGCCAAGACCCCCTGGGCCCCCTATGTGGGGGACGTGCCCCTGCATCTGGACTACTTTGACGGCTCCATGTGCGACATGGTGGAGGACGTGGCCCGCCGCTACCCCACCAACGTGGCCTTCGACTTCATGGGCAAGTCCACCACCTACCGTGACCTGGTGCAGGAGATACACCGCTGCGCCAAGGCCCTGAAGACCATCGGCGTCCGGGAGGGCGACCGGGTCACCATCGCCATGCCCAACTGCCCCCAGGCCATCTATATGTTCTACGCCGTCAACCTGGTGGGCGGCATCGCCAACATGATTCACCCCCTGTCGGCGGAAAAGGAGATTGAGTTCTACCTCAACGAGTCCCAGTCCGTCACCGCCATCACCCTGGACCAGTTCTACCACAAGTTTGAGTCCATCCGGGAGAACACCAAGGTTGTAAACATCATCATCGCCTCGGTGAAGGACGCCCTCAGCAAGCCGGTGCGGGCCGGGTATATGCTCACCGAGGGCCGCAAAATCAAAAAGATTCCCAAGGACGCCCCGGTCATCCGCTGGAAGGAGTTTATGAAGCTGTCCGACCACTGCTTCTACCACTACCGGGTGCAGCGCAAGAGTGAGGACCCCGCCGTTATCCTCTACTCCGGCGGCACCACCGGCACCACCAAGGGCATCGTCCTCACCAACCGCAACTTCAACGCCCTCTCTTCCCAGATTGTGGCCACCAACCCCATGTTCCGCCCCGGCGACAAGATGCTCTCTGCCATGCCCCTGTTCCACGGCTTCGGCCTGGGCGTATGCATCCACTCCATGCTGGCCCAGGGCGGCCGCTGCATTCTGGTGCCCCGGTTCACCGCCCAGAGCTACGCCAAGCTGATTGTGAAATACCGCTGCAACTTCATCGCCGGCGTGCCCACGCTGTACGAGGCCCTGCTGCGGCTCAAGAGCATGGACGGCGCCGATTTGAGCTGCCTCAAGGGCGTGTTTTCCGGCGGCGACAGCCTCAGCATCGAGCTGAAAAAGAAGTTTGACAAATTCCTCTATGACCATAAGGCGTCCATCCAGGTCCGGGAGGGCTACGGCACCACCGAGACTGTCACCGCCTGCTGCCTCACCCCCATCCACATGGCCAAGGAGGGCTCCATCGGCGTGCCCTTCCCCGACACCTATATTAAAATCGTGGAGCCGGGCACCGACAACGAGCTGCCCTACGGTGAAGAGGGCGAAATCCTGCTGGCGGGCCCCACGGTGATGAAGGAATACATGAACCACCCCGACGAGACCGCCCAGACTCTCCGCACCCACGCCGACGGCCTCACCTGGGTCTACACCGGCGACCTGGGCACCATGGACGACCAGGGGTTCATCTACTTCAAGGGCCGCGCCAAGCGGATGATTATCTCCTCCGGCTACAACGTCTATCCCGGCCAGCTGGAGAACATTCTGGACGCCCACGAAAAGGTGCAGATGAGCTGCGTCATCGGCGTGCCGGACCCCTACCGTATGCAAAAGGTAAAGGCCTTCGTCATGCCCGCTCCCGGCGTTGCCCCCGACGAGGCCACGAAGCAGGAGCTGATGGACTACTGCCGCAAGCACATCGCCAAGTACGCCATGCCCTACGACATCGAGTTCCGCGCCGAGATGCCCAAGACCCTGGTGGGCAAGGTGGCCTACCGGGTGCTGGAGGAAGAGGAGCTGGCCAAGGAGGCCGCCAAAGGGGAATAAAACCAACTTTTTTCCGCATTTTGCCGTAAAATCAGCAAAATAACGGTGGAAATCCCCGCATTTCTGTGCTATGATAGCGCCCTGCCGGAAAAACTTCGGCAGGGCGCTGCCCTATCTATCACGTTTTTCAAAAATCGAGGCGATTTTTTATGCATCAGCAACATGACCTGACGGTGGGCGTGGTGTGGAAGCGGCTGTTGGTGTTCTTCCTGCCCATCGCCGCCGGCACCTGCATCCAGCAGCTTTATAACGCGGTGGACGGTCTCATCGTGGGCCGCTTTGTGGGCACCGTGGCCCTGGCCGCCGTAGGTGGCAGCGCCGCCCAGATCATCAACGTGCTCATCGGCTTCTTCGTGGCCATGACGGCGGGGGCCTCCGTGGTCATCGCCCAGGTCTACGGCGCCGGCCGCCGGGAGGCCGTCCGCGCCGCCACAGGCAACGCCATAGTGGCCTTTGCCCTGCTGGGAGTGGTGCTGATGGCGGTGGGCCTCATCGCCGCCCCGGCCATGCTGCGGCTGCTCCAGACCCCCGAGGACACCATCGCCGCCTCGGTGCTGTACCTGCGCATCTACTTCTTGGGCGTGCCCTTCATCCTGGTGCTGAACATGGAGAGCAATATGCTCCGTGCCGTAGGCGACTCTGTCAGCCCGTTTTTGTACATGGTGGTGGGCTGCGTCACCAATATCGTGCTGGACGCGGTGTTCGTCATTGTGTGCCGCTGGGGCGTGGCGGGGGTCGCCATCGCCACGGTGCTGGCCCAGGTGGTGAATATGCTGCTCTTAACGGTGCGGCTCCTCCGTGGGGAGGAGGCCACCCGGCCCGACTTCCGCAGCTTCTCCCTCCGCAGCGGCTACTTAAAAAGCATGCTCCGCATCGGTCTGCCCGCCGGTGCCCAGAACGCCATGTACGGCGTGTCCAATATGATTGTCCAGGTGGGCGTCAACTCCCTGGGCACCGTGGTGGTGGCCTCCTGGGCCATGACCTCCAAGACCGACGGCATCTTCTGGGCCGTCAGCAACGCCCTGGGCGCCGCCATCACCAGCTTCGTGGGCCAGAACCTGGGGGCCGGTCGGGAGGACCGGGTCCGCCAGTGCGTCCGCCAGGGCATGGTGCTGTCCCTCCTCATCTCCGTGGGCCTCAGCACCCTCATTATGGTGCTGGCCCATCCGCTGCTCCACCTGCTCACCACCGACGCCGCCGTCATTGACACCACCTATGAGATGATGACCTACTTCGTGCCCTTCTACGTCACCTGGTCGGTCATCGAGGTGCTGTCCGCCGTCCTCCGCGGCGCAGGCGACGCCGTCCGCCCCGTCATCATCATCGGCCTGGGCGTGTGCTTGCTGCGTGTGGTGTGGATCTTCACCATCTTCGTCTGGTACCACACCCTCCCTGTGCTGTGCTGGTGCTACCCGGTGAGCTGGGCCGTCACCGCCGCCGCCATCTTTGTCTACTTCCGCCGTGGCCACTGGATGGAGCGCTCCCGCAGCGCCCTCCGGGCCTGACGCCGCCACATAAAAACCGCCCTCTCCGGAGGGCGGTTTTTGCGTAAAGCGAATACAGTTTATAATATCCTGTCGAAATATAACCTTTTGTAATCGGTTTTTCACCAGAATCCGTCGCCGCCGCCCCTCCCCACCGCCGCAAAAAAGTCCCCCGCCGGCGTGGGAAAATCTTGACATTACCCCCGCTTTTTACTATGCTTGATGCAGGAAGAAACGGCGGCGCGGAGAGGGGGGTTTCCCCGCCCTGGCCCCACCGTTTGTGAGGAGGATGAGAGATGAAAAAGAAGATTTCCCCGGCCTGGCTGCTCCGCGGCACGTTCCTTGTGCTGACGGTGGTGCTGGGCGTTTTCCTGGCGGTGCGCGCCGTCGGCAATGCCGCCGCCAGGGCCAACCGGGAGGGCGGCTATGCCCCCGGCGTCTACACCGCCTCGGCCAGTGGCTTCGGCGGCGTGGTGGACGTCACCGTCACCATCGGCGACAAGGGCGGCATCACCGACGTCACCGCCGTGGGCCCGGATGAGACCCCCGACGTGGGCGGCGCCGCCATCCCCACTCTGGTGAGCCAGATTCTCCAGCGCCAGAGCGCCGACGTGGACGTGGTCAGCGGCGCCACCTATACCAGTAACGCCGTCCGTGAGGCGGCGGCCGCCGCCCTGGCCCAGGCCTCCGGCGAGACGGGCGCGGCCCGGCCCACCCCCGAGGGGGATAACCTGTTCATCCCCGGCACCTATGTGGGCGTGTCCAAGGGCTTCGGCGGCGACGTGGAGGTCACCGTTACGGTGTCGGAGAACGCCATCGAGTCCATTGCCATCGGCGGCGAACACGAGACGGAGAACATCGGCACCTTTGCCGTGGAGATGCTGGGTGAGCGCATCCTCTCCGCCCAGAGCCCCAAGGTGGACGTGCTCACCGGCGCCACCGTCACCAGCAACGCCATTCTCCGCGCCCTCAACGACGCCCTCACCCAGGCCGGCGCCGATTTGAAGCGCTTCCCCGACGCCACCGACAGCGGCGAGGCCGTAAACCGGGTGGCGGTGAACATGGACGCCGACATCGTCATCATCGGTGCCGGCGGCGCGGGCATGACCGCCGCCATTGACGCCACCCAGGCGGGCAAGAGCGTGATTCTCCTGGAGAAGATGCCCTATGCCGGCGGCAACACCACCAAGGCCACCGGCGGCATGAACGCCGCCGAGACCCACTACCAGGCCGAGCAGGGCATCGAGGACTCGGTGGAGCAGTTCGTGGAGGACACCATGAAGGGCGGCCACGACCTCAATAACCGGGATCTGGTCACCGTCATGGCCCAGAACTCCGCCGCCGCCATCGACTGGCTGGATTCCATCGGCGCGCCCCTGCCCAAGGTGTCCTTCTCCGGCGGCGCCACCAATAAGCGCATCCACGCCCCCGAGGACGGCTCCGGCGTAGGCGCGTACCTGGTCACCGCCTTCCGCCGCAATCTGGACGAGCTGGGCGTCACCGTCCTCTACGACACCTGTGCCACCGACATTCTCACCGAAAATGGCGCCGTGTCCGGCGTCAAGGCCCAGAGCAAGACCCAGGACGTCACCATCACCACCCGTGCCGTCATTCTGGCCACCGGCGGCTTCGGCAACAATGAGGACATGATTGTCCGGTACCGCCCCGACCTGAAGGGTACCGTCACCACCTCCGCCCCCGGCATCACCGGCGACGGCATCGTCATGGCCCAGGCCATCGGCGCCGATTTGGTGGACATCGAGCAGATTCAGCTCCACCCCACCGTGGAGCAGGCCACCAGTATGCTGATCACCGAGAGCGTCCGGGGCGACGGCGCCATCCTGGTGAACCAGGAGGGCAAGCGCTTCACCAACGAGCTGCTGACCCGTGACGTGGTCTCCGCCGCCGAGCTGGAACAGACCGGTAGCTACGCCTACATCATCTTCGACCAGCGCCTGCGGGAGGGCTTGAAGGCCACCGAGAAGTATATCTCCACCGGCATCACCGTCCAGGGCGACACCATTGAAGACCTGGCCGCCCAGCTGGACATCGACCCCGCCACCCTGGCCCAGACCCTGGCGGATTGGAACGGCTACGTGGCCGCCCAGGAGGATCCCGACTTCGGCCGCACCACCGGAATGGAGGCCGATTTGTCTCAGGCCCCCTACTACGCCATCAAGATCGCCCCCGGCATCCACCACACCATGGGCGGCGTGAAGATCGACACCCAGGCCCGGGTCATCGACACCCAGGGCAACCCCATCCCCGGCCTGTTCGCCGCCGGTGAGGTCACAGGCGGCGTCCACGGCGGCAACCGCATCGGCGGCAACGCCGTGGCGGACATCGTGGTGTTCGGCAAGGTGGCTGCCCAGAGCGCCATCGCCTACCTGGCACAATAACCCCATTTCATACAAAACCCCCGGCTCCCAATGGAGGCGGGGAGAGCCTGTCAAAAAACGGCTCTGCCGTTTTTTGACAATGGGATTGCAGTCTACTACGCGCACGAATAGTGCGCCGTTGGCGCACTATTCGCACACTTCGTAGCCTGAGAAGTGAAAAAAGTGACGTACACGCCGTCAGTTTTTTCGGATTTCATGGGTTCGCGCCTTGCGAGGCGCGAAATCTGCGATGCTTTTGACAATCTGAAAACCCCCGGCTCCCAAAGGAGCCGGGGGTTTTAATTTAGCAGGGAAACGGCGTTATTCCAACCCGCTGACGGCGATCACCGCCAGGTTGGGCTCGCCCTGGCCGGTGGCGGCGTCAAAGCCGCTGTCCCGCAGCCACAGCTGGCCGCTGCCCATGCAGATGCCCTCGCCGTTGACGAACATGTTGTGGCAGCTCTCGTCCGTCAGCGCCTGACGGTCGCTTTCGCTCATGTGCTTGCCCTCCATGTACTGCAGGAACTCCGCCGGGTCGTGGGCCACGTAATCGGGATACAGGGTGATGGGGTATTCCACCACCTGGGACATGGCCTCCCAGTCCTCGTCCAGGTAGAACTCCTTCACCATCTTGGCGAAGCTGTCCACGTCCCGGGCGTCCATGTTGGTGAGGGAGGCGTAGTGATCCGCGTCGGTAATCAGGTCCCCGGCGTCCGCCAGCAACTCCTCCGCGGTGCAGGCGGTAAGGCCGCTGTTGTCGGCCAGGAAGGTGTCGGGTACGGTGTCGGCCCAGGCGTTCATGGCGCTCCACTGGTCCATGGCGGCGTCCATGGCGTCGTTATCCTCCCGCACCAGGCGCACGTCGGTGGGGTAGTCGGCCACGAAGTAATAGCCCGCGTCATCCTTGGCGAACACTCTCTCACCGGGGATGTCGTACACTACGTTGTCCACGGCCTCGCCCTTGGTGATGCGGCGGATGGTCACCAGGTTGCCGGCGCCATCGTCCTCCCAGCCCTGGGCCTTGGCGGCGTCCAGAGAGGCCGTCTCCGCCACGGCGAACACCGTGCCCCGGTCGTTCTCTTCCGGCGTCTCCACCGTCAGCAGATCCTTGTATTCCGCCGGGATGGTGAGGGTATACCCCTGGTTGGTGACGGTCTCGTTTTCGTTATCCACGGCGGGGGTGTCGGCCTTGCTGCCGCAGCCCGCCAGCAGCACCAGCGCCAGTGCCGGCGCCAGCCATTTTGTCAGTTTCATATTGCATTCCTCCTTGTTGGGACCTCATTATGCACTTGAAATATGGCAATGTCAACGGGAATAGTGACGAAAAACGGCAAGGGAAACCGGATAAGACCCATTCATACTGCCGCCGCCATGCGCCGTTTTTTCACAAAGCCGTCACAGCAGCGCCATAAGGGCGCGGATGCGCCGGCAGTTTTTCGGCAGCGCTTCCCGCCCCTTGGGTGACTGTGCCGTGTGGATAAAGGCGCTGTCCATCCCCACCGCCGCCGCGCCGCCGCAGTCGCATACCGGGTCGTTGCCCACCATGAGGGAGTCCTCCGCCCGGCAGCCCAGACCCGCCAACAGCCCGAAAAAGGCGGGGGAGGGCTTCTTCACCCCGGCGTCGCTGGACAGGAGAACGCGGTCAAACCGATGATACAGCCCCAACGACCGCAGCTCCGGCTCCGTGAAGCACCGCTGGGCGTTGGACAGCAGTACCACCCGCTTGCCCCGCCGCCGCAGCTCGTCCAGCACCTCCGCCGCCCCGGGGTATAGCCGCAAGTGCCGCAGCGACAGCGCCCGGAAGGCGAGAGCCATGTGGCGGCCCTCCTCCGCCGTCAGCGTCTGCCCGAAGGCTGCCCCCAGCCGGGGCCACACCGCCGCCAGGTCGATTTCCGCGTTGCCAACCCCCATGGCTTCCTCCGCCTCCCGACACAGCCGCAGGTACGCCTCCCGCAGCGTGTCCGCCCGGCAGTCCATGCCCAGAAACCGGCAGTAGTGGCAAAATCGCTCCCAGAACAGGGGGCTTTCCTCGTCGGTGCGGATGTCCACCAACGTGCCATACAGGTCAAAAATGTAATTGTCGTATTCTTTTTTCATGGCGCTCCACCTCTTTTGCCCCCACTCTACCAAAATTTCGCCCCCTCCGCAAGATAAACCGCCCATCTTTCCCGCCCGTCTTGCACAACGGGGGCAAAGCGGGTATAATATGGGCAAATCCCCTATCCATAAGGAGAAACGATATGTTGAAAAAGCTGTTCCCCGGCAGGATATCCTGGTGGGAAGTCATCATTTTTGCCGTGGTTACCGCCCTTATGACGGCGGCGTTCCTCATTGTCCCCATCTTTGAAAACACCTCCTTCCAGCGCATGGGCGTGTATCTGGAGGCGTGGATCTTTTTTGCCGTCCTCATTATGGCAAATTGCCAAAAGCCCCTGGAGTCGGCCTTGAAAACCTTCGTTTTCTTCCTGGTCAGCCAGCCCCTCATCTACCTCTTCCAGGTGCCCTTCAGCGCCATGGGCTGGGGCCTGTTCGGCTATTATCGCACCTGGTTTATCTGGACGCTTTTTACCTTTCCCATGGCCTTTGTGGGCTGGTATATTACGAAAAAGAATTGGCTCTCCCTGCTGATCCTCTCCCCGGTACTGGTCTTCCTGGCCTACACGGCGCTGGACGCCGCCCACTCCCCCCGCCTGCTGGTGACGGCCCTCTTCTGCCTGGGGCAGATCGTGCTGTACCTCTGGGCCTTCACGTCCAAGCCCCTCCAGAAGCTGCTGGGCCTGGCGGTGCCTCTGGCGGTGGCGGCGGTGGTGCTTCTGCTGCGCACGGCGGCGGTGGAGGTGGACTGCGCCGTGTTCTTCCCCGACTACCCGGTGTTCTCCGAAAGCGCCACCGTCACCGAGGACAACGACAACCTCACCCTTTCCCTCGAGCCCTATGACGACAGCGCCATGCTCCGCGTCCACGCCACCGCCTACGGCGACACCGACTTCACCGTCACCGACGGCGGCGCCACCTATGCTTACACCCTGCAAATCCGCCTGGACGACGGCGGCAGCGTCGTCGTCAACGTGGTAAAACGCTGACGCGAATTCCAAATAAAAATACCGCTTTTGCCGAAATAATCAGCAAAAGCGGTATTTTTGCAATCAAAATCAAATTCTGTCAAACATCATCTGGGCTTTGAACAGATCGCCGTCCACCGTCAGGTTGAATTCCCCCTTTTGCAGCTTCACCAGGCTGGCGGCGATGTTCAGCCCCAGGCCGCTGCCCTCGGTGGAGCGGGAGGCGTCCCCCCGGACGAACCGCTCCGTCAGCTCGTCGGCGGACACTTTAGAGGTGTGCGGGAGATGTTTTTCACCGTCAGCCGCACCTTGTAGCCCTGCAAGCTGGCGGACACATACACCCGCGTCCCCGGCAGGGCGTATTTGCACACGTTGCCCAGCAGGTTGTCCATCACCCGCCACAGCAGCCGCCCGTCCGCCATGATGCGGGGCGCCGCCTCGTCCGTTGTCAGCACCGGCTCCAGCCCGGCCTGCCGCAGCCGCTGCTCATATTCACCCATCACCTGGTGGAGAAATACATTCACGTCCGTGGCCTCCCAGCTGACAGCCACGTTGCCGGTGGCGGCCTTGGCCGCCTCCACCAGATCCTCTGTCAGCCGCCGCAGCCGCTGGGACTGGCGATCCAGCACGTCGATATACTCCCGGGCCGCGGCGTTTTCCACGTCCTCCTTTTTCAGCAGATCCACATAGTTGACAATGGAGGTCAGGGGCGTCTTGATGTCGTGGCTCACGTTGGTAATCAGCTCCGTTTTCAGCCGCTCCGACTTCATCTGCTCCGCCACCGCCTTCTGCACGCCCTGCTGCACCGCGTTCAGATTCTCCCCGTGGCGGCGGAAGTCGCCCCACAGCCGGGTGGTGTCCACCGCCCGGTCATACTGCCCCTCCGCCAGGGCTTGCCCCCCTTTTTGCAGCTTTCGCAAGCCGATGGCCAGATAGAGAATCCCAACGCCCAGGAGCGCGTGTACCACCAGCAGCAACAGCAAAAAGGCCCCGTCGTGCCCAAAGCTGACGCACACGAAGTCAAACACCAGCACCGCCGCCACCCCGACGGCGGTTTTCGCTACTAGCGGCAGATGGCGCACCACGTACCCCAGCCACCGCAGCAGCTGCCAGAGGCCCCGCAGACCGTAGCCGATGATGGCCCGCCGTGTCACTTCGCCCGCCTTGCACTGGGCGGCGAAGGCGATCAGCGTCAAGAGGCCCCAGGCCACCGCCGCCGTCAACAGCACCACCGCTTCGTCAAAGGGGGCGTCCATCATCATCGCCACCAGCAGTAATATCGCCGCCACCGCGCCGTCCATGGGCAGCTTGTCAAACCACGTCAGGTGGATGCCCTCGTGGCCCTGCCAGTGCCCGGCGGACGCCAGGGAAAACACAAGGAAAAACAGGGTCAGCCCCACCGCCGCCAGCCCTGCCGTCACCGGTGCGGCCCGGTGATCCGCCAGGTAGAGCATCACCATGGTCTCCGGGCTGTCGGGCCGGAAATCCTCTTTCAGCGAGGCGGTGATGTGCCATCCGGCAAAATTCTCCGCGGTGTAATCCGACATAGCCGCCGTCACCGTAATCAGCACAGCCCCGTCATATTCCGCCGTCCGGGCCACCACCTGCCCCTGGTCGTCCGTCACCACCAGCACGCAGTTGTCGGCGGCGAAGCTGCGGGCAAACCGGGTCTCGACGTCCTCGCTGTCCGCTGTGTCCGCCAGATACCACGCCGCCCGCTCCAGCGAGCCGCTGCACAGCCGGGTATAGTAGCCCTGCCGCAGCCGCTCGCCGCCATCGGCCCAGGCGTTGGTATCCGCCAGCAGCACCACCCCCGCAGCGCAGGCCAGCGCCGCCGCCAGGCAGAGAAGCGCCAGCGCAAAGGCCAGTATTTTGGCCCATACCTTGTCCAAACACCGCTTCATCTCTGGGTTCCCTCCATTTTATAGCCCTTGCCCCACACTACCTTCAGATACCGTGGCTCGGCGGGGTTAATCTCAATTTTCTCCCGGATGTGCCGGATGTGTACCGCCACGGGATTGTCTCCCGCAGGTTCCTCGTGCCATACCCGGCGGTAGATCTCCTGGGGGGAGAACACCGTCCCCGCGTTCTGCATGAGGAAGCACAGGATGTCGTATTCCAGCGGCGTCAGCGCCACGATTTCGCCGTCCACGGTGACGGTCTTGGCGTTGTCGTCCAGGGCCACCGCCCCCACCGTTACCGTGCTGGGCCGCACCGCGCCGCCGCCCAGCAGCATGTACCGCCGCAGCTGCGACCGCACCCTGGCCAGCAGCTCCACCGGCTGAAAGGGCTTGGTCACATAGTCGTCGGCCCCCATGTTCAGCCCCAGTACCTTGTCGCCGTCCTCGCTCTTGGCCGTCAGCAGGATCACCGGCACGTTGCACGCCTGCCGCAGCCGGGCCAGGGCGGTAATGCCGTCCATCTCCGGCATCATCACGTCCAGCAGCACCAGGTGGATGTCCTCCCGGGCCACGGTGTCCAGCGCCTCCCGGCCGTTGGCAGCGGTAAACACCCGATAGCCGTCGCCCCGGAGATAGATGGTCAGGGCAGACACGATGTCCTTTTCATCGTCGCAGACAAGAATGTGATACATTTGGGGCCTCCTGTGGGAAAAATCAATTATTTTTCATTAAAATGGCAACAAATCCTGCTCTGACCGCTGCCGCAGCGCCGCGGCGGAAACGCGGTGGGTAATGGGCTTCCACTCCCCGGCGGAGAACAGGGCGCACACCGCAATGGGGAGATAGGTGGCCATGAACAGGGGGAAGGTGAAGGCGTAGGCCACCTTTTTCCAGCCCGCTGTGCAGATGGCCCGCCATTCGGTGGCGGTGGTGACGGCGCCGATGACGAACAGCGTGGCGTACATCCCCAGGGCCATCTCCCCCACCGATTGGGCCGCTGCCCACAAGGAGCCGCCGGTGGCCGCGCCGTACACCGCCAGCGCCAGCGTGCATAGAACGCTGACGGTGGACAGCACAAAGGCGGGCATAATGGCCATCATCATGTCGTAGCAGGCGAAGCGGCCCCGGAAGACCCCCTGCACCAGCGCCCCGCCGTACCGGGCGAACACCTGGCAGTACCCTTTGGACCAGCGGCTGCGCTGCCGCCAGGACTGGCGGAAGGCGGTGGGCTGCTCGTCGTAGAGCACCGCCTCCGGGCAAAAGGCGATGGTGCGGCCCTGGAGAATTTGCCAAACGGAGAACTCAATGTCCTCCGTCAGGGTGTGGAAGGGCCAGGGGCCCATCTCCTCCGCCACCGCCCGGGAGAAGAGAAAGCCTGTGCCGCCCACGCAGCAGCTGGTGCCCAGCAGCATCCGGGCGTGGTTCAGGTACCGGCTCTCCCGCAAAAACCACAGGGCGTACCCGGCGCTGATCCAGTTGTCGCCGTAGTTTTTGCTGTTGCGGTAGCCGGTGACGATGGGGCAGCCCCGGGAGAAGACTTCGTTCATCCGCTCTATGTAGTCCGGGGCCAGGATGTTGTCGGCGTCGAACACGAAATAGCCGTCAAAGCCGTCGGGATAGTCCTCCGCGATGTGGCGCATCAGGGCGCTCAGGGCGTAACCCTTGCCCACGCAGTCTGCGCTGCGCCGCCGGTATACCACCGCCCCCGCCTCCCGGGCGATGACGGCGGTGCGGTCGGTGCAGTTGTCCGCCATCACGAACACCGTCACCGTTCCCCGGTGGTACGTCTGCCGCCGAAGGCTTTCCAATAGATCTCCGATGACGGCCTCCTCGTTCCTGGCGCAAATCAGCACGGCGAACCGGTGGCTCAGGGGCGCGGCAGGGGGTAGCGCCCGCCGCCTCCGCCGCCACACCAGCGGGATATAGCAGAATTGATAGCTGTAACACAGCAGAAAAATGATGCCGATAAGGCGATTGAGTAACGTCAGCGTTTCCATGTGAGTTCCTTTCTCCGCCCACGCCCGCAAAACGCCCCCCGCAAAAAAGGGCGCCCTGCGCTGTGGTGATTCGTTGTAGCGTGAGATCTCACATGCCTGCTGAGGATAAGTATAGGCGGATTCGGGTTAAGAAACAAGTGCCGGGAAGATTAAGATTTGATAAAGCCGCCACGGCACAAAAGGGTAGAAAAAGGGTAGAAAAAGGGTAGAAACCGTTCCGTATGAATTCCGCACAGCGCCACATATAAGCGGCAAATAAACACAAAAAGTACCGAAATCCAAAGGATTTCGGTACTTTTTTGGTCCGAGTGTCGAGATTCGAACTCGAGGCCTCTTGAACCCCATTCAAGCGCGATACCAAACTTCGCCACACCCGGATATGCAATTATGCGGCGCTCATTGCGTCAGCTTGATTACAATACCACAGTTTCAAACGAATTGCAAGAGGTAATTTCAAAAAATAATGAAATTTTCGTTTTCTTTTTGTTGACAAACCGTGCCCCCTCATGGTACACTATGCTCTGCGATTGAGGGAGTGGCCCCGCCGCTTTTATATCCGGAGAGATGGCTGAGTGGTCGAAAGCACCGGTCTTGAAAACCGGCGATGTGAAAGCATCCGTGGGTTCGAATCCCACTCTCTCCGCCAATTTGATACCAACCGGCTATGTGCAGAAGTACCCAAGTGGCCGAAGGGGCTCCCCTGCTAAGGGAGTAGGGTGTGTAAAAAGCGCCGCGAGGGTTCAAATCCCTCCTTCTGCGCCAACAAAATCCCCCCGCCGTCAGGCGGGGGGATTTTGTTGGCATTTGGAGGGATTTGAAGACGAACTCCAATGGCCGGCCCCCAAAGGGGCCGGGCTTGGGAGCAACATACGGTGTCTGCCGCCGAAGCGCCGCCGGTGGCGGAGAAAGCGAGGCGGCAGAAAGGAAGTGCCCCGACGCCGGGTGTGCCGGCAGCACACCTGGCGTCGGCTGGCACGACGAGACCATGTTGCGTTCGTGAGTGGAAAATCCCTCCTTCTGACTACACCCCCGCCGTCAGGCGGGGGGATTTTGTTGGCATTTGGAGGGATTTGCCGCCGGAGGGCAAGTGTCATTTTCTCCCTCGTCCTCTGGGAAGTTTCCTGTGAGTAAAAATACACAACTGCCATTTCATGTGCGCTTGGCATGTGCATGTTTCTTCACAAGAAAATACGCAAACGGAATTGTGCATTTTGCGCTACGAACGCGCCATGGGCGGCGTCAGTTTGATAGAATTGTGCATTGTCACCGCCGCCGTCTTGGTAGTATAATGTATTCACGTTTTTGAATAACTACCCAAAAGGAAAGAGAGGATATTCAACGTTATGAGTCAACAAAGAGAACGTCTGGGCAGCCGTTTAGGCTTCATCATGCTCAGTGCCGGCTGCGCCATCGGCTGCGGCAACGTGTGGAAGTTCCCCTGGATGACCGGCCAGTTTGGCGGCGGCGGCTTCGTGCTGGTGTACATTCTGTGCCTGATCATTCTGGGCCTGCCTGTTATGACCATGGAGTTTGCCATGGGCCGCGCCTCCCAGGCCAGCCCTGTGGGTATGTACCAGAAGCTGGAGAAGCCCGGCCAGAAGTGGCACATCCACGGCTATTTCGCCCTGTTGGGCAATATCGCCCTTATGGCCTTCTACACCGTGGTCACCGGCTGGATGATCTACTATTTCGTCATGTTCCTCCTGGGCCGCACCGCGAACCTGGGCTTCGTGACCATGATCACCAACCCCACCGTCAACGTGGTCTATCTGGCCATCGCCGTGGTCGTGGGCTTCCTGGTGCTGAGCTTTAATCTCCAGGGCGGCCTGGAGCGGGTCACCAAGTACATGATGACCGCCCTCCTGGTGCTGATGATCGTCCTGCTGGTCCACAGCGCCACCTTGCCCGGCGCCAAGGCCGGCCTCAGCTTCTACCTGGTGCCCGATTTCAGCAAAATCAATCTGTCCGTCATCGTGGGCGCCATGAACCAGGCCTTCTTCACCCTCAGCGTGGGCATCGGCTCCATGGCCATCTTCGGCAGCTACATCGGCAAGGATCGCGCCCTCATGGGCGAGTCCGTCAACGTCATCGCCCTGGATACCCTGGTGGCCATTATGGCCGGCTTCATCATCTTCCCCGCCTGCATGACCTATAACATCGAGGTGGGCGCCGGCCCCGCCCTGCTGTTCGACACCATGGCCACCGTGTTCAACAACATGGCCGGCGGCCGCATCTGGGGCACGCTGTTCTTCCTGTTCATGGTGTTCGCCGCCATGTCCACGGAGCTGGCCGTGTTTGAGAACATTCTGGCCTGCGTCCGCGAGCTCACCGGCTGGAGCCGCCCCAAGGGCAGCATCATCTGCGGCGTGGGCATCTTCCTGCTGGCCCTCACCACCGCCCTGGGTTACAGCGTCTTCACCTTCCAGCCCTTTGCGGAGGGCACCGCCTGGCTGGACTTCTGGGATTTCATCGTCAGCACCAACCTGCTGCCCATCGGCTCCTTTATCTTCGCCGTGTTCTGCTGCTGGAACTTCGGCTGGGGCTGGGACAAGTTCGTCCTGGAGGCCAACACCGGCAAGGGCATGAAGGTGCAGGCCTGGATGAAGCCCATCTTCAAGTTCGTGGTGCCTATCATCGTCATCGCCCTGTATGTCTACGGCCTGGTGACCTTTAAGTGGAACTGACGCTTTCATTGCAATAATACAAAATGGCTCCACCTTTCGGCGGAGCCATTTTGCTGTTTTTTCACCGCAGCCGGTCGCTGACGTCGTCAATGGCCGTGTCCACGGCGTTGCCCACCTTCTGCATGGCCTTGCCCACGGTGGTTTTCCGCCCGCCGATACTGGGCGCCACCATGTCCAACGCCACGCCGGCCACCATGCCGATGGCCATGCCTCTGATAAAGGCTGTCGCTTTCATTTCGCTCACTCTCCTTTTCCTGCCACGCTGTCAGTTTGCCCCGCGGCGCTGAAAAAACACGGTGTAATCATTGCCAAATGAGTCGAAACACGGTATAATACCATATTAATGTTTACTTGCTTGATTTGCCAAAGGAGTCCGTTATGTCCATCAAAGCGTTGCAGGAAGCCATCCGCGCCAAAAAGACCCCCATCGCCCTGGGCCTGCGCCCGGAGCCGGATAAAATCGCGCCCCAGATTCTGAAACAATTCACCGAAATGTACGGCCCCGGCCCTATGGCGGAGGCGGAGGCGCTGCGCTATCACGGTACTCAGGCCATCGCCGCCGCGGCGGAAAAGCTGAGCGCCGTCATGGTGTGCGCCGACAGCTATCTCCGCCTGGGCCCTATAGGTATGGACGTGCTGTATAATCTGATTTCCGCCGCCAAGAGCCAGGGCCTTTACGTCATTCTGGACGTGGCCGCCCGCTGCGGCGATACCTGGTGGCCCACCGGCTGCGACGCCGTCACTGTCAACCCCTACGTGGGGGCGGAGGTGTGCGCCGTGCCGGAGGATAAGGCGGCCTTCGCCCTGTGCCGCACCGGCGCCGCCGGTGCTCACGACGTGCAAAAGCTGATTGCCGGCGACCGCCACCTCTACCTGGCCCTGGCCCAGCAGATGGCCCGCCGGGGCGCCGGCATCGTGGTGGAGACGGGCTACTCCCTGGACGTGAAGGAGCTGCGCCGCCGCTGCCCCGACGCCTTTTTGCTGCTGCCCGGCTGCGACGGCGACAACGCCCTCCCCGGTTTCGATTCCTACGGCCACGGCGCCATGACCGTGGATTATGACCTGCAGTACACCGGTGACTACGACGGCGCCATCCGGGCTATGAAGTCCATGGTGCAGGTGCTGTGACCCATCCCCACCAGTAAAGGAGACACCATGCGAGGAACGGAATTTTTGCCCGTCAGCCGGGAGGATATGGCCCGGCGGGACTGGTACTACTATGATTTTCTGGTGGTCACCGCCGACGCCTACATCGACCACCCCAGCTTCGGCACCACCCTCATCGCCCGCACCCTGGAGGCGGAGGGGTACCGCGTGGCCATCCTGGCCCAGCCCGACTGGCACGACTGCGAAGCCTTCCGGGCCATGGGCAAGCCCCGGTACGGCGTGCTCATCGGTGGCGGCAACCTGGACTCCATGGTGGCCCATTACACCGTGGCCAAGCGCCGCCGCACCACGGATCTGTACAGCCCCGGCGGCAAAATGGGCCTGCGCCCCGACCGGGCCACCATCGTCTATGCCAACCGGGCCCGTGAGGCCTTCCCCGACACCCCCATCGTCATCGGCGGCCTGGAGGCCAGCCTCCGCCGCTTCGCCCATTACGACTACTGGGACGACAAGGTGCGCCGCAGCATCCTGTTCGACGCCCCGGCGGATCTGCTGGTGTACGGCATGGGGGAGAGCGCCACAAGGGAGATCGCCCGGCGCCTGGCGAAAAAGACCCCCGTGAACGAAATTACCGACGTCCCCGGCACGGCCTACATCGCCCAGGATGACAGCGGCTGTATCTTCCACCGGGTGGAATGTCCCTCCTATGAGGCGGTGTGCCAGGATAAGGAAGCCTACGCCCGGGCCACCAAAATCCAGTACGACGAGCACGACCCCATCCGGGGCAAGGCCATTTTGCAGCCCTGCCAGGGCCGTCTGCTGGTGGTGAATCCCCCGGCCCGCCCTCTGAGCCGGGAGGCCCTGGACGCTCTCTACGACCTGCCCTACGTCCGGGAGGTCCACCCTATGTACACCGAACCCGTCCCCGCCATCGAGGAGGTCCGCTTTTCCATCACCCACAACCGTGGCTGCTTCGGCGGCTGCAACTTCTGCGCCCTGGCCTTCCATCAGGGCCGCATGGTCACCTCCCGCTCCATCGCATCCGTCCTCCGGGAGGCGGAGGAGCTGACCCATGACCCCCAGTTCAAGGGCTATATCCACGACGTGGGCGGCCCCAGCGCCAACTTCCGCCACCCCTCCTGCGCCAAGCAGAAGAAGTGCGGCATGTGCGCCCACCGCTCCTGCCTGGCCCCGGAGCCCTGCCCTAACCTGGACGCCGACCACAGCGAGTACACCGAGCTGCTGCGCCGTATGCGCGCCCTTCCCGGCGTGAAAAAGGTGTTCGTTCGCAGCGGCGTGCGGTACGATTACCTGCTGCAGGATAAGAATAAAGAATTCTTCTCCGAGCTGGTGAAATACCACATCTCCGGCCAGCTAAAGGTGGCCCCGGAGCACTGCGTCTCCTCGGTGCTGGACTACATGGGCAAGCCCCATTTCGACGTGTTTTTGAAGTTCTGGCGCCAGTACCAGAAGATGAACGAGTCGGACGCCAAGGAGCAGTATCTGGTGCCCTACCTCATGTCCTCCCACCCCGGCTGCACCTTGCAGGACGCCGTGGAGCTGGCGGTGTTCATAAAGCGCACCGGCCACATTCCCGAGCAGGTCCAGGATTTCTACCCCACCCCCGGCACGGTGTCCACCTGCATGTACTATACCGGCCTTGACCCCCGCACCATGGCGCCGGTCTATGTGGCCCGGGACCCCCACCAGAAGGCGCTGCAGCGTGCCCTCCTCCAGTGGGGCCGCAAGGAAAAGCGCGCTCTCGTCATCGAAGCCCTGGAGCAGGCGGAGCGCACGGACCTCATCGGCTTCGGCCCGGAGTGCCTGGTCCGCCCGGTGAAAGGGGAGAAGTACTTCCCGGAAAAGGGGGCGGTAAAGGCCGCCGCCAAGACCCCCAAAAAGGACGGCCGGGGCCCCAAGCCGGAGGGCACCGTCCACCGTGGCCGCCCCAAAAACGGCGCCAAGGGCAAAATGTCCCCCAAGAAAAAGGCGGATTTCGCCCGCCAGCGGGCCAAAAAGGCCGCCAAGTAGCGTGTCATTTCGCCGCCGCTCTCCGAAATACGGAGGGCGGCGCCATTTTTTCGCCTGCGCGGTTGCTTTTGGCAAACTTATCTGGTAAAATACTGTGCTTGACGAGAACTGTTGCAAATGCAACCGATATTTTCCGGCAAAAAGTGGTATACTTTAGCCGAAAAAACCGCAAAGGAGGCGGCGCCCCATGCTGGAGCTGCAAAACATTTCCTACCGCGTCTCCACCCCCGAGGGGGAGACGGATATTTTGAAAGACGTGAGCCTTACCGTGCCCGACGGCAAGCTGGTGGTGTTCACCGGCCCCAACGGCGGCGGCAAGACCACCTTGGCCAAAATCATCATGGGCCTGGCCACCCCCACCGCCGGCCGAGTCATCTGGAACGGCGAGGACGTCACCGACCTGGACATCACGGAGCGGGCCCGCCGGGGCATCAGCTACGGCTTCCAGCAGCCGCCCCGGTTCAAGGGCATCACCGTCCACGACCTGCTGCTGCTGGCGGCAGGGGAGGAGAAGCTCAGCAAGGACCGCTGCTGCCAGTATCTCACCCGTGTGGGCCTGTGCGCCAACGACTATCTGGACCGGGAGGTGGACGCCTCTCTCTCCGGCGGCGAGGTGAAGCGCATCGAGATCGCCACCATCCTGGCCCGCAACGCCCAGCTGATGATTTTCGACGAGCCCGAGGCCGGCATCGACCTGTGGAGCTTCGCCCGTCTCACCGAGACCTTCGAGCAGATTCACGCCAAGCATGCGTCCACTATGATTATCATCTCCCACCAGGAGCGCATCATCCGCCTGGCGGACGAGATCGCCGTGGTAGCCGGCGGGCAGATTGCCCACCGTGGCACCACCGATGAGGTGTTCCCCATGATTCTGGCGGACACCCTGGGCGGCTGCCCCGTCATTGAGCGAAAGGAGGTCACATTATGATTACCGAGATCGACCGGGACCTTCTGGAGAAGATCGCCGACCTGACGGGCCAGCCCGTAGGCGCCATCAACATCCGCAAGGACGGTGGCTGCGAGGTGCGCCAGTCCACGGAGCATATCAAGATCGAGCCCCAGACGGAGGAGGGCCGCCAGGGCATCGTCATCCGCATCCTCCCCGGCACCCGGGGCGAGACGTGCCACATCCCCGTCATCATCAGCAAGTCCGGCCACAGCGAGCTGGTGTATAACGATTTCTATGTGGGCGACGACTGCGACGTGGAGATCGTGGCCGGCTGCGGCATCCACAACTCCGGCTGCAACGAGAGCCGCCATGACGGCGTCCACACCTTCTACATCGGCAAAAACAGCCGCGTCCGCTACGCCGAGAAGCACTACGGCGAGAACGACCCCGGCCAGACCGGCGCCAACATTATGAACCCCAAAACCGTGGTCTATCTGGGCCAGGGCAGCACCATGCAGATGGACACCGTCCAGATCCGGGGCATCGATTCCACCCATCGTACCACCCAGTTCGTCTGCGAGGCGGGCAGCGAGGTGGTGGTCACCGAGCGCCTGCTGACCCACGGCAGGCAGTTGGCCGAGAGCGATATGGAGATTCAGCTCAACGGCGACGACGCCAAGGGCCGGGTCATCTCCCGCTCCGTGGCCCAGGACGACAGCCACCAGATTTTCCGCCCCGTGGTGGTGGGCAACGCCGCCTGCTTCGGCCACGTCCAGTGCGACAGCATCATCATGGGCCACGCCTGCGTGGAGTCCGTCCCCGCCATCACCGCCAACTCCACCGAGGCCCAGCTCATCCACGAGGCCGCCATCGGCAAAATCGCCGGCGACCAGCTTTTGAAGCTGGAGACCCTGGGCCTCACCGCCGAGGAGGCGGAGGACACCATCCTCAAAGGCTTCCTGGCGTGATCTCTCCATAAAAAGGCCGCCCTCCAGCGGCCTCAGATTGTCAAAAAAGCATCGCAGATTTCGCGCCCGCAGGCGCGAACCATTGAAATCCGAAAAAAGTGACGACATGCGCGTCACTTTTTTCACTTCTCAGGCTACGAAGTGTGCGAATAGTGCGCCGGAGGCGTACTATTCGTGCGCGTAGTAGACTGCAATCCCATTGTCAAAAAACGGCAGAGCCGTTTTTTGACAGGCGCAAGCCGCCGGCGGCCTTTTCCTTTTATCTCCGCCGCCCCTTGCCATCCGCTCCCCGCTGCGCTATACTATTATAAAATCAACCACCAAAGGAGGCGCCGCCATGGCAGAGAAACGACACATTCCCCGGGACTGGCTGCTGCGGGGCGCCATTGCGCTGGTGGTTGTGGCCTTCATCCTGGCTCTGACGCCTATCGTCCTCTCCGTCCACCTGAACCGCCGCTATGAGGTCTTTGGCCGCGACCTGGCGGAGAGCGTGGCCTACGGCCAGGATAACGACACCACATACGTCCAAGGCCGGGGCCTTGACCGCCCCGTCACCGATGCCCAGTCGGGCATGATGCTGTTCTACATCATGCGGGCCGGCCTGGGCCGCCCCACCCGCCACGCCCCCGACGAGGAGGGGGTGCTGGTCACCTTCGGCGACGGCAGCTCCCTGTGGATGTGTCCCACCGCCATCACCCGCCATAACCGCCTCAGCGACGTGGGCACCTACTTCCGCTACACCGGCTCCGACGGCAAAGTCTACGCCTACGACACCGACCGCCTATGGCTGCGCACGGTGCTGTGGGGCCTGGGGGAGCCCTTCAGCGACAATCCCTCCGGCGCCAATCCGTAGAAATACCCATAAAAAAATACCCGGCCTGTACGAAACAGGTCGGGTATTCTTATGCCAATGGATTCTTACAGCTCCACCTTGCCGGTGAACTCGTCGTTCACCACGTAGTAGGCGGCGTGATCCTCGGGCTTCACGTACACGGTCATGGACTTGACGGCGGTGCGCTTGTGTTCGGCCTTGAAGGCGTCCAGTGCCTTGGTCTCCACGTCGGCCACGCTGTACTCCATGCCGGCGAACTGCACCAGGGTGTTCACCTTGGCCACCTTGGCCTCGGCGGTCTTCACCGCCTTCTTGGCCTTGGTCTCCACGGCCTTCGCGTCCTTCTTCACCTTGGTCTCGGCGGCCTTCACGGCCTTCTTGGCCTTGGTCTCGGCGGCCTTGGCCTCCTTCTTCACCTTCTCGCCGGCGGCCTTCACGTCCTTCTTCACGTCGGCCTTGACGGTTGCCTCGGCGGTCTTCACGGCATCGGCGGCCTTGGCCACCTCTTCCTTGGTCTCCAGCACGGCTACCTGGGCAGCCACCTTGGCCTCCTGGGCCACTTTGACGGCCTCGGCCTTCTTATCCTTGCTCATTGTGTATTACCTCCAATAGGATGATTTTTTACTTGCCTGCGTCGCTATGGCGGCGCAACAAGGCTTATTATACCCCTTTTTTCCGTAAATGCAAGTTTTTCCCACAGGGCGGCAAAAAGTCCTCTTTTTCGCGCCCTTTCCGCCACTTGCGCGCCGGGCCAAATCATGGTACAATATCCGTTCAGAGAAAATAAAAGGAGGCCATTCCTTATGAAATTAGGTATCGTCGGCCTGCCCAACGTGGGCAAGTCCACCCTGTTCAACGCCATCACCTCTGCCGGCGCCGAGAGCGCCAACTATCCCTTCTGCACCATCGAGCCCAACGTGGGCGTGGTGGCGGTGCCGGATGCGCGGCTGGACAAGCTGGCGGAGATGTATGAGCCGGACAAAAAGACCCCCGCCGTCATCGAGTTCGTGGACATCGCCGGTCTGGTAAAGGGCGCCAGCCAGGGCGCCGGCCTGGGCAACAAGTTCCTGGAGAACATCCGCCGCACCGACGCCATCGTCCACGTGGTCCGCTGCTTCGACGATGAGAACATCATGCACGTGGTGGCCGACGCCTCCCAGAACGTGCCCGTGGACCCCCTGGGGGACATTGAGACCATCGACCTGGAGCTGGTGATGGCCGACCTGGAGCTGGTGAACCGCCGTGTGGACAAGGCTGCCAAGGCCGCCAAGGGCGACAAGAAGTTCCTCCACGAGGCGGAGCTGTTCAAGGCCCTGGCGGCCCATCTGGACAGCGGCAAGTCCGCCCGCACCTTCGAATGCGACAAGGACGACGCCGCCCTGCTGGCCACCGCCGACCTTTTGAGCCTCAAGCCCATCATCTTCGCCGCCAACATGGATGAGGACGGCTTCGCCCACTATGAGGATAACCCCTATTTCCAGCAGGTCCAGACCCTGGCCCGGCAGGAGGGCGCCCAGGTGCTGCCCATCTGCGCCAAGCTGGAGCAGGACATCGCCGAGCTGGACGACCCCGAGGAGCGGGCCATGTTCCTGGCGGACATGGGCATTGAAGCCTCCGGCCTTGACCGGCTCATCCAGTGCTCCTATGAGCTGCTGGGCCTCATCTCCTTCCTGACCTACGGCAAGGACGAGTGCCGTGCCTGGACCATCCGCAAGGGCACCAAGGCCCCCCAGGCCGCCGGCAAGATCCACAGCGACATTGAGCGGGGCTTCATCCGGGCCGAGACCATCAACTTCGACGAGATGATCGCCTGCGGCAGCGTGGCCGCCGCCAAGGAAAAGGGCCTCCTGCGGTCCGAGGGCAAGGACTACGTGGTGAAGGACGGCGACATGATTTATTTCCGCTTCAACGTGTAAGCCTATGTATCAGACGTATTTGTTCGATATGGACGGCACCGTGCTGGACACCGCCGGCGACCTGTGCGACGCGGTGAACCACACCCTCCGGGCCTACGGCTATCCGCCCCGGACACAGCAGCAGATCATCGACGCCACCGGCAACGGTGCCGCCCGGCTCATGGCCGCCAGCCTGCCGGAAGGGGAGGCCACGGCGGATTTTGAAAAGATCCTGGCCGATTATAAGGCCTATTACCAGGCCCACAACTGCGTCCGCACCGCCCCCTATCCCGGCATCCCGGAATTGCTCTCGGCGCTGCAGCGCCGGGGAGCCAAGGTGGCCATCGTCAGCAATAAGCCCCACGGCGCCGCCGCGGCGCTGGGACAGCGGTTCTTCCCCGGCGTCCCCGTGTGGGGCGAGTCGGCGGAAAGAGCCCGCAAGCCCGCCCCCGACATGGTGCGCCACGCTCTGGCGGCGCTGGACGCCGACGCTGCCACCGCCGTCTATGTAGGCGACAGCGAGGTGGACGTGGCCACCGCTCAAAACGCCGGCCTGCCCCTCATCGCCGTCACCTGGGGCTTCCGCTCCGCCGACGCCCTGCGGCAGTGCGGCGCCGCCCAAATCGCCGCCACGGCCGAGGATATTTTGACCTTTTAAGGGCAAAATTGGCCCCGTTTCCCCATTTTCCGCCTTGACAAACGGCAAATGGGCGATATAATAAGACGTGATTTGAAAATGCGACGACGGAGAAGAGATCCGGCAGACCCCACCATGCAGAGAGAGGCGCCCTTTGGCTGCAAGCGCCTCGCGGTGGCGGCGCCGGGTCGGTACCACTCCACCAGCGGCCCGCGACGAGCGGGACGGGCGCTCCCGTTACAGGGCTCACGAGCGATGGCGTCAACCGCCATAAGCAGGGTGGAACCGTGGAATACCTTCGTATCCCACCCCTGACACATTATCAGGGGTGGGATTTTTATGCCCATCCCAATCTGAAAGGAGATACCCCTATGTCCGAAGAAAACCTGTACAGCTTTGACAACCCCGAATACCGCCGCACCTATTGGCACACCTGCTCCCACGTGCTGGCCCAGGCCGTCAAGCGCCTGTACCCTGAGGTGAAGCTGGCCATCGGCCCCAGCATCGAAAACGGTTTCTACTACGACCTGGATTCCCCCTTCGCCTTCACCCGGGAGCACATGGACGCCATCGAGGCCGAAATGCGCAAGATCTGCAAGGAGAAGCTGAAGCTGGAGCGGTTCGAGCTGCCCCGTGAGGAGGCCGTGGCCTACATGGAAAGCCGTGAGGAGCCCTACAAGGTGGAGCTCATCCACGACCTGCCGGAGGATGCCGTCATCAGCTTCTACCGCCAGGGCGAGTTTGTGGACCTGTGCGCCGGCCCCCATATCGACTCCACCGGCCGCATCAAGGGCAACGCCATCAAGCTGACGGCCTGCAACGCCGCCTATTGGCGTGGCGACGCCAAGCGCCAGACCCTCCAGCGCATCTACGGCATCGCCTTCCCCAAGAAGGAGCAGCTGGACGAGTACCTCCAGAAGCTGGAGGAGGCCAAAATGCGTGACCACCGCAAGCTGGGCCGTGAGCTGGGCCTGTTTATGACCGACGAGCTGGTGGGCCGGGGCATGCCCATGTTCCTGCCCAAGGGCTACACCGTCTGGCGCATCCTGGAGAACTACATCCGGGATAAGGAGCTGAAGCTGGGCTATCAGCACGTGCTGACCCCCTGCGTGGGCACCATCGACCTGTACAAGACCTCCGGCCACTGGGACCATTACCAGAAGAACATGTTCCCCGCCATGGAGGTGGAGGACGAGATGTACGTCCTCCGTCCCATGAATTGCCCCCACCACATGCGCATCTACGCCAACCAGCCCCACTCCTACCGCAACCTGCCTGTCCGCATCGGCGAGATCGCCCATGACTTCCGCTATGAGGCCTCCGGCACGTTGAAGGGCATCGAGCGTGGCCGCCACTTCTGCCAGAACGACGCCCACCTGTTCGTCACCCCCGAGCAGATTAAAGAGGAAGTTGCCAAGGTCTGCGACCTGATTTTCGAGACCTATAAGGACTTCGGCATCACCGATTACCGCTGCGTCCTGTCCCTGCGCGACCCCGCCGACAAGGAGAAGTATCACGACGACGACCAGATGTGGAACACCGCCGAGACCGCCCTCCGGGACGTGCTGGTGGACCTGGGCCTGGAATTCACCGAGGAGATCGGCGAGGCCGCCTTCTACGGCCCCAAGCTGGACGTGAACGTAAAGCCCGCCGTGGGCGCCGAGTACACCCTGTCCACCTGCCAGCTGGACTTCTGCCTGCCCGCCAAGTTCCAGCTCACCTACGTGGACCGGGACGGCGTGGAGCGCACCCCCGTGGTGATTCACCGGGCCATCCTGGGCTCTCTGGACCGCTTCATGGCCTACCTCATCGAGGAGACCATGGGCGCCTTCCCCACGTGGCTTGCCCCCGTGCAGGTCAAATTCCTGCCCGTCACCGACCGTGCCAACGACTACTGCTGCCGCTTTGCCGACAAGCTCAACGACCTGGGCTTCCGCACCGAGGTGGACGACCGCAACGAGAAGATCAGCCGCAAGATCCGTGACGCCCAGATGGAGAAGATTCCCTACATGGTGGTGGTGGGCGACCGGGATATGGAGAACGGCACCGTCTCTCCCCGCCACCGCACCGACGGCGACCTGGGCGCCATGTCCATGGACGATTTCACCAAATTGCTCCGGGAAGTGGTGGACACCAAGGCCCAGAAGTAACCCTTTTTCACAATTTTGTAGACTTGCACCAAAAGCGCCTCCCCGCCGGGAGGCGCTTTTTCTATTTTGCATAACCATGCACCCCGGGTTCACTGAAACACCGCCGCCACCTCTGCAAAAATCCTGCGAAAAACCGCCCATTTTGCAAGATTTGATTTACAGTTATTCAAATTTTGCAAGATGACCGCCGAAAAATGACGGAGAATCCCGGTTCTTTGCCCTGCTAAAACGGTACATTTTGCATTTTTGAAAATTTGTACTTGCAAAATGAATCAGCCTGTGCTATGATGACCACGTCGCAGGCGGAGAGGAATACGCCCGGCATTTCTAACGGATATTCATTGATGAAAAGGAGAATATAGGATGAAAAAGTTTCTTGCTCTCGTGCTGGCGCTGGTCATGGCGCTGAGCCTGGTGGCCTGCGGCGGCAGCACCACCAATACCAACACCAACGATAACGCCGCCTCCGGCGACGATGCCGCCACCACCGTCAGCGACAACCTGCGCCTGGTCACCGGCGGCGAGTCCGGCACCTATTATGCCTTCGGCTCCGTCATCGCCCAGCACGCCACCAACAACGCCGGCGTCAACATCGTGGGCCTGGTGGGCAACGGCTCCCAGTCCAACATCTTCGAGCTGGACGACGGCAACGCCGAGCTGGCCTTCTGCCAGAGCGACGTGATGGCCTACGCCTACAACGGCACCAACCTCTTTGCCGATACCGGCGCCGTCAACTGCTTCTCCACCGTGGCCGCCCTCTACACCGAGCAGGTGCAGATTGTCACCCTGGACGACTCCATCAAGACCGTGGCTGACCTGAAGGGCAAGAACGTGTCCATCGGCGCCGCCGGCTCCGGCGTGTACTTCAACGCCATCGACATCCTGGGCGCCTATGACCTGACCGAGGCCGACATCAAGCCCACCTACCAGTCCTTCGGCGACAGCGCCGACGCCCTGAAGAACGGCCAGATCGACGCCGCCTTCATCGTGGCCGGCGCCCCCACCAACGCCGTCACCGACCTTGCCACCACCAAGGCCGTCCACCTGGTGAGCCTGGACGACGAGCACGTGGCCAAGCTCCTGGCCTCCTCCCCCTACTACACCGCCTGCACCATCTCTGCCGACACCTACGGCACCGACGGTGACGTGACCACCGTGGGCGTGGGCGCCGTGCTGCTGGCCCGCAACGACGTGTCCGAGGATGCCGTGTACGCCCTGGTGGCCGACATCTTCGACAACGCCGCCAACCTGACCTCCAGCCACGCCAAGTACGGCGAGGTCAGCCTGGACTACGGCGCCTCCATCACCTCCGTGCCCTACCATCCCGGCGCCGCCAAGTACTTCGCCGAGAAGGGCCTGACCGTGGCGGACTAAACCTGATTTTACCGGCGGGGGACTGCGGCGCTGCCGTGGTCCCCTTTCCGCACTCCATTCATTTTGACCGTTGGGAGGACTCCTTATGAGCCTGTTGAAGAAAAAGAACACCGCCGCCCCCCAGATGGACGCTTCCGATCTGGACGCGGTGATGCGTAAATACGACCGGGAGTCCAATACCCGCGTCTGGGAGGGCACCCCCGCCATCGTCATCAAGGTGATTATGGCCCTCTTCGCCCTCTACTGCATCGGCATGACCCTGTTCTCCACCGCCATGCCGGAAATTCGCCTGCCCCTGTTCCTGGGCTTTATCATCATCATGGGCTTTTTGACCTACCCCGCCAAAAAGGGCCACGTCCGGGTGAACTTCATCCCCTGGTATGACATTGTGCTGATGGTGCTGGGCGCCGGGGCGTTCTTCTATTTCGCCCTGAACGCCATGACCATGATTCGCCTGGCCACCCGCATCCACACCATCCATATCGTCATCGGCTGCGTAGGCATCCTGGTGCTGGTGGAGCTGTGCCGCCGCTGTGTGGGCCTGCCCATCCTGTGCGTGGCCGGCGCCCTGGTGGCCTACGCCTTCTATAACCAGCTCAGCTATAACCCCAGCGTGTATCTGGCCCTGCGGAACATCGTCTATAAGCTGTTCTACACCACCTCCGGCGTCATCGGCACCCCCATCAGCGTGTGCTACACCTACATCGTGCTGTTCATCATCTTCGGCGCGTTCTTGGAGCGCACCGGCATCGCCAATTTCTTCATCAGCTTCGCCAACCGTCTGGCGGGCTGGTCCAGCGGCGGCCCCGCCAAGGTGGCGGTCATCTCCTCGGCGCTGTGCGGTATGGTGTCCGGCTCCTCCGTGGGCAACACCGTTACCACCGGCTCCGTCACCATCCCCATGATGAAGAAAACCGGCTACAAGCCGGAGTTCGCCGGGGCGGTGGAAGCCGCCGCCTCCACCGGCGGCCAGATTATGCCCCCCATCATGGGCGCCGCCGCCTTCTTAATGGCGGAGTATATGGGCCTGCCCTACGCCCAGGTGGCGGTGAAGGCCATCCTGCCCGCCGTCCTCTACTTTGCCGGCATCTTCATCGCCGTCCATCTGGAGGCCAAAAAGCTGGGCTTGCAGGGCATCCCCCGCGATCAGCTCCCCAAGTGGAAGCTGCTGGCCCGGGATTGCTACCTGATTCTCCCCCTGGTGCTGCTGGTGTACCTGGTAGCCTCCGGCAGCAAGACCATGTCCCACTCCGCCGCCTATTCCATCCTGGCGGCCGTGGCGGTGGGCGGCGTCAACTTCTTCCTCACCCGCCTCCGTGGCACCGCTGACCGCCCCGCCCAAAAAACGGGCCCGGCCCTGGCCGGAGCGGGGAAGGACACCTTCTTCTCCGCCGTGGACGCTTTGGAGGCCGGCTCCAAGGGCGCCATCACCGTGGCGGTGGCCTGCGCCATGGCGGGCATCATCGCCGGCTGCATCACCGTGACGGGCCTTGCCTCCATCCTCATCAACGCCATCGTCCGCGTGGCGGGCAACGCCACCATCGTGGGCCTGGTGCTCACCATGCTGTGCTGCATCGTGCTGGGCATGGGCGTCCCCACCACCGCCAACTACTGCATCATGGCCTCCACCTGCGCCCCCATTCTGGTGCAGCTGGGCTTCCCCGTGGTGGCGGCTCACTTCTTCGTGTTCTACTTCGGCATCGTGGCGGACATCACGCCCCCCGTGGCCCTGGCAGCCTACGCCGGCTCCGCCATCGCCAAGGCCAACCCCATGAAGACCGGCCTCAACGCCACCAAGCTGGCTATCGCCGCCTTCATCGTGCCCTACATCTTCGCGTACAGCCCCGCCATGCTGTTCGACGGCGTGTCCGGCGTGCTGACCGTGGCGCAGATCGCCATCAGCGCCGTGGTGGGCCTGTTCGGCGTGGCCGCCGCCCTCAACGGCCATCTGGGCGCCAAAATCAACGTGGTCTTCCGCCTGCTGCTGGCCGCCGGCGGCCTGTGCATGATGATCCCCGGCACCATGTCCGACCTCATCGGTCTGGCCGTCATCGCCGCCATCACCGTCTTCCAGCTCTCCCTGGGCAAAAAGCAGAAAGCAGCGGCGTAAAATTGCATCATCCCCCGCGCACCGTTCGGTTTTCCCGGACGGTGCGCTTTTTTCTATACAAATTAAAAATAATATGTTATAATGACATGAATTATTTCGGGAAAGGGGGCGGCACCATGCAGCATACCCACATCAGCGCACATCATAATCTGCTGGATTTACACCTGGGCGAGGTCTGGCAATACCGGGAGCTGATCTGGCTCTTCACCCGCCGCTCCTTTGCCGTCAGCTACAAGCAGACGGTGCTGGGCCCGGCCTGGCTGGTCATCAACCCTCTGCTCACCTCCCTGGTCTACGTGGTGCTCTTCGGCAACATCGCCAAATTGGGCACCGACGGCGTCCCCCAGCTTCTGTTCTATCTGGCGGGCCACGCGGTGTGGAGCTATTTCTCCGCCTGCGTCAATAACAACGCCTCCACCTTCACCGGCAACGCCCGCCTTTTCGGCAAAGTCTATTTCCCCCGCCTGGTGGTGCCCATCTCGTCGGTGCTGGGCGCGGTGCTCCGCTTTGCCATCCAGCTGCTGCCCGCCCTTATACTGCTGGTGTACTACGTGGCGGTGGGCCGTGTCCGCCCCTGCTGGGCGCTGTGGCCGCTGCTGCCGCTGCTGCTGGCGGCGCTGGGTGTCATGGGCATGTCCGTGGGTATCATCATCTCCAGCCTCACCACCAAGTATCGTGACCTCCAGGTGCTGGTCAGCTTCGGCCTGTCGCTGTGGATGTACGCCACCCCTGTGGTCTACCCGCTCAGCACCGTGTCCGGCCCCCTGCGCACCCTGCTGCTGTGGAACCCGGTCACCGCCCCGTCGGAGCTGCTGCGGCGCTGCCTGCTGGGCGTGGGCGGCGTGCCCGGGTGGAGCCTGGTGTGGAGCGGCTGCTTCACCCTGGCCGCCGCCCTCATCGGCATCATGATTTTCAACAAGGTGGAGCGCACCTTTATGGATACGGTGTAACCCTATTTTTCTGAAAAAACCCCGAAGGAGGTGTCCGCCTGTGGCATCCATCCCCTATGCCATCCGCATGGAGGGCGTGAAAAAGGAATACCGCCTGGGCGCCATCGGCGGCCGCACTCTCCAGGCCGATCTCCAATCCTGGTGGGCCCAAAAGCGGGGCAGGGAGGACCCCAATCAGCGTATCGGCCAGCGTGCGCTGTCCGGCGACGCCTTCTATGCCCTGGACGGCATCGACCTGACGGTGCAGCCCGGTGAGCGCCTGGGCATCATCGGCCCCAACGGCGCGGGCAAATCCACCCTTCTCAAGCTGCTGTGCCGCATCACCGCCCCCACGGAGGGCGATATCGACATCTACGGTCGGGTGGCCTCCATGCTGGAGGTGGGCACCGGCTTCCACGGCGAGCTGACCGGCCGTGAGAACATCTATATGAACGGCGCCATCCTGGGCATGACCCGGGCCGAGATTGACCGCCGCATGGAGGAAATCATCGACTTCTCCGAGGTCCGGGAGTTCATCGACACCCCCGTCAAGCGCTATTCCTCCGGCATGTACGTCAAGCTGGCCTTCTCCGTAGCCGCCCATCTCACCAGCGAGATTATGATTATGGACGAGGTGCTGGCGGTGGGGGACATGGCCTTCCAGCACAAGTGCCTGGACCGTATGCGTGCCGCCGCCGACGAGGAGGGCCGCACGGTGCTGTACGTCAGCCATAATATGAGCACCATCCGCCGCCTGTGCGACCGCTGTATCGTGCTGCAAAAGGGCAAAATCATCTTCGACGGGGCGCCGGAAAAGGCCATCGCCGCCTATATGGACAGCGGCATGGGCCGGGGCACCGTGGACATGGACCTGTCCGCCCTGCCCCGGGCGGTGGCGGCCCCGGTAGGCGCCCCCCGGATGACCCATCTCCTCCTCCCCGGCAAGGACACCCCCACCTACGCCCCCGGCGAGCCGCTGCGCCTTGCCCTGACGGTGGACGCACCTGCGCCCATCCCCGGCGTGTCCGTCCGCCTCACGCTCCGCAACGGCGAGGACATCGGCCTTGCCACCGCCTGGTCGGAGCCCCGGGATCTGCCGGAGGGCGTGTCGGAGCTGCGCCTGACGCTGCCCCTGGACACCGTGGCCAAGGGGGAGTTCTACGTCAGCCTGGGTCTTTACCAGACCGACGAGCTGGGCCGCCCCCGAACGCTGGACCACCTGACCCGGGCCTGCCGCATCGACTGCCAGGGCCTGCCCACCTGGGCCGTCCCCGCCCACGGCTATTTCCGCCTGCCGCCTCTGCAATGGCTGTGACCGGCCCTTGACCGGACCGCCCCTTTGGGCTATACTATATGGGTAATATCAGCGGCTTGCCGCTTTTGTGTATCGGACAAAAGAGAGGAGCATTGTGATGACTGACAACATGACCCCCGAGCTGACCCTCACCCCCAATGAGGACGCCGCCACCGCCACTGCCGCCGCCGTCCCCCAGCTGACCCTGGAGCCCCAGGCCCCCGTCACCCCCGCCACCCCCGCCGAGGCCAAGCCCATCGAGCCCGTGGTGCTGGATGACAGCATGCTCACCGCCGAGGAAAAGGCCGCCGTGGACAACTTCGCCAAGAAGATTGACATCCGCGACACCAACCAGGTGCTGCAATACGGCGCCGCCGCCCAGAAGAGCGTGGCCACCTTCTCCGAGAACGCTTTGAGCAACGTCCGCAATAAGGACATGGGCGAAATCGGCGAGGATTTGAGCCGCCTGGTGACGGAGCTGAAGGGCTTCGGCGCTCTGGAGCAGGCCAAGGGCCTCAAGGGCCTGTTCCACAAGGCCGCCAACCCCCTGGCTGTCATGAAGGCCCAGTACAGCAAGGTGGAGACCAACGTGGAGAAAATCGCCCAGAATCTGGAGCAGCATCAGCTTACCCTGCTGAAAGACGTGGCTATGTTCGACCAGATGTATGAGCTGAATCTCAAATATTATAAAGAGCTGACCATGTATATCCTGGCGGGCAAGAAGCGGCTCAACGAAGTCCGCACCACCGAGCTGGAGGCCCTGCGCAAAAAGGCCGCCGAGTCTGGCACCTCCGAGGACGCCCAGGCGTATAACGACCTGGCCAACCTGTGCAACCGGTTTGAAAAGAAGCTCCACGACCTGGAGCTGACCCGCATGGTGTCGGTGCAGATGGGCCCCCAGACCCGCCTGTTGCAGAATAACGACACCCTCATGATTGAGAAGATTCAGTCCTCCCTGGTCAACACCATTCCTCTCTGGAAGAGCCAGATGGTGCTGGCCCTGGGCCTGGAGCACGGCCGCCAGGCCACCGCCGCCCAGAACCAGGTGACGGAGATGACCAACCAGCTTCTCAAGAAGAACGCCGATGCCCTGAAGATGGGCACCATCGCCACCGCCAAGGAGGCGGAGCGCTCCATCGTGGACATCGAGACGCTGCAGCACACCAACCAGCAGCTCATCTCCACCCTGGACGAGGTGGCCCGCATCCAGACCGAGGGCGCTGCCAAGCGCAAGGCCGCCGAGGCGGAGCTGGGCCGCATCGAGGGCGAGCTGAAGCAGAAGCTGATGGAGCTGCGCAGCTGACACAACAATACCCACACTCTACAACTGTAAACAAAGGTTATTTGTGGACAGCTTTTCGACACGCATGGGGGATTGTGAAGGGGGACGGGAGTCCCCCTTCACGTGAAATCCATGCAAATGCAGAAGCATGTTTCCATGCTTCCGCATTTGCGCTTCATGCTGCCGACAGCGTGTCGGCAGCATGAAGCGGGCGGCGCCGCCGCCCGCTTTTTCACGTTAACAACAGGAGGTACTACCATGGCCGGTAAATTGATTGTCATCGAAGGGCTGGATGGCAGCGGCAAGGCCACCCAGGCGGCGCTGCTTGCGGAAAACCTGCGTAAAAAGGGCTATTCCGTCCGCCAGATTACGTTTCCCAATTATGAGAGCGACTCCTCTGCCCTGATTAAAATGTACCTGCGGGGCGACTTCGGCCAGCATCCCGGCGATGTCAACGCCTACGCCGCCTCCAGCTTCTACGCCGTGGACCGCTACGCCGGCTTCAAAAGCGACTGGGGCCAGTTCTACCGTGACGGCGGCGTCATCGTGGCCGACCGCTACACCACCTCCAACGCCGTCCACCAGTGCGCCAAGCTGCCCCAAGAGCAGTGGAGCCACTTCCTGCAGTGGCTGTTCGACTATGAATACGGCCTGCTGGGCATCCCCGCCCCGGACCGTGTCATCTATCTCCAGGTGGACCCCACCCTCAGCCAGAAGCTGATGTCGCAGCGCTACCACGGCGACGAGACCAAGAAGGACATCCACGAGCGTGACCTGGCCTACCTGGCCTCCGCCCGGGCGGCGGCGGAGTACTGCGCCGGCCTGCTGGGCTGGGACACCGTGGCCTGCGCCAGCGGCGGCGCCATGCGAAGCGTGGAGGATATTGCCGCCGACGTGCTGGGCCGGGTGCTTTCCTGAGGTAAAAACCTCCATAGCCAGTCCTTCCCTGTTGCTTTTTGCCGAATAGTTTGTTATATTTACGATGCGCTGGTTTTCCCCGGGGCGATTCTTTTGTGCAAGGAGAGGTTCACCATGGAGCTTACAAAGACATATAACTTCATGCGTATTGCCCTCATCGCGTTTTTGGATATGGTCATCGTGGCCGCCGGCGGGCTGCTTGCCCTGCTGGTGCGGTTCGACTTTCGGTATTCCAGTGTGCCCGCCGAGTATCTGGGCGCCATGCTTCGTTTCGCGCCCATGGCCTGCGTCATCACGGTGGCGGTCTTCCTCTTCACCCGTATGTACCGCTACGTCTGGCGCACGGTGGGGCTCCACGATGTGATTCGCATGGTGCTGTCCGTGGTGGCCGACTTCGTCTTTTGCGCCGTGGCGGCGCTGGTGTGCGCCATCCGCCTGCCCATCAGCGTGTGGTTTTCCATGGCGTTTTTCTGCGCCGTGGGCTTTGTGGGTATGCGCTGCGCCCCCCGGGCGTATATCGAGCTTGTCCGCTATGCCTATCGCAGCCGCCGCAGCACCGGCCAGCGTATCCTGCTGGTAGGCGGCGGTGCCGCCGGCCGCGCTCTGGTGCAGGAGAGCCTCTCCGGCAACACCTCCACCGGTACGATCTGCTGCATTGTGGACGATAACCCTGCCAAGGAGGGCAAGTACATCGAGGGCGTCAAGATCATCGGCGGCCGGGAGCGTATCCCCTGGGCGGTGGAGCAGTATGACATCGACCAGATTATTCTGGCCCTGCCCTCCGCCTCGGCAGAGCAGCAGCGCAGCCTGCTGCAAATCTGCCAGAACACGGGCTGTAAGGTCCGCACGGTGCCGGGTATGTCCCAGCTGATGAACGGCGAGGTCACCATGCGCATGGTCCGTGACGTGGAGATTGAGGACCTGCTGGGCCGTGACAGCGTCCACCTGGACGAGAGCGCCCTCCATAGCTTCCTGGGCGGCAAGGTGGTGCTGGTCACCGGCGGTGGAGGCTCCATCGGCAGCGAGCTGTGCCGCCAGATTGCCAAATATCGCCCCCGCCTCCTCATCGTGCTGGACATCTACGAGAATAACGCCTACGATTTGCAGCAGGAGCTGCGGCAGACCTACGGCGACACGCTGCCCCTCCGGGTGGAGATTGCCTCCGTCCGGGATAAGGCCCGTATCTACCAGATTTTCGAGCAGTACCACCCCCAGCTGGTGTTCCACGCCGCCGCCCACAAGCACGTCCCCCTGATGGAGAACTGCTGCGCCGAGGCGGTGAAGAACAACGTCTTCGGCACCTACCACGTGGTGCGGGCGGCGGAGAAGTTCGGCGCCGAGAAGTTTGTCATGATTTCCACCGACAAGGCCGTCAACCCCACCAACATCATGGGCGCCACCAAGCGTTTCTGCGAGATGGTGCTCCAGAGCCGGTTTGACAGCCCCACCGAGTATTGCGCTGTCCGCTTCGGCAACGTGCTGGGCTCCAACGGCAGCGTGGTGCCCCTGTTCAAGCGGCAGATTGCCGCCGGCGGCCCCGTCACCATCACCGATAAGCGCATCATCCGCTATTTCATGACCATCCCCGAGGCGGCCTCCCTGGTGCTCCAGGCCGGCGCCATGGCCCGCCAGGGCCAGGTGTTCGTGCTGGACATGGGGGAGCCCGTGAAGATTCTGGACCTGGCGGAGAATCTCATCCGCCTCAGCGGCTACCAGCCCTACCGGGACATCGACATTCAGGAAATCGGCCTTCGCCCCGGCGAAAAGCTGTATGAGGAGCTGCTCATGGCCAGTAACGACCTGTTGCCCACCGACAATAAGAAGATTTTCGTGGAGCAGCAGCCGGAGATTGACCGCGCCGCCATTATGGCGGGCCTGGAGCAGTTGGACGCCGCAGTCACCACCGAGCCGCCCCTGGGCAACGAGCAGATTATCGCCCTCATGCGCCGTCTGGTGCCCACGTACCACAGCCCCCAGGAGGTCAACCGCAACGCCGAATCCGCCCCGGAGATGCGCTCCGCCCAAAAGGAGGGCGACAAAGAGCTGACGGC
The DNA here is from genome assembly GCA_946412355.1 of uncultured Clostridia bacterium. Classification (GTDB taxonomy): domain Bacteria; phylum Bacillota; class Clostridia; order Oscillospirales; family Oscillospiraceae; genus Vescimonas. The sequence continues at coordinate 42,309 of CAMKGX010000007.1, forward strand.
GGTGTAAAGCGCCATAACAGTACACAAAAACAATAAAAACCGGCCCATCGGGCCGGTTTTTCTCTGTTATAAAGGCGGAAAAAGTGCTGCTTTTTGCGCCTTACGTCTCCATGTGCTTCCCCAAAAAGGACGCCACCGCCTGCCCCAGCTTGTATTCCGCGTCGCCGGGCCGCCTGTCGCCCTCGGCGGCGAACAGCACCAGCCCCAGCACGTCCCCCTGGCACAATATGGGGGCCGCCAGGGCGGCGCAGTAGTCCGCCTCGCCCTCGCAGGCGGCCACGGCCTCGTCCCCCCGCTGCCAGATGCCCCGCTGCTCCATGATGTCCCCCAGGGCGGGGGTCAGGGTTTTGCCCAGCAATCTCCGTCGCCCCGGCCCCGCCGCGGCGATCACCGTGTCCCGGTCCGTCACTGCCACGGTGAAGTCGGTGGTGCGGCTGAGGGTGTCGCAAAACTGCTCCGCAAAGTCCTCCAGCCCGCCCAGCAGCGAGTATTTTTTGAAGATGACCTCCCCGTCTTTGCTGGTGTAAATTTCCAGCGGGTCGCCCACCCGAATGTGAAACGTCCGGCGGATTTCCTTGGGGATGACCACCCTGCCCAAGTCGTCAATCCGCCGCACGATGCCTGTTGCTTTCATGCCCTTCTATCCTTTCCGATGGTGAAAATTTGCGCCGCCGCGCCATGCCATCCCGTTCACTTTCGCCCTTATTATCCGCAGTTTCCGCTGGGTTATTCTGTTCAATTTCCGTTTTTTTTCGTCAAAAAAAGAGATGCCTTCTGGCATCTCTTTTTGAGCCTGTCAAAAAACGGCTATGCCGTTTTTTGACAATGGGATTGCAGTCTACTACGCGCACGAATAGTACGCCTCCGGCGCACTATTCGCACACTTCGTAGCCTGAGAAGTGAAAAAACTGACGCGCATGTCGTCAGTTTTTTCGGATTTCATGGGTTCGCGCCTGCGGGCGCGAAATCTGCGATGCTTTTTTGACAATCTGAAAAGGAGACGCCGTGGGAGTCTCCTTTTCTCGCGGTATCAGATTTTGAGCAAAATGACGCCCTCCGCCTCTTATTGCAGCGGCGCGCCGCACTTGGCGCAGAACTTGCCCCGGCTCATCTCGTGGCACACCGGGCACTCCACCTCCGGCTCCTCGGCCGCGGCTTCCGCTCCACTCTCCGCCAGGTCCACAGCCTCCACGCAGCCGCCGTTTTCCTTGGCGGCCTTCAGCTTTTCGATGCGGCGGCGGTTTGCCTCCACGGCGGAGAGCACGTCCCGCAGCGCCTCGGGGATCTCCCCCTTGTACTCCTGGCAGAACCACTGGCCGATGGCCTGGTAGTTCCGCTCCAGCTCCCGCTGCTCCTGGGCCAGGGCCACGGCCAGCTTGGCGGAGTCCGCCACGTCCCGGGCCTTGTCCCCGGCCACCTCTGCCACGTCCCGCACCTTCTCGGTGGCCAGCTCAGCCATGCCCTTTGCCTTATCCTTCAGTCCGTCCAGATTGATGAATGCCATAGTGATAATCTCCTTCCTCTATGATGGTTTTTATATGCCGATACGGCACAATCAATGCTCGATCCAGTCGGCGGCCCGGCCCACGGCCCGCTTCCACAGGCGGTATTCCGCGTCGGTGTCCGCCTGCACCCGCCGGGGCTGGAACACGGCGTCGCTGCGCCGCAGCGCGGCGATCTCGTCCAGGTCTTTCCACAGCCCGCAGCTCAAGCCCGCCAGGGCCGCCGCGCCGAAGGCGGTGGTCTCCACCATGGCGGGCCGGTCCACGTTGATGCGCAGCAGGTCGGCCTGCATTTGCAGCAGAATGTCGCTGACGGAGGCGCCGCCGTCCACCTTCAAGGTGGAGATGTCGCAGCCGGCATCCATCCGCATGGCCATCATCAGATCGGTGACCTGGAAGGCGATACATTGCAGCACCGCCCGGGCCAGATGGTTGCGGTTGGTGCCCCGGGTGATGCCCAGCACGGCGCCCCGGGCGTACATATCCCAGTAGGGGGCGCCCAGGCCCGTAAAGGCCGGCACCACCACCACGCCGTTGGTGTCGGCCACCTTGGCGGCCAGGTCGTTGATCTGGGGGGCGGAGTCGATGATGCCCATCTCATCCCGCAGCCACTGGATGGTGCTGCCGCCGTTGAAAACGCTGCCCTCCAGGGCATAGGTGGTGCTGCCGCCCACCTGCCAGCCCACGGAGCACACCAGCCCCGCCCGGGACCGGACGGGGGCGGCGCCCACGTTCATCAGCGTGAAGCAGCCGGTGCCGTAGGTGTTCTTTGCCTGGCCGGCGGTAAAGCAGGCCTGGCCGAACAGGGCCGACTGCTGGTCGCCCGCCGCGCCGCACACCGGCACACCCGCCAGGCTCTCCAGCCCGGGGATGCCCTCCTTCACATAGCCGTAAATCTCCGAGTTGCTGACAGGCCGGGGGAGAATGGAATGGGGGATCCGCAGCATGCCGCACAGCTCGTCATCCCAGCACAGGCGGTGGATGTCAAAGAGCATGGTGCGGCTGGCGTTGGACACGTCGGTGACGTGGGCCCCGGTGAGCTGCCAGATGAGCCAGGTTTCCACCGTGCCGAAGAGGATCTCCCCCTTCTCCGCCCGCTGACGCACGCCGGGCACGTTGTCCAGAATCCAGCGGATTTTGGTGGCGGAGAAGTAGGCGTCGATCAGCAGGCCGGTGGTGGACTGAATCCGCTCGTCCAGCCCCTCCTTTTTCAGCTCCTCGCACAGCTCCGCCGTCCGGCGGCACTGCCACACAATGGCGTTATACACCGGCTCGCCGGTGTTCTTGTCCCACAAAATGGTAGTCTCCCGCTGGTTGGTGACGCCGATGCCGGCGATGGCCCCGGGGGCCATGCCCGCAATGGCCTCGGCGGCGGCGATGCGCTCGCTGTTCCAGATGTCGTAGGGGTCGTGCTCCACCCAGCCGGGCCGGGGATAGTGCTGGGGGAAGTCGTGCTGTGCCATGGCGGCGATGTTGCCGCCCTTGTCGAACACGATGGCCCGGGAGCTGGTGGTACCCTGATCCAATGCCAAGATGAACTGATCCATAGTGCAAATCCTCTTTTCAATAGCGGTGGAGTGTGGTATACTATATATGAAGATTCTGGCAGGAAAGGGAATCGCAGCCGCGCAAGATGCCGTGCCCTTCCTTTTCTCTCAACAGTATATCACAGAAAGGATGGTTTGACCATGACAAAGTTGACGGAATTCACCTTTCTCTCCACCGACGGTAAGACCAGACTCCACGCCATGGAGTGGCGCCCGGAGGGAGACGTGCGGGCCGTGGTGCAGATTCTCCACGGCGTCAGCGAGCATATCTCCCGCTACGACCATTTTGCCCGCTTCCTGTGCGACCATGGCTTCGCGGTGGTGGGCCATGACCACCTGGGCCACGGCGACAGTGTAGGCGAGGGGGACACCCCCATCTTCTTCGGCCACGGCAACACCTGGAACACCGTGGTGGACGACGCCTATGCCCTTCACTGCCGCATCAAGGAGTCCTACCCCGGCACCAAGCTGGTGCTGATGGGCCACTCCATGGGCTCCTTCCTGTGCCGCACCTACCTCATCCGCTACGCCGGCACGGTGGACGCCGCCATCGTCATGGGCACGGGCTGGCAGTCGGGTGCCAAGCTCAGCGGCGGCCTGGCCATCGCCGGGCTGATGGCGAAAAAGGACCCCGCCAACGCCAGCGCCTTTGTGAACAACCTGGCCTTTGGCAGCTACAACGCCCCCTTCAAGCCCCAGCGCACGGCCTTTGACTGGCTCAGCGCCGACACCGACAACGTGGACGCCTACATTGCCGACCCCAAGTGCGGCGAGCCGGCCACGGTGGGCCTGTTCCACGAGATGCTGTGGGGCATCCGGTTCAACCAGCGCTTTTCCAGCCTGGATAAGATGGACCGCCACACCCCCGTGCTGCTGATCTCCGGCGGCGACGACCCGGTGGGCGACATGGGCCGCGGCGTGCGCCAGACCTACACCGAGTTCAAGCGGGCCGGCGTGGCCGACTGCACCATCATTCTCTACCCGGGGCTGCGCCATGAGATTCTCAACGAGAAGTCCCAGCAGACCAAGGTATACGCCGACATCCTCTCCTGGCTGGAGGACAAGGTGGGATGAGCGGCTGGGACACGCTGCGGCAGGAGTGCCTGGACTGCCGCCGCTGCGGACTGGCCGATACCCGCACCCAGGTGGTGTTCGGCGTAGGCGACCCCCAGGCGGAGGTGCTGTTCATCGGCGAGGCCCCCGGCGCCCGGGAGGACGAGCAGGGCGAGCCCTTCGTGGGCCGGGCCGGCAAGCTGCTGGACGACATGCTGGCCATGATCGGCCTCAGCCGGGAGCATATCTATATCACCAACTCCGTCAAGTGCCGCCCCCCGGAGAACCGTGACCCCCTGCCGGAGGAGAAGGCCGCCTGCGCCCCCTGGCTGCAACAGCAGCTGGCCCAGATGCAGCCGAAAATCATGGTGTGCCTGGGCCGCATCAGCGCAAACGAGCTGATTCACGAGGATTTCAAAATCAGCCAGGAGCACGGGCAGTTCTTCCACAAGGACGGCGTGGAGATGATGGCCCTCTATCACCCCGCCGCGCTGCTGCGCTCCCCCGGCAAGAAGCCGGAGACCTTTGAGGACTTAAAGGCCCTTCGGGCCAAGATCCTGGAACTCTGCACCCATACCCCGCTGGCGTTCTGACGCCTTATTTTACAACAAGGAGGATGATCGCGTGCAGACCTATGACGTATTGATCATCGGCGGCGGCCCCGCCGCCACCAGCGCCGCCATGACGTTGAAAAACCGCAACAAGACCATGGCCGTGGTGGCCAACAAGGCCGAGACCGGCAACCTCTACAAGGCGGAGAAAATCACCAATTACCCCGGCCTGCCCCCCATGTCCGGGGCGGAGATGGCGGAGCTGTTCCGCCGCCAGCTCATCGACACCGGGGCGGACATCATCGAGGGCCGTGCCCTGTCCGCCATGTCCATGGGCGACACCTTCGGCGTGTCGGTGGGCAGCCAGTTCTACATGGCCCGCTGCCTCATCATCACCGCCGGCACCACCCGCGAGAAGCTCTATCCCGGCGAGGGCGAGTTTTTGGGTCGGGGCGTCAGCTACTGCGCCACCTGCGACGGCATGCTCTACCGGGGCAAGACGGTGGCGGTGGTAGGCGGCGGCGAGGAGGCCGCCCAGGACGCCGACTTCCTGGAGGGCATCGGCTGCACCGTGCTGCGCTTCCCCCAGAACGGCCGCTACGAGATCTCCGGCGAGGCCAAGGCCAGCACCCTCACCTTCAACGGCGAGAGCCACAGCGTGGACGGCGTGTTCATCATCAAGGACACCGTCTCCGTCACCCGCCTGGTGCCGGGCCTGACCTATGAGGCAGGCGGCATTGTGGTGGACCGCCGCATGGCCACCGCCGTGCCCGGTGTGTTCGCCGCCGGGGACTGCACCGGCAAGCCCTTGCAGCTGGCCAAGGCGGTGGGGGAGGGCAACGTAGCCGCCCTGTCCGCCTGCGACTATCTGGACAAAAAGTGATTCCACGCTGTAATCTTTTCGACAGATAATACGAAAAATAATCAAAAAAGGCATCGGTTTTTTTAGCCGATGCCTTTTCATGTGGATTCAATAGCCTAATTTTCTGTCCACCAGCCGCAGCAGGGGGAGACCTTTAGCGTACCGTTCCAAATCTTCGCAGAATAACGCCACGTCTCGGTCCCGTGTCACCGCCACGGAGAAGTTGCCGGCGCAGTGGGGGGTCAAAATGAGGTTCGGCGCCGTCCACAGGGGGCTGTCCTGCGGCAGCGGCTCCGGCACCATCACGTCCAGGGCCGCCCCGGCGATGGCGCCGGCGGTCAGGGCCGCCACCAGCGCGTCCTGGTCAATGGCGGTGCCACGGCCCACGTTGACCACAATGGCGTTTTCCGGCAGCAGGGCCAGCCGTTCCCGGCTGAGTATCCCCGCCGTCTCCGCCGTGCCGGGCAGGGCCATCACCAGGATGTCCGTCCGGGGCAAGGCATCGTCCAGGGCCGTAAAGGGCAGGGTCTCGTCAAAGTCCGGGGCGGGCTTGCCGCTGCGCCGCACGCCGCAGAGGTGGGCGGCCCCCATGGCCCGGAACCGCCGGGCTACATTGCTGCCGATGTCGCCGGTGCCCAGCACCGTCACCCGGCTGCCGTAAATGGAACCCATGGGCACCGGGGCGTGCCACTGCCGCCGCGCCATGCTCTGGGCGTACAGGGGGTAGCGCCGCAGCAGCAGCAGCGTCACCATCATCACGTGCTCGGCGATGGTGACGCCGTAGGCCCCGGCGGAGTTGGTGAGGAGTACCCCCGGATGGGCATACAGCCCCTCGTCCACGTAGTTGTCCACCCCGGCAAAGCTGGCGCAGAACCACCGCAGGGCCGTCATGTCCTTCAACTGTGCCGGTTTGGGCAGACCGTAGACGATTTCATATTCCGCCGCCTGGTCCGCCGTCAGATCGTCGGCGGTGGAGAAATCCACCGCAAAGCCCGTCTTTTCCGCGGCGGCGCGGATGATTTCGCGGTGGCCTTCGTCCATAAACTGTTCCAGCACAAGGATTTTTCTCACGGTTTCGCCCTCCTTATATCGTGTCATTGTCTCTCGTCGGCCAAAAGCTGCTCGGCGCAGCGCATGCCGTCGGCGGCGGCGGACAGGATGCCCCCGGCGTAGCCCGCCCCCTCGCCGCAGGGGAGCAGCCCCCGCAGGGCCGATTGATAATCCTCTCCCCGGGGCATCCGCACCGGGCTGGAGGAGCGGCTCTCCACCGCCGTCAGCACCGCGTCGGGGTGGGCAAAGCCCGGCAGCTTGCCGTCCAGAAGGGGCAGCGCCGCTTCCAGCGATTCCGTCATCCAAGGCGGCAGGCAGTCATGCAAGTCGCACCACTTGACACCCCTTGTGTAGCTGGGGATGACCCGGCCGGGGCCTGCGGAGGGCCGGTGGAGCAAGAAATCCTCCACCCGCTGGGCCGGGGCCACGTAGTCGCCGCCCCCCAGGGCGTAGGCGTTTGCCTCCAGCGCCCGCTGCAAGGCGTATCCCGCCAGGGGGTGGGAGGAGGGGAAGTCGTCGGGGGTGACGCTCACCAGCAATCCGCCATTACTATTCTCTCTGTCCCGGGCGTACTCGCTCATGCCGTTGGTGACGGCCCGACCCACCTCGCTGGCCGCCGCCACCACCTGGCCGCCGGGGCACACGCAGAAGGAGAACACCCCCCGGTCGCCTACGTGGCAGGCCAGCTTATAGGTGCTGGCGGGCAGGCCGGGGTGGCCCGCCATGGCCTTGTACTGCTGCGCGTCCATATCGGCCTGCCGGTGCTCGATGCGCACGCCCATGGCGAAGGGCTTGGCCTCCATGGGCACACCGGCGGCGTACAGGGCCTCCACCGTGTCCCGGGCGCTATGGCCCAGGGCCAGGATGCACCGGCGGCAGGGCAGGGTGTAGGGGCCGTCGGGGCCTGTCACCGTCAGGGCGGACAGGTGTCCGTCCTCCGTCTGGAGGCCCGTCAGCTTGTGGCCGAAGCGAATATCCGTGCCCAGGGCCAGCAGCTCCCGCCGCAGGTTTTGGAGCATCACGTGGAGATAATCGGTGCCCACGTGGGGCTTGGCGTCATATAAAATGGTCTCCGGCGCACCGTTTTGCACCATTTCCTCCAAAATGAAGCGGTGGCGCACGTCCCGGGTGCCGGTGTTCAGCTTGCCGTCGGAAAAAGCCCCGGCGCCGCCCTCGCCGAACTGGACGTTGCACTCCGTGTCCAGCTCGCCGGTGCGCCAGAACCGGGCCACCGTTTCCTGCCGGACTTCGGCGCATTGGCCCCGTTCCAGCAGAATGGGTGGCCGCCCGCATTTGGCCAGCACCAGCGCCGCAAAGAGGCCCGCCGGCCCTGCGCCCACCACCACCGGCGGCGCGGCATCGGAGGGCGCGGCAGGGGGGAGGGTATACCGCTCCGGGGCGTAGAGGGGTGCCTTTTTCCGGGGGCGGACGCCCTTTGCCAGGGCCACCGCTACGCTGTAAACATATTTTACCTCACGCCGGGCGTCGATGGAGCGGCGGAGGATTTGGAGGGCCGTAATGTCCCCCGGCTTTACGCCCAGCGCCCGGGCCGCCCCCACCTTTAATTGGGCCGCGTCCTGCCCCGGCGACAGCGTCAGGCCGTCAATGCGCAGCATGGCGACGCCTCCTTTCGTTCACAAAAAAAACACAAATCCGTCATAAGATTTTAACTCTCATTTCAGTTTTCGTGGTATAGTATGAATCGTGTCAAGGATATCTTATCATAATGGCCTTTGAAAATAAAGGAGGAATCCGTATGTATAACGATGAATTCAAAGAGTATCACTACGCCCGGGGCGAGACGGCCCGGGATGAGTACAGCCCCGTGGCCGCCCCGGCGGAGACCGCGCACCAGGTGGAGCGTGGCCCCGCGCCCAGGCAGGGCCTGGGGGTGAAGGCGGTGGCCCTGGTGCTGGTGTGCGCCCTGGTATCGGGCCTGTGCGGCTTCGGCGGCGCGGCGGCCTACGGCGCCTTCCACACCAACAAGACCTCCGTCAACCAGGCGGCCCAGACCGCCGAGGAGGTGGCCGTCACCGTCAAGCAGGTGGAGAGCGGCGAGAAGATGACCCCCGCCCAGGTGTACGCCAGCACCGTCAACAGCGTGGTGTCCATCAACTCCACCGGCACCACCTATAACGTCTTCGGCCAGCAGAGCCAGTCCTCCTCCAGCGGCACCGGCTTTATCATCACCGCCGACGGCTACATTGTCACCAACCAGCATGTGGTTTCCTGCGCCGACACCGTGCAGGTCACGCTGTACAGCGGCCAGACCTATGCCGCCACCGTTATCGGCGGCGACAGCGACTACGACGTGGCTGTCATCAAGATCGACGCCGCCGGCTTGCAGCCCGTCACCCTGGGCAGCAGCGAAAGCGTCAACGTGGGCGACACGGTGCTGGCCATCGGCAACCCCCTGGGGGAGCTGACCTTCTCCATGAGCCAGGGCATCGTGTCCTCGGTGAACCGTGCCATCAACGTGGACGGCACGCCCTTTAACATGATCCAGGTGGACGCCTCCATCAACCCCGGCAACTCCGGCGGCCCCCTGATGAACCTGTACGGCCAGGTGGTGGGCATCGTGTCCGCCAAGTACAGCGAGTACTCCTCCACCACCGTGGAGGGCCTGGGCTTCGCCATCCCCATTGACGATGTCACCTCCGTCATCACCGAGATCATGGAGAGCGGCTCTGTGTCCGACAAGGCCTATATGGCCATCACCTGCGGCACCATGACCGCCGAGATGGCCGCCCAGTACCAGTATGACGTGGATACCGGTGTGTTTGTGTACAGCGTAGTGTCCGGCGGCGCCGGCGAGAAAGCGGGGCTGCGGATGGGCGACGTCATCACCAAGCTGAATGACACCGCTATCACCACCCGCACCGACCTTACCGCCGCGCTGAAGAGCTTCCGCGCCGGCGACACTGCCACCTTGCAGGTCTACCGGGAGGGCAGCTACGTGGACGTGACCATCACCTTCGACGCCCGGCCCCAGACCACCGGCACCGAGCAGCAACAGCAGCAGCCCCAGCAGCAGTACCCCTACGGCTACCAGACCCCCGGCATGGACGATTTCTTCCGCTACTTCTTCGGCAACCGGGGCTGACGCAACAGCTTTTTCTCATCCTTTTTCTCTCCTCATACAGAAAACGCGGCTCCGAAAGGGGCCGCGTTTTCCCAGATTGTCAAAAAAAGCATCGCAGATTTCGCGCCCGCAGGCGCGAACCATTGAAATCCGAAAAAAGTGACGACATGCGCGTCACTTTTTTCACTTCTCAGGCTACGAAGTGTGCGAATAGTGCGCCAGAGGCGCACTATTCGCGCGCGCAGTAGACTGCAATCCCATTGTCAAAAAACGGCATAGCCGTTTTTTGACAGGCTTAGAAAACGCGGCTCCGAAAGGGGCCGCGTTTTCCCGTGGTTGTGTTTTCTGCTCCGCCGTGTTATACTATAATTGTAAAATGCCCCATGGCGGGAAATTATTTTATAAATAGTATGACAAGGAGGCTTTCATCATGCAGTATGAGATCAAAGGCGAGCCTATGGGCGTGGTGGTGTGCCAGCTGGATGACGGCGAGACCATGATCACCGAGAGCGGTTCCATGGTGTGGATGAGCCCCAACATGGAGATGCAGACCTCCGGCGGCGGCGTGGGCAAGGCCCTGGGCCGCCTGTTCTCCGGCGAGAACCTGTTCCAGAACCGCTACACCGCCCACGGCAGGGGCATGATTGCCTTTGCCAGCAGCTTCCCCGGCTCCGTCCGGGCGGTGGAAATCACCCCCGACCGCCCCGTGATCTGCCAGAAGTCCGCCTTCCTGGCGGGCACCGCCGGGGTGGAGCTGAGCACCTTTTTCCACCAGCGGGCCGGGGCCGGCTTCTTCGGCGGCGAGGGCTTCATCATGCAAAAGCTCTCCGGCCGGGGCATGGCCTTTTTGGAGATCGACGGCTCCGCCGTGGAGTATGACCTCCAGCCGGGCCAGCAGATCATCATCGACACCGGCCACCTGGCCATGTGCGACAGCACCTGCACCATCGACGTGCAGACCGTGAAGGGCGTGAAAAACGTGCTGTTCGGCGGCGAGGGATTGTTCAACACCGTGGTCACCGGCCCGGGCCGTGTAGTGCTGCAAACCATGAGCATGGAGGAACTGATGGGCCAGATTATCTCCCGCATCCCGCAGAAGAGCTAAAAGGAGTGATTTGCCATGAACGTGAATTGGAATGACCCGGATTTTCAGGGCTTTGCCAAGAAAAACCCCTTCCAGAAGGACCCCGCCGCCCCCAAAAAGGCCCGCAAGGCCATCGGCAACGCCTTTGGGCGCACGGTGATCAACCTGGTGGTGACGGTGCTGTTCGCCGCCGTGTACTACTATGTTGTCCTGCCGCCCATCAACCTCCACAGCGGCGATTTCTACACCTTCCTGGTGCTGACCTGCGGCGTGTACGTGCTGTGCGCCATGCTGACCTCCGGCTTCCAGGGCACCGGCGCCAAGGGCTACTTCCAGTTTTTGAAGAAGCAGTGCGCCATCCCCACCGCCCTGGCGGCGCTGGCTATCGTGGTGGCCATTGTGGGCTCCGTGGCCGGCTGGCACGTGTTCCGGGCCGCCGCCTACCGCGATTTGCTGACGGTGGAGGAGGGCGACTTCGCCGCCGAGGTGGAGGAGATATCCTACCGCCAGATTCCCATGCTGGACCGTGACAGCGCCACCAAGCTGGGCAACCGCAAGTTGGGCGAGCTGGCCGACATGGTGAGCCAGTTTGAAGTGGCGCCGGACTATACCCAGATCAACTACCAGGGCCAGCCCGTCCGGGTGACGCCCCTGGAGTACGGCGACTGGATCAAGTGGCTCAATAACCGGGCTAAGGGCCTGCCGGCGTACCTGGTCATCGACATGGTGACCCAGAACGTGGACGTGGTGCGGCTGGAGGACGGCATCCGCTACACCACGGCGGAGCACTTTTCCCGCAACCTCTACCGCTATCTGCGGTTCCGCTACCCCACCTATATCTTTGACGCCCCCGCCTTTGAGATCGATGAGGAGGGCAATCCCTGGTGGGTCTGCCCCCGGATGACCCGCACCGTGGGCCTCTTCGGCGGCACGGACATCATCGGCGCCGTGCTGGTGAACGCCGTCACCGGCGAGCACAGCTATTACGATGTGGCCGACGTGCCCGAGTGGGTGGACCACGTGTTCACCGCCGAGCTGATTATCCGCCAGTACGACTACCACGGCCGGTATATCAACGGCTGGCTCAACTCCATGTTCGGCCAGCGCAACGTCACCGAGACCACCGACGGCTACAACTACATCGCCATTGACGACGACGTGTATATGTACACCGGCATCACCTCCGTGGTCAGCGACGAGTCCAACATCGGCTTCATCCTGTCCAACCAGCGCACCAAGGAGACCCGGTTCTACTCCGTGGCCGGCGCCGAGGAGTATTCCGCCATGGACAGCGCCCAGGGCCAGGTGCAGCAGATGCGCTACACCGCCACCTTCCCCCTGCTGCTGAATATCTCCCGCCAGCCCACCTATTTCATGGCCTTGAAGGACGCGGCGGGCCTGGTGAAGATGTACGCCATGGTCAACGTCAGCCAGTATCAGATCGTGGCCACCGGCGCCACCGTGGCGGAGTGCGAGAGCAACTACCGGGTGATGCTGCTGCAAAACGGCCTGATCGAGGACGACACCGCTGTCTCCCCTGCGGAACAAGAGACCCTCTACACCGTCACCGGCACCGTGGCGGAGATCCGCTCCGCCGTAGTGGAGGGCAACACCCACTATTACCTGCGGATAACCGGCGATGACCGCTGGTTTGAGGGCTCCGTGTCCGACGCGGCGGTGCTGCCCCTTGTAAACGTGGGCGACAAGGTGGAGCTGGTGATCTACGCCGCCGCCGGCGGCGTGGCCGAGCCCATCCACAGCGCCACCGTGGTGACGCCCGCCTCCGCTGTGACCCCCGCCGCCGTGACCCCCGGCGAATAAAGACAAAGCCAACAAAGAAATGACCACCGCCATTCCGGCGGTGGTCATTTTGCGTCTCTATATGAATCGCCGCATCATGCGCCGCAGCGCAATTCATGTGCCGCAGGCACAATTCACGGCAAATTGCCAATTCATGCGCCCTTGGGCGCAATTCATTTGGCCAGCGCCAGGGTATCCCGGGCGATCATCAGCTCCTCATTGGTGCAGATGGCGGCCACGGTGACACGGCTGCCGGGGGCGGAGATGTCGTTGATCTCCAGGCCGCGGCGCTGGTTCTTCTCCTGGTCGATTTGAACGCCCAGGAACTCCAGGCCCTGGCAGACCTCGCCGCGGGTCAGAGGATCGTTCTCACCGATGCCGCCGGTGAACACGATGGCGTCCAGCCCGCCCATGGCGGCAGCGTAGGCGCCGATGTACTTGCGAATCTGGTAGGCCAGCATATCCACCGCCAGCTGGGCCCGGGGATTGCCGCTCTGGGCGGCGGCGCGGACGTCGCGGTTGTCGCTGCTGACGCCGGACACGCCCAGCAGGCCGGACTTCTTGTTCATCACCGCGTCCACTTCGGCGGCGGTCATGCCGGTCTGCTGCATGAGATAGCCGGGGATGGAGGGGTCCATGTCGCCGGAGCGGGTGCCCATCAGCAGGCCGCCCAGGGGGGTCATGCCCATGCTGGTATCCAGCACCTTGCCGCCGTCCACCGCGGCGATGGAGGAGCCGTTGCCCAGGTGGCAGGTGACGATCTTCACGTCCTCGGGCTTCTTGCCCAGATAGTTGGCCATGGCCAGGGACACGTAGCGGTGAGAGGTGCCGTGGAAGCCGTAGCGGCGCACACCGTACTTCTCGTAGTACTCATAGGGCAGGCCGTACATATAGGCCCGGGCGGGCATGGTGGCGTGGAAGGCGGTGTCGAACACCAGCACGTTGGGGATCTTGTCGCCAAACACCTTGCGGGCGCAGCGCAGGCCCTGGACGCCGGCGGGGTTGTGCAGGGGGGCCAGGGGGGACAGCTTCTCGTATTCGGCGATGACCTCATCGGTCACCAGCACGCTCTCGTGGAAGGCCTCGCCGCCATGGACGCCCCGGTGGCCGATGGCGCCGATCTCGCTGACGTCGTTGATGGCCTTGCCCTCGCCGGAGGTCATCTTCTCCACCACCTTGTTGAAGGCCTCCACATGGGTGGGCATGGGGCAGGTCTCGGTCCACTTCTGACCGTCCTTCTGATGGGTGATGCAGCTGCCCTCGTCGCCGATGCGCTCGCACAGACCCTTGCACAGCAGCTTCTCATCGTTCATGTCGATGAGCTGATACTTCAGGGAAGAGGAACCGCAGTTGATGACCAGAATGTTCATAAAAATGTCTCCTTCTTTTGTGATTTCAAGTAAAATGTACGCCTTGCGGCGAAAATGCGCTCATTTGCCGTCGGGGAAGCTGGTGAAATTGCCCCGCTCCACTTCCGGCTCGCCCATGGCTTCCCTGCCCGCGGCGATGGCCTTGATGAGGAAGGCCATGTTGCGGCCCAGGTTCCGCATGGTCTGCAGGCCCTCGGCGTCCTTCTCCACGTCGGCGGCGGTGAAGCCGTGGACCTGGTTCCAGTAGGTGCTGGTGGCGATGGGCATGCCGGAGATGGAAAAATACTT